>NZ_VUMR01000002.1 GCF_009696075.1 Holdemanella porci | reverse complement strand
TTTCAAGAGCATCTTGCGTATCCTTTAATTCACGTTTTAAACGTCTGTTTTCAAGCTCAGCCTCTGTTAGATTCCCTGAACCTTTAAATGTTGCCTGGTTGTTATTGGCTTTAGCTTCTTGCTTCCACCTGTATAAAGTACTATCTCCAATACCTAAATTTTTAGCACATTCTTTACGACTTAGTTCTGGATGTGTTAAACAATAATTGACTGCATTTTGTTTAAATTCTTGATCAAACTGTTTCTTTTTATTTGCCATTTTCTTTTGCCTTCCTTTGTCTTTGAATCATCCTCTTTCTATTGTACCACTGGCGTAAATTTTCTCTTTTTGACTAGTCCTATTTATATGCTAACATCAACATTGTCTTTACTATTCCTGAAGAACTTAGAAACTGGTTCAGACAGGATCGTTCTAGACTCAATCTTTTGTTTGTTGCTTCTAGAAACACCATTTCCATTCTTACCAATAAATCTCTTGCCGATAAACTCAAAAAGAAAAAATTATCGGATACTCACTATATATTCAAAGATATTCCTGTTCGTAATGAATTTGGCATGATTACAACTATACATACTTTTACAAGACCTTAAATGGAATCCACACATCCATTGTCTTATTCCTGAATTAATCTATTCTTTTAAAAAAGATAAAATCAAAACATTTCATCATTTCAATTTTACTAAGCTTAGAAAAACTTTTCAGTTTGAATTCATTCGACTCATACAGGAAGCTGGAGGATTAAAGAAACCTGAAGAAAAGAACAGACTCTATAAAGACCATCCTAAAGGATTCTATGTCTATGCCAAGTTCAAATCCCTTGACAACGATTCTAACGATGCTTCATCTAATAAAAACAGTAAAGATATTCAAGGCTGCGTAAACTATTTTATTCGCTATGCAGGTAGGCCTGCCATGGCTGAAAATAGAATCACAGAATACAATAAAGAATCAAAGACTGTCAGCTGGTTCTACAATGATCATAAGGATGAAAAACGTCATGATGTCACAGATAATGTGATTGATTTTATAAACCGCCTTATTATACATATACCAGACTACCATGTCTTAACCACTCGATATTATGGATTCTATGCCAATGCTTCTAAGAAAACTCTAGATAAAGTACATGCACTTCTTGGAATCAAAAAGAATAAGGATTATTCTCGTGAAACAAGAACCAAAACTCTTAAAAACAAACTCAATAAATTGAAGTACCGCACTCATTTGATTGATTCTTTTAACCTAAGACCCAATTCAATGTAAATGTAAAGCCACAATGCAGTATACTTATACATATAATCCATTCAAGGACAAAAGAAATGACAGAACATACAGAAAAAGATGTATTGATGAAATGCACAAAATGCGGTTACGAAGAAGAAGTACCTAGATGGTTGATCGATGAATTATTTCCAAATGAACCTGAAGAAAACTATATGATGCACTACCCTGAATGCGATCATAAGATGATTGTAAAAAAATAATTCAGCAACTAAAGACAAATACAAAATGTTGGCTATTTTCAATAGCCCTTTTTATCGTTCCTGATAACCTACAAATTGTGATAATCCGATATTTTTTCACATATTACATTTCCCTGTTCAGAAACCAAAATCTTAATATACAAAAAAATAAGAATATCTTCACATTAAGATATTCTTAAATCTTTGGCATACACCATATACTCCTGATTGCCACTTCTTCCTTCTAGAATGCTTGGCATCGCTTCAACACTTCCATAATATTGAAATAGAAAAGATTTTACATCTTCAACAATCTGTAAGGCAAGCTTAGAATTCTTTAGAACGCCATGCTTATTCAAAGCAGTGGGACCACACTCAAATTGTGGTTTTACAAGTATCGCAATATGAGGAATGGATAAAACACGTAATACATGTTCCAATATGGTCTTACAAGATATAAAACTAACATCCATACACATAAAATCAATCGATTCATTAAACCATTCTGGTACAATTTCACGAGCGTTATGCCCTTCCATTTTGATTACACGACAATCTTGATCTAATTCTTTGGCAAGTTGAAGATGACCTACATCTAAGGCATATACTTTTTTTGCTCCATATCGAAGACATACATCCGTAAATCCACCTGTACTCGCACCAATATCTAATACAACCTGATTTTGAATATTCACATTGTACTTATCTAAACAACCCTTTAGTTTAAAGGCACCACGGGAAACAAATTCATCCTCAGTATGTGTTACGACAATATCATCTTCATCCCCAACTAAAAAACTAGCCTTTGTGATTACTTTTCCATTGACACTGATTTTACCTTCTTTAATCATATCCTGTGCTTTTGCACGAGACGATATCTGATTGAGTAAAGCTTTATCTAAACGAATCTTATCCATTTTTTTCTAGTTCCTCAAATAAACATTCTGTGCTAATACCTTCTTGAATACGTAAAGAACGAATCGAACCATGACATACATAGTGATCGCCAATAGCTAATACATGAATTTTTTCATCCAATGTATTCATATATTCTAAAATAGCACTCGATAAGCCGCCCTTCTTAATATCCGTTTCATAAACCGTAATTGGAAGGTTTAATTTTAATAAATCTTTCATCATAACTTCATCGATTGGTTTAAAGAAACGTGCATTGACAACAAGTAAGCCAATCTGATTTTCTCTTGCCTTATTGATCACATGATCCACATCCGGTCCATATGTGATCACAATTTGCGTTGGTGTTCCAACCACAAATTTTTCCCAAGTACCAATTGGAATCAATGAATACGACTTGTTTTTTGCGTATCTCACATTTCCTCTAGGATAACGTACACAAAATGGTTTCTTAGAGGCAAAGGCTGTATAAATCATATTCTGTGCTTCTTGGGCATCTTTTGGCTGAGATAAGACAAGATTTGGAATACTTCTAAGCATCGCAATATCAAACACACCTTGATGCGTTTCACCATCATCTCCAACTAAGCCACAACGATCAATTCCAAGCACAATAGGCACATTCATTCTTGCCATGTCGTGGTTGACTTGATCATAAGCTCTTTGAAGGAAAGACGAATAAATACTCACAAATGGTTTTAATCCACCTAAAGCCATAGCACAAGCCATTGTCACGGCATGCTGTTCGGCTATTCCACAATCAAAAAAACGATCTGGATAACGTTTTTGAAATTCTAATAATTTACTACCCTGCGCCATCGCGGGTGTGATTGCAACAATACTCTTATCTTTTTCCGCCAGATCCATAACCGTATTTGAGATCACTTGTGACCAGGAAATTTCATTAGGCGGAAGTAAACACAAAGATTTTCCCGTTGCGACATCAAACGGACTGACTCCATGCCACTTACCTACTTTATCTTGTTCCGCAAATTTATAGCCTTTTCCTTTCTGTGTTAGGACATGTACAACAATGGGGCCATCGTGTTCTTTGGCAGCCTGAAAAACTTTGATCAAGCTAGCAATATCATGGCCATCGACAGGTCCCATATAATCTAAGTTAAACTCTTTAAATAATGGAGCATCGATCACTTCATCTTTGATTTTATCACGGAAATGTGACAATGTATTCAATACGTTAGTTCCTAATTTATTGGATTTTAAGTTGTTTTTAACATCATGTTTTAAATCTATATATAAGTGAGAAGCACGAATATCTGTAATTCGTTTTTCAACACCACTATAATTTTTAGAAATCGACATATTATTATCATTAAAGATGATGACCATCTTCTTTTGTTTAGAACCAATATCATTTAAAGCCTCTAGTGCCATACCACCCGTTAATGAACCGTCTCCAATTACAGCAACAACTTGATAATCATCATGCATTAAATCACGTGCAATCGCATAGCCGAGTGCGGCAGATAAAGAAGTAGAAGAGTGTCCTGCTTCCCAACAGTCATACTTACTTTCACTTCGCTTTTGATATCCTGAAAGCCCACCCTTTTTACGTAATGTCGCAAATTGAGTGGATCTTCCTGTTAATAGTTTATGTGTGTAACATTGGTGCCCTACATCAAAAATCATTTTATCTTTTGGTGAATCAAAGACATAGTGCATCGCAACTGTGACTTCGACAATCCCAAGATTACTCGATAAATGTCCGCCTGTTTTCGAAATCGACTCGATTAAAAAAGTTCGAATATCGCTGCACAATTGTGTAAGCTCATCGATTGACATATCTTTGATTTGACTAGGTGACTCAATGTCATACACTTGACTAATCTTTCTCATTTTATAACCCTCGTTAAAAAAACTAGTCCGCTAAAGACTAGTTTTAGCTATTATTAATATACCCCTTTTTTCAAAGAAATTCCATATATTAATATGTACGCTTTAATAAAGTATCCAATACTTTTGTCAGTGAAGTTACATCACAACTCACAAAACCTAGTTCTTTACGAATTGTTTCATCATAGCTAGCAACCATATCTTTAGCACCTTGAAGCCCTAATAAAGATACAGCTGTAACTTTATGATTATCTACATCACTCAATGACTTTCCAACCACTTCTTCACTACCAGTAACATCCAAAATATCATCCTGCATCTGGAATTCAAGACCTAACACAAGACCTATCTTACGGAAGTGTTCAACATCATCGAATTTATTCGCTAAGATACATCCACAAACCAATGGTAATGTTAATAATTTGCTAGTCTTGTAGTGATCAATTTCCTGTAAAAGTGCAAGTGTTGGATTTGGATCATTTTCAGACTGTAAATCTAAAGTTTGTCCATAAATCATGCCATCAATCCCGGCATACCAAGAAAGAGCCTTTACTAAAGCTACTTTTTGTTCAGCACTACATTCACTATCCAATGCAACTTCAAATGCCTTCGTCAATAGTCCATCGCCCGCAAGAATGGCAGTTGCCTCATCATAAGCTTTATGACAACTTGGTTTACCTCGACGTAAATCATCATTATCCATAGCTGGAAGATCATCATGAACCAATGAATATGTATGAATCATTTCAATGGCACAAGCACATGGATATCCAACTCTTGCATCGATTCCATAGCCTTCTAGTACAGAAAACAACAAAGTAGGACGTACACGCTTACCCCCATTCATCAATGAATAGGCCATCGCATCTTTTGTACGACAATCATCATTTTCATGTACTCGCATTAATAAATAATCTTCGAATTCTTTATTCACCATCATCTTGATTCACCTCCATCAACTGATCCATTTTTGTTTCAAATTTTTTTAATTGTTTTTCGCATTGCGCACTCAATTTCAAGCCTTCCTCAAATAATGACATGGCCTCTTCAAGCTCCAATTCATTATTATTTAACAAAGCCACGATTTCATCCAATCGCTTCATCGCCTCTTGAAATTTCATTTGTTTAGCGGCCATTTTATTCCTCCTTAGTGGATACAACACATGAAGTGATCACACCATCATTTACTCTTGTTACCATTATATCATCACTTGCGACATCTTTGACATGCTTAATAACTTTATCTTCAATCTTTGAGATACTATAACCACGAGAAAGTACCTTTAAAGGTGAATAGGCATCCAATAAAGCACAATTTTTTTGTAAAGAATGTCTAGAATTTTGTAGTAAAACTTGCATATTCGATCTTAGTTTTTCAGGCACCATAGAAAGTTTATTTTCTTGTACCTTTACTATATTCATCATACGCAAATGCATTTGTTGTGTATAATTCTTAATAACATTTTTCTTTTGCAGCTCTAGCTCTAGTACATGTTCAATTTGTGTATTGTAGCCATCTAGTTTTAATTGTTTTTCTATAATAAAAGATTTTGGATCCTTTAAATACGGATGATTCTTATACGAATCCAGTTTTAACTTGTTGTGATTTAAAATCATAGACATGTTTTGCCTCAACAATTCTCTATCCTTCAAAATTTGCGTCATCACTTCATATTGATCCAATGTCACCCATTGTGCAGCTGCTGTAGGGGTTACACTTCGATGATCACAGACAAGATCACATAATGTTGTATCCACTTCATGACCTACACCACTGACAATATATGTATTTAAACTGTAAATCGTCTTTACAAGCTGGATATCATTAAAACAGAACAAATCTTCAAAGCTTCCTCCACCACGAACAATCAATAAGGCATCATGATTATGAGTATCAGCCTCTTTCAAGGATTGAATCAAACTTTTAGGTGCAAAACTACCTTGCACTAAACTAGGATATAAAGTAACCTTCATCATCGGCCAGCGCCTTTGAATAGTTGATAATACATCTTGTAAGGCAGCAGCCTGAGCTCCAGTTACAACACCAATATTTTCAATATAGTCAGGTTTAGCCTTCTTATGACTTTCATCAAAATAGCCAGCCCTCAAAAGATCTTGTTTTCTTTTTTCAAATTCAAGATATAAATCACCTAAACCATCTTGTTTCATTTTACGAATCACAAGCTGAAGACTGCCCCTTTGTTCATACACATTAATACTTCCTGAAACTAAAACACGCATACCTTCTTCTACATTGAAGTTTAAACGTGATACATAACTTGAAAACATAACACAACTCATTTCTCCGCTTTTATCTTTCAAAGAAAAATAATAATGTCCCGATCTGTGTTTTGTCAGGTTGCTGATTTCACCCTGAATCCAGATGCCATCTAGATCCATGGTTTGTGTTAAAACATTTTTAATGCGAGCAATAACACTAGAAATACTTACAACCATTTCGTTTCTCATAGCTGGTCAAGAACTCCATTTAATAATTTATAAGAATTATCATCGCAATACTTTTTAGCCAAAGTAATCGCTTCGTTGATTACAACAGCTTTCGGTGTATCGTTTGCCAAGATTTCCTGGAAAGAAATTAAAAGAATGGCTTGTTCTAACATACTTAAACGATCAAAATCCCAGTCATCACGTAATAATTCATTGATTTTTTGTTCGAAAGCTTCTTTGTTTTCAATAGTTCCCATTGTTAAACTATATAAATATCCATCAATGTCATTTGAACCTTTCATTACATCAAATACACATTTACGAATATCCTTTCCTAATAATAAGTGTTGATACACACTTTGCATCGCAACTACACGTTGTTCATGTCTATTCATCTACATATCTCCTTCTTTATATGGTACGCGTGCACTTGGTACTACTTCACTTGCAGGCCCTGCATGCACGTCTTGATCATCAAAAAATATATTGGCACCAAAACAGGCTAATACATCCGCTTTTTTAGCGCCTTGCATAAAGAATACTTCATCTACGACAATATTCCATGCTCTTAAAGTTTTTATTACACGAACACCCGTATCTTTGTTTCGTGCTGTTACAATCGCTGTTCTTAATACATTTAAATCTTTAGTTTCATTTTGAAGCCAAGATAAACTCTTTAATAAAGAAGCCATTGGACCTTTTTGTAAGGCAATATCCTGGTTTAGAATCTCATTTTCATTGAATGCTTCTAAACCATGTTCCTGATAGATCTTTTCCGATTCAGCCGAAAATAATACGGCATCCGCATCAAAGGCGATACGAATCTGATTGTCAGGAAAACTATATTTAGTATCTCTGGCATAAATCATACCAGCCGCAAAGCCTGCATGAATCGCATTGGATACATCGTTTTCATTACACGATAAGAATAAATCGACACCAAACGCCGATAAATAACGACTGATGTCTTCTCCACCACTCAAAACCATTCGACCAATGTCCATATCATAATGTTCTAGTGAGTGAATGATACGCAAAGACGTATCCGCACTATTTCTTGACATCACAATAACTTCAACAAGTTTTCGATTCGCGAGTTTATTGATATTTAATAAGTTTTTAACTAACGCAAAACCACTACCCGGATTTAACACATCATTTTCGTGAACAATTTGATAGTCACGATATGCGTCTAATCCTTCTTTTTCAAAAACCTCATTTTCTTTTTCTAAGTTAAATAAAGCTCTTGAACTAATACCTACCACAAGATAATTTTCAAAAGATACACTCATAAAATTGAAAAAAAGGAAACCTTTAAAAGATTTCCTTAAAAAATAAATCCAGTCACCTGAATTTCAATCGCTTCAGGTTTAAAGTCTGTCATATAAGAAATACTTTCAAAGATCTTGTTTTGTAGATTTAAACAAACATCACTTACATTTGATTTGTGGTTCACTTTTACAGGAATCGATAAAGTCAATTTATTGTTCTCAACACGAGTGACAATTCCTGTCTTAAATGGTTTTGTTCCTTCTGCAATCTGAACATTTTCATCTTCTTCGATCACGTTCTTTGCGATTGTAGAAAAAACTGTTTTATTTAAAGAAATAACACCATATTCATTGCCTGGTTCTAGCTCGATATATTCTTTCGCCATAATTTCACCTTCACTTCTCTTTAAGTATACCAAAAAAGTTATTTAAACTCAAAAACTTTCGCACCCCAAAGTGATGCGGTTTTTGTAACATACTGCTTTTCATGCAAAATCACCTTTTTACAAGTAACAATATCCCTCTGTAACTGTTTCTTTAAGGCTTCAAAACCATCAAAACGAATCTCATTTCGCGTCTTTTTCAAGAAGAAAAAGCGTACTTGTCGTTCATAAATATCTTGATCAAAATCAAAGATATGCGCTTCAATAGAAACTTTTGTATTTTTAAAAGTAGGATTGTTTCCCACATTGATCATAGCCCCATAAAATGTATCATCCACATATACAAAACCTGCATAAACACCACTAGAAGGCACTAAATAATCGGGATTTGCCCCAAGATTTGCGGTTGGAAACTTCAATAGTGTACTGCCACGTTTAAAGCCATGTTCAATCACGCCTTCAATCGAATACATATACCCCAATAATTCATTGGCTAAATCAATCTTGCCACTTTGAATCAATGGCTCAATGCGACTGGATGAGATTTTTTCGTTTTTCGAATTTACACTGGCAATCACTGAAACATCAAAGTAGTTTTGTGAAGAAATTGTATCCACATTTCCTGTATTCTTTGAAGCATATTTAAAATCAAATCCACAAGTAATATGTGCTACATTCATCTTTTTTAACAACATATGAAAGGCATCTACATCTAAGGCTGCAAAATTCTTAGAGAAAGTAATGACATACATCACTTCAATACCCATGACGCTTGCCAAATAGATACGATCTTCTAACGTTGTGATATGACGACATACACGATCTGGAAAAAAGATTCTCCAAGGATCTGGATCAAATGTGATCAAACCACTTTTAATGTTTAACTCTTTGGCTTTAGCAATACAATTCTTAAGCAATGCCTGATGCCCTGTATGCAGGCCATCAAAGAAGCCAATACAACAAGAACTCTTTGGCAAATTTTCTTGTACATGTAGATAATCAATACGAATGACTTCCATTACCATAGACCTCTTTTACTCTTAAAAATTCCTTCACGCTCTTTTTCATAAATTGCGATAGGCTCACCTGCATCTAAAATACATACTTCTTGATTTAGATTATCTAAACGAATGCGTTTTCCTTGGTACACATCTTGAATCGGTTGATAGTCAATCTTATCTAAATGATCCAATACATAGATTGAAGGATATAGGACGGGTTCTTGTGTTTCAAGATCTTCTAGTGTTTGAGCCTGATCAATTGTAAAGCGACCAACCTTAGTTCTTCTTAAACTTTTCATACAACCTAGATTATTTGTATTTAAGGCCAAATCACGACAAATACTACGAACATACGTTCCACTCGAACATGCTACTTTAAAACTGTAGTCACCAAGATCTTCCATCGAATAAATTTCAATATCGCTATAGACTTTAGGAACTTCAAGTCCCTCTCTTTGATAGTCCATTAATTTTTTCCCATTCACTTTTTTATTGGAAGTCTTTGGCACCAATTGATGGTTCTTACCAACAAATTTTTGAAGTTCCTCTGAAAAACAAAAATCCAAATTCACTTCTTTTTCAGCTTCCACTTCACCCCAAATATCATCGGTTGATGTACTTTTACCAAATTCGATCTGTCCAATATATTCTTTATCTGTATCACTCAAAAATTGTAATAATTTACACGACTTTCCACAAAGAACAACTAAAACGCCGGTTGCGTTGGGATCGAGCGTACCAGTGTGTCCAAATTTTTTTTGTTTATATTTTTTTCGAAGCCAATTTACAACATCATGGCTTGTCATACCATACGGTTTATCAATAATTAATATTCCATCCATAATTTCACCTTTTATATTTTACTTTTTTTTAAGGGTACTTGCAACTATGCACATTAGACACTAAAAAGTCAAGACTTGTATTCTAATATGAAGTTCGTTATTATAGAAATGCCTAAGGACATTAATTTTTCCTACACTCGAGATAAGGGAAATCGGATGTTGAATTGTTGTGTTGAAGACCCGCTACGCGTGGGGATCCTAATGCTGTTCACAGATTGCCCACCTGTACTTAACAGGGAAAGATCTCATGTTCTTGGGCTTTTTAAATAGGTAAAAAGTATGAACGCAAAAGAAGAATTTATTCAAATCTATAAAAAAAATATCCATCGTGAAGGTGCCGATACCTTTCTAGAATTCTTAGAAGGAGTTCACTCTGATTTTTTTACGGCCCCTGCAAGCACACGTTTTCATGGCAACATGGAAGGTGGTCTTTGTGAACACAGTGTACATGTATATCATTGCTTAAAGGACTATTTATCAAGACAAAGAGTTCAAGATACGTACAATATGCACTACAGCGATGAAACCATTGCTCTGGTTGCCCTACTTCATGATGTATGTAAGATCAATGTCTATAAAAAAGGTACAAGAAACAAGAAAATCGATGGTGAGTGGCATCAAGTGGATGTTTTTGAATTTGAAGACAATATTCCATTTGGCCATGGTGAAAAAAGTGTCTATATGATTCAGCCATTCATGCGTATAACGCGTGAAGAAGCGTTTGCGATTCGTTATCATATGGGATTTTCTGGAAGCGATCCAGTCAATAATGTGGGTAAAGCTTTTGAATTGTTCCCGCTTGCCTTTGCGCTAAGTACGGCCGATATGGAAGCTACATATTTTTTAGATAAGCAAGTCTAGATGACTTGTTTTTTTGATAAGAAAAGACAGGAAAAAATCCCTGTCTTACTTTGTTTCAATACCCAATTCTTTTAATTGTGCTGGATCTACAGGACTTGGTGCCTGTGCCATTAAATCCGATGCACTTGCTGTTTTAGGGAAAGCGACGACATCACGAATGTTGTCTGTACCAGCTAAAATCATAGTTAAACGTTCTAGACCAATACCTACACCTCCATGAGGTGGAGTTCCATATTGGAATGCATCCATAAACCAGCTAAATTTTTCATGCGCTTCTTCTAAAGTCATACCGATAGCTTCAAATACTTTTTCTTGAAGCTTTTGATCATGAATACGAATGGATCCTGATAATAACTCATAGCCGTTTAACACTAAGTCATAAGCTCTAGAATAACAATGTGCTGGATCACTCAACAATTTATCGACATCTTCTAAGTTAGGTGATGTGAATGGGTGGTGAGCCGCTACATAACGGTTTTCATTTTCATCATATTCAAACATTGGAAAATCAGTAACCCATAAAAATTCATAGGCATCTTTGTTGATCAAATCTAAATCATGGCCTAATTTCACACGCAATGCACCAAGTGAGGATTGAGCCACTTTCTTCTTATCCGCTACAAAAAATACAATATCATTTTCTTCGATATTCAACATGGTACGCAATGCTTCTTTTTCAGCATCGGATAAAACTTTTGTGACACTTCCCGCAAAGCCTTCCGCTGTTAATTTTAAGTTAGCAAGCGCTTTTGCACCATATACTTTTACATAATCTTGTAGTTTATCCAATTGCTTTCTTGAGAATTTGTCCGCCCCATTTTTAACATTCATAGCCTGGATGATGCCACCTTCATTTAAGCAATTTTCAAACACTTTAAATTCAGTGTTTGCGAATACTTCACTGACATTATACAAAGGCATGTCAAAACGTAAATCTGGTTTATCGGAACCATATCTTTCCATACAAGTATCATATGGAATACGTTTAAATTCTGGTAGATCAATTCCCTTGATATCTTTGAAGATTTCTTTCATCAAACCTTCTGTCATTGACCAAATATCTTCTTCGTCCACAAAACTCATTTCAATATCGATCTGTGAGAATTCAGGTTGACGGTCTGCTCTTAAATCTTCATCTCTAAAACAACGAGCAATTTGGAAGTAGCGATCCATTCCACCAACCATCAATAACTGTTTATATAGCTGAGGCGATTGTGGAAGTGCATAGAATTCCCCTTTACTAATACGACTAGGTACTAAATAGTCACGTGCACCTTCTGGAGTCGAACGACATAAAATAGGTGTTTCCACTTCTGTAAAACCATATTTAGCTAAATAATTACGAACTAATAAAGTAATACGGTTTCTTAAGATTAGGTTCTTTTGAAGAACTGGTCTTCTTAAATCTAAATAACGATATTTTAAACGAGTATCCTCTAAAGCATCTGTTTCATCCGCAATGATCATTGGTGTAGTGATAGCTGTATTCACAATTTTTACTTCACGAACTGCAACTTCAATTTCACCTGTTGCAAGCTTAGGGTTTTTGTCTTTTCTTTCAACAACCGTTCCCTTTACTTGTAGTACATATTCATTACGTACATCACTAATTTGTGTTGCTAGATCTTCATTGAATACAAGTTGTGTAATACCATAACGATCTCTTAAATCGATAAAGACCAAAGCTCCAAAATTACGGCGTTTCGCAACCCAGCCACATAAAGTGACTTCTGAATTTACATTTTGAAGACGCAACTCTCCATTGTTATGAGTTCTATACATTTCTATTCTCCTTCCTGTTCGTGATGATGATGACTTTTTTCTTCTAATAAAGAATCAACATATGGAATCAATTCATCAACACTAATAGTTTCTTGTTCTTTATGTGCAATATTTTTAACTGTGACTTTCTTTTCTTCCAATTCCGATTTACCAATCAAAATCGCTAGTTTAGCCTTTGCACGATCCACAGCCTTAAATTGTGCCTTAAAGCTTCTTTCCATCATATCCATATCACAACGATATCCATATGCTCTAAGCTCAGTCAACACTTCAAATGCATAGGTTCTAGCTTCTTTATCAAGGCACATTACATAAGCATCTAATGCCGGTTTTTGTTCCAATTCAATACCTTCAGCTTCTAAGGCAATCAATAGACGTTCCATACCTAGAGCCCATCCAATACCACTCATGCCTTCGGGTCCACCAAAATATGAAATCAATCCATCATAACGTCCACCTGCTAAAACTGTGGATTGTGCACCCATTTCTGAATTCATAGATACAATCTCAAATACTGTATGAGTATAGTAATCCAATCCACGAACCAACTTGTCATCTACTTCATAAGGAATATCTAATTTATCTAATAATTCGCATACAGTATTGAAGTATTCTTGACTGGCTTCATTTAAATAGTCTGACATCTTTGGTGCATTCTTCATGCATTCATGATCATGATCTACTTTACAGTCTAAAATACGTAATGGATTTTGTTCATAACGACGTTTACAATCCCCACACAACTCATCTACATAAGGAGCAAAATATTCTTTTAATGCACTACGATAGTTTGCACGAGACTCATCATCACCTAATGTATTTAGACATACTTTAATATCATTTAATCCTAGTGATTTAAGAATTGAGAATGCAAGTACGATTGTTTCTACATCGACATAAGGACTTTTAACACCTAAAGCCTCTACACCAAACTGGTTGAAAATACGCATTCTCCCTTTTTGAGGACGTTCATGTCTTGACATAGGTCCCATATAATAGAATTTTGCGGGTAGATCAGGATTTGCGAACATTTTATTTTCAACAAAACTCCGAACAACACCAGCAGTTCCTTCTGGACGAAGTGTTAATGATGTTTTTGAGTTTTCAAGTTTAAAAGTATACATTTCTTTGTTTACCATATCACTTGAATCGTTTTCTCTTTTGAAGACTTCTGTATGTTCAAAAATAGGTGTTCGAATTTCATCATAATTGTACATGTAACAGAAACTTCTTAATGTTTGTTCAAGAGCTTGCCATTTGTAGGATTCATTTCCAAATACATCCTGACAACCTCTAGGAATTTGATATGCCATGCGTTTTCCTCCTTTAAATAAACAAAAAAACGCCCTGATATAAGGACGTTTTAAACGCGGTACCACCTTATTTTATACGTAAAGTATACACCTCAAGTCTTAACGCGACAAACGGTTGGTTTTTGTCCAACTCCTCCAAAGTGTCCCAATAAGTATTCTACGAAAATTTTCACCAGCCATTTTCTCTCTACAGTATATCCTTATTTTCTTCTTTTTCTTAGGATTAATTATTCAGCTTCATCTAGATTTGAAACATTGTGATATACATTTTGTACATCATCAACTTCATCTAGTAAAGTAACTAAACGTTTGAATAAAGTTAAATCTTCACCATGAAGTTCAACTTCTTCATTTGGAATCATCTTATCTTCTAAGACTTCAAATTTAACATCTGGAATCAATTTTTCAACAACAACTTTTGCGTCATCCAATTGTGTTGGATCTACCGTAATTGTCATATATCCTTCTTCGATTTCAATGTCATTTAATTCGATTTCTGCTTCCAATAATGCGTCCATCATAGCTTCTTCATTATCATATTGAATAACGATTACACCTAAGTGTTCATATCCAAATGATACAGATCCACCAACACCTAATTTAGCGTGTGATTTATTAAAACAAGCTCTTAAGTTTGCGATTGTACGGTTTGCGTTATCTGTCAAACAATCAATGATGATTGTAGATCCAGCACCCTGTCCAAATCCTTCATAACGAGCACTTGAATAACTTTCATCAGCACTACTTTTTGCTTTTTCGATAGCACGCTTGATTACGTCAGCAGGCACGTTGTTTGCCTTCGCACGATCAATGGCCTTCTTTAAAGTCTGGTTCATATCTGGATTAGGGTCACCGTTTTTTGCAGCAACTAAAATCTCTTTCGAATATCTAGAATAAATTTTTGCCTTCGCATTGGCTGTCTTCTGCATTGCTGCAGCACGAACCTCAAAATGTCTTCCCATAGATTTATCACCTTTCATTTTATTTTTTACAGTTAATTATTATAACAGTCAAAGTCGAATTATTCAACCTTGGCATAACGTTCAATAATTTTTTGAACCAATGGATTTCGAACCACATCACTATTTTCCAAATGAATGATTGAAATACCCTCAATATGATCCAAGATTGTACAAGCCTGCATCAAACCTGAATCCTTTTTCTTGATTAAATCGATCTGTGTAACATCTCCCGTTACAACCATCTTACAATTTTTACCCATACGTGTTAAAAACATCTTCATCTGTGCACACGTCGCATTCTGTGCTTCATCCAAAATCACAATGGCATCATTTAAAGTACGTCCACGCATAAACGCTAAAGGTGCAATTTCAATGACTTGTTTCTCCACATACTTTTCAACTGTTTCTAAACCTAGCATCTCATTTAATGCATCATATAAAGGCCTTAGATAAGGATCTACCTTTTCCTTCATATCACCAGGTAAAAAGCCAAGGGATTCCCCTGCCTCAACAGCTGGGCGCGTAAGAATGATTTTTTCGACTCGTTCACTCTTTAACATGCTCACCGCATAAGCTACCGCAAGATAGGTTTTACCAGTACCAGCAACACCTGTCGCAAAAACAATTTCATTATGACGCATCGCATCACATAAAATAGCTTGTCCAATTGTTTTTGGATAAATCATTTTACCTGTTTTCGTCTTACATACAGCCTGTAGCTGATGAGCCTTAAAATCTTTTAAACGATTCTTAAAAGCCAAAGAACAAATATAACTTACATCTAGTGAATTTAAACGATGCTGCGTATCAATAATTGAAAAACAAGCCTCAATGACTTCTTCTACTTTATGTGCAGATAAAGTCTCATTTACTTCCACTTTGATTTTTTGGTCACGAATCATACATACAGATTTAAAGCATTTACTCAACATATCCAAGTTGGAATCTTGAAATCCTGCAAAAATCTGAATCTCTTCAAATGTTCTATCGGAACAATCAAATTCAAAAAAAGACACAAATCTCCTCCTCAAGAAAAAAAATCTGCATTAAAAATGCAGATTATTTACCTCTACGTGCTTTACGTGCAGCTTCAGATTTTAACTTTCTGCGTACACCTGGTTTTACGTAAAATTCTCTTTTGCGCGCCTCAGCAAGGGTGCCATTACGAGAAACCTGACGTTTAAATCTTCTTAAAGCGTCATCAAGTCCTTCGTTTTCTTTAAGAACTACTTTTGGCATATTCACAAACCTCCCTTCCCAAGATTAGCAAAAATATTATATCAAAGATTTCATATAATGCAAGCACAATTTGATTTTTTAAGCTAAACTTGCCTGTATACACTCTTTAGCCGCTACATTGTCGCCAACCCAAGGGGCTCTTCCATTTTCACGATAGATAAAGCTTTCATCCCCCTTGCCAAGAAGCAATACCGTATCTCCTTCTTGGGCTGAGCTGATTGCCTGATGAATGGCTTCATAGCGATCTTGTACAAACACATGTGGTGTATTTTGAATACCTGACTTGATTTGTTCGGCAATTTTTTTAGAATCTTCATCACGAGGATCGTCTTCTGTCACTATGATATAGTCACAATACTTATCGGCAAGTTCACCAAAGACTTTACGCTTATGTACATCACGTTTACCAGCTGATCCAAATACCGCAATCAAACGATGACCTGGCATTGTGACACTACGTCCAAACTGCATCATTTTTTCCATACCATCTGGTGTATGTGCAAAATCAACGATTACGTTGTATGGCTGACCACAATCAATACGTTCCATACGACCTTCAACTTGGGCAATATGTGCACATTTTTCAATGATTCTTTCTAAATCGTAACCTGTTTCATTGAGTGCTGCAATAACAGCTAATAAGTTATAAACATTAAAGTTACCCACTAAATTTGTCTTAACCGAATACATATGACCTGAATATACCAAGTCAAATTGCGTACCTTGTGAACTCATCTTAATATTAATAGCACGATAATCTGCTTCACTATTTATCGCATAAGAAACAACACGCGCTTTTGAACAATCCTTTAAAGCTCCATATTTTTCATCATCCTTGTTAATTACGGATACGCCATCTTCTTTGACCAAGTTTTTAAACAACAAAGTCTTCGCTTCAAAATAATTTTCCATTGTGCCATGGAAATCCAAATGATCATATGTAAGGTTTGTGAAAATCGCACAATCAAAAGAAATACCATCGACACGATGTTGAGCCAAACCATGACTCGATACTTCTAAAGCACAAGCCTTCATTCCACAGCGAACCATATCTGCCAATTTAGACTGCAGGAACAATGCGTCTGGCGTAGTCAAATTTGGTTGCAACTCAATATCACCATATTTGATTGCAATCGTACCAATATAGCCACATGGCGTTTTGTCGTTGATAATATCACGAATGATATTTGTGATTGTTGATTTTCCATTTGTGCCCGTTACACCATACATCTTCATTTTATCACTTGGACGAGCATAGAAAATACGAGCCACTTTATTCATGGCATCATTGACATCTTCTACACGAATATATACAGCACCAGGTGCCATGTTCAATAATTCTTTTGAATGTACAATACATACAGCTCCATTTTTTATTGCAGAATCAATAAAATCGTGGCCATCATTTGTAAGTCCTGGTAAACAGAAGTAAATATTTCCCGGACGAACGGTTCTTGAATCAAAACTTAAACCCGTAATATTGACTGTCGGTGCATTTTTAAATAGTTTGCTTAATCGCATACAACATCCTTCTTTCCATAGTACGTACCATCTTCAATACGATCCCATTCGATAGTGATTCTACCACTTAATGGTGTATCACTCAATATCTTACAAGAATGATATTGGTTTGTATAACCCGTATAATAGCCGTCTTGTTTTCTTTCAATCAAGACTTGTACAGGATTAAAACGCTTCATGTCACGTTCTCTGCATGCATTCGAAAGTTCAAGTAAACGAGCCACTCTAGCTTTTGCGACCTTCCCATTGATTTCACCCTTTAAAGTACTAGCCTTTGTTCCATTACGCTTACTATAAGGGAAAACATGGAAGAAACTTAATTCTAGCTCCGCTAGATTTTCATATGTTGTTTCAAATTCTTCATCACTTTCCTGGACAAAGCCTGCAATCACATCCGTTGAAATGGAAATATCTGGAATACAAGAACGAATATAGTTGATTTTTTCTTTAAATTCCTCAATTGTATAGGGACGATTCATACGTCTTAATGTTTCATTACATGCCGATTGTACCGGAATATGTAAATGATGACACATACGAGGATTTTCTTTCATTAACGCAATCAATGCATCGCTGACTTCCGTAATTTCTATACTTGAAATACGATAATACACAGAGTCTGGCGTATTTTCTAATAAAGCTTTCATTAATTTAGCTAAATCGTATTCTCCATCATCATAACGCCCCGTATGAATACCGGTTAACACAATTTCTGTATGTCCTTTATCACATAGATCTTTGGCAATTTGAATCACCTGTTCATGATTTAAACTACGCTCTCTACCACGTGCAAAAGGAATCGCACAATAGGAACAAAATTGATTACATCCATCTTGTACTTTTAAGAAAGCTCTATGCATCGATTCAAAACAATGTACAGGCATAGCTTCAAAATCTTTAAATTGCGTAACCTCATTGACAACGTCAATTTTTTCATGATCCTTTAATGCTTTTTGGATTAAATTCACCAATTCATTTTTTTGTTTGGCACCAATCACAAGATCGGCGTCCAAAGCCTTTCTTTCATCTTCACTTGCAAACTGTACAAAACATCCCACAACAACACACAAGGCATTTGGATTCATTCGTTTGGCATAATGAATCTTTTGACGTGATTTGCTGGCGGCTGTGTTTGTGACAGTACACGTATTGATGATACAAATATCACACGCTTGATCCGGTGATACTTGTTCATATCCTAATTCTTCTAATTGACCTGCATAGTATTGTGACTCATACGCATTTACTTTACAGCCTAGTGTAATAATTGAAAATTTCATTTATCCCTTATCCTTCCACATGATTTTGGTATTCAATCGCTGTCAACACATAACAAGCAGCCGTTTCTGCACGTAAGATGTTTTTACCTAGAGAACAATTGTCAAAACCAAATTCATTTAATACTTGAATTTCACTCTCTTCAAATCCACCCTCAGGCCCAATACATACAGTAATGGATTGTGGATTGTCTTTTAAATAACGGGCCATATGTTTTGAAGGCTCATTTTCCTTTTCATAGGCCACTAAATTACATTCACTCTTATAATTTGATAGTTCCTTCAGCGTAATCACAGGCTCTAGTTCCACTAACGTATTGCGATTGCACTGTTTTGTAGCCGCAAGTAAGATTTCATTCCA
Organism: Holdemanella porci; assembly: GCF_009696075.1. Classification (GTDB taxonomy): domain Bacteria; phylum Bacillota_I; class Bacilli_A; order Erysipelotrichales; family Erysipelotrichaceae; genus Holdemanella; species Holdemanella porci. The sequence goes on along the minus strand of NZ_VUMR01000002.1, from coordinate 80,410 downwards.
ACGAATGAGTTTCTTTTCAGCTTTTTTTTCATCCAGTTTTACCACTGTATTTTTCGATACAAAAGGAACGATTTTATGAACACCAAGTTCACAAGCTTTTTGAAGCATCCATTCAAACTTATCTTGCTTGATCAAAGCACAACATAAGGTGATCGATTGATTTTCTTCAAAGACATCCACCATGGAATCAACCACTAAATTAGGTTTATTTTCAACATGTCCAAAGAATACCCCTGAATTTTTAGTAACAATACGAATCTTTTCTTTTGATGTCGTACGAAGTACATCAAAGATGTGGTGCGCTTGTTTAACATCTAAACAAATTACATCTTGTACCGAAACATTTTGATCTAAATAAACTTGTTTCATTATTTTTGTTCGCCTTCCATACTTAAGCGATTCAATTGTTTGATTTCATATGGTTTTAGGCGACGATATTCTCCGGCTCTTAAATCCTTTACGTCTAAGAACGCAAACTTCACTCTGTGCAAACGACGCACTTCATGGCCCAATGCCAACATCATATTTTTAACCTGGTGATTTTTTCCTTCTGAAATCGTTAATTCGAATTGAGTACGATTACGCGTTAAATCTTTTTGAAGCACAAATACTTTTGCCGGTTGATACTTTTCTGTCTTAGTTTTTAATCCTCTTCGTAATTGTTTGATGTCATCATCACTTAAGATACCTTGAAGATTGACAACATATGTCTTTTCTAAGTGATAACGAGGGTGAATCATATGGTTACAGAATTGGCCATCATTTGTAAGTAGTAAAACGCCACTCGTATCATAATCCAAACGTCCTACAGAGAAAATTCTTTGGTTTTGTGGCATGTAATCTAATACGGTTTTTCTGCCCTTGTCATCACTGCTTGTGCATAGACAACCTTTTGGTTTATTCATGATGTAATACACTTTTTCTTCTTTTGAAATCACATTTCCATTGACTTCTATACTATCCTGGTTCGATACTTTTGTACCTAAAACGTCACATACTTTTCCATTGACTTTGACTTTACCATCTAAAATCAATTCTTCGGCTTTTCTTCTTGAACAAATACCTGCTTGGGCAATTACTTTTTGTAGTCTTTCCATTGTCTATTCTCCTTCAAATAACTCTTCACTATTGTTTCTAGTTTGAGGTAGTTCCGGCAATTCTTTTAGATCTTCCAATTGAAAAGCATCCAAGAATTCATCGGTTACACGATATAATAATGGCTTACCAATCGCATCTAAACGATCTTTTGCTTCAATCAAGCCACGAGCCACTAATTTCTTTAACATCATTTCACAATTTACACCACGAATCTCTTCAATTTCAACACGTGTAATCGGTTGTTTATAAGCAATAATAGCCAAAGTTTCCATGGCAGCCTGTGAAAGGGTGGGTTGTTTATATTCTTCAAATAATTGTTTGCCATAAGGATATACAAATTCTTTTGTGACAAACTTAAAACGATTCGCATATTCTACAAGTTCAATTCCTTTTGAAGAACTTGAATATTCTTTTTTTAACGCATCCAATAAGACACGTATATCATCCATTTCTAAATTTTGTAGACCATGCATCATCTGATCCATAGTCAAGCCTTCTTCTCCACTTAAGAATAAAAGACCTTCTAATATTGCTTTCGCATTATCCATTCTACAAATCCTCTCTTGCGACCCAAATCATCTGCGTCTCATCAATGGAATATGTCATCCATTTTTCATGTATTAAATCTAATATCGATAAAAAAGTCACAATCACCATATGTAAGCTTGTACAATCTGCACATAGATTTTGAAATGAAATAGACCCCTCAAGATGTTTCATTCTCTCTTTGATTTGTACAGCTCTTTCTTCGATTGATAATTCTTTGATTGTGATCTTTGTTTCATACGGTTGTAAAAGCTCCATACGCACAATACAATGGCGCATTGCCTTCATTAAATCATAAGGTGATTGTGCTTCTAAAGTATCACTTTCAACTGGTACTTTCCATTCTTCCACTAAACTAGAAACGGGACGCGAAAAATGCAGTTGCCTTTGTTCGTAATCTTCCTTTAAGGCTAGACTTACTTCTTTATATCTTTGATACTCTAATAATCTTGCGACCAGTTGATCACGCTGATCTTCTTCATATTCTTCTTCTACCTCAACCGTTTCTCTTGGCAGAAGTTTCTTTGACTTATATGCGATAAGACTTGCCAACTCTGACAAATATTCGCTAGCTACTTCTAGATGCATGTTTTGCATGGCATGAATATAATCAATATATTGTGTTGCCAAAACATTCATATCTAAGTCAAACAGATCCAATTTATTTTCTTTGATCAAATGCAGCATCAGATCCAAAGGACCTTCGAACTGATCTAATGTTATTAAAAAATCCATACTATCACCCATATTAGCCATTATAACAAATTTTAAAAAGCTTTTCATCTCTAACGAGTAATGTTAGAATAATTAGAAAGGAGGTATGTCATGCGTAGAGCCATTCTCTTTTTAATTTTTGCGTTGTTTTTAGCGATGGTCATTCAGCCAAATTTAAATAAACAAATTAAAGAAAAATCAAAAATCGATGTTCCTGAACAAACGGATTCGACAATTATTACCAATGATACAGTCGACAATTCGCGCTGTAAATCGAAAGCTGTCATCTGTATTGATGCAAGTCATGGAGGTAGTGATGCAGGATATACAAGTGATGGACATACGAGTGAAAAAGATCTAAACCTGATTATTGCCAAGAAGATTGGAGACAGTCTAGCTTCGGTAGGATATAACGTCGTGTATACAAGAAGTGATGACTCTTCTCTTTCAACAGAAGATCGTATTACTTCAATCAACTCGCAAAAGGCAAAGTATTTGATTTCTATTCAAATGAATTCAAGTTCGGATCCTCTATCCAAAGGCTACTCCATTTTTACGCAGCCTAACGATAATATGATTCAGCTTGCCAAAAAACTTGCCCAAACTATGAATTCCATCAACCTATCGCAATTTGAAGGTATTGATTCGGATCATTATGAAAACTTCCCTATCTTATATGATAGTCAAATTCCTTCGATTCTATTAGAACTTGGATATTTAAGCAATAGTGAAGACTACACAAAATTAACGGATGAAACTTTCCAACAAAAGATTGCGAATGCGATCACAGAAAGCTTTTTAGATCAAATCAACTAACACTCTTCGGAGTGTTTTTTTTATATATTAAGTAATTGATTTCAAAGAAGATGAATTTAGAAATGTAAAAATGATCGAATTATTTGAATCTAGTTTTATATAGGCATGACAAAACAGACTATTGGTAACAGCCTTGTTTAGTATGGAGTTCTTATTGATCATAATCTTCTTTTGTACAATTGCATCATTTCATCAATACATCTTTTTCAGTATGCTCTGTCATTTCTTTTGTCCTTGAATGGATTATATGTATAAGTATACTGTATTGTGGCTTTACATTTACATTGAATTGGATCTTAGGTTAAAAGAATCAATCCAATGAGTGCGGTACTTCAATTTATTGAGTTTGGTTTTAAGGGCTTTGATTCTTGTTTCACGAGAATAATCCTTATTCTTTTTGATTCCAAGAAGTGCATGTACTTTATCTAGAGTTTTGCATAGAATCCATAATATCGAGTTGTTAAGAAATCATGCCAAATTCATTACGAACAGGAATATCTTTGAATATATAGTGGGTATCCGATAATTTTTTTCTTTTTGAGTTTATCGGCAAGAGATTTATTGGTAAGAATGGAAATGGTGTTTCTAGAAGCAACAAACAATAGATTGAGTCGAGTACGATCCTGTCTGAACCAGTTTCTAAGTTCTTCAGAAATAGTAAATACAATGTGTCTATGAGGGCAGTCAAGACAAAAAGAGGTAGCCTTGGCTGCAAGCTATTTCGCATATTTAACACCATAGGCATTGATTAAATAAGATAAATAATCAGAACCAGAAGTTTATGATATTTTACTGGATGATAGGTACATAGATCATGGATAAAATTCTGAAGTATTTATAAAAAAGCATACAATAAAAACTCCATCGATAAAGACTGAATGGATCGGGATATCGAATGATTCAGAAAGATGGAGTGGATGTTGAAATGTTACCGGACGACTGGAAACGAATCGGGCACGTTATTTTAGCGTGAGACTTTCCGCAGAAAAAGTCTTTTCTTGTGTTATAATTAAAAGAAAAAAGAGGTAATTTATGGAAGAAAAGTTAATATATAAAGGAATTATTTTTGATTTAGTCCGAAAAGATGTTGAAATCAAGAATAAAGCCTATAAAAGAGACATCATCCGTCATCCAGGTGGTGTAGGTGTGATTTGTATCGTTGATGGTAAGATCTTACTTGTAAGACAAGAGCGTCCAGCTATTGGTAAAGAAACATTAGAAATTCCGGCGGGTAAACTCGAATATGGTGAAGATCCAATGGAATGTGGTCTTCGTGAATTAAATGAAGAAACGGGTATGGCTTGTGATAAACTTGAACTTTTATTAAGTTTTGTATCCACCCCAGGCTTTTGCGATGAAAGAATCTGGATTTATAAAGCGATCAACCCAAGAAAAGCGGATATAAAACTTAGCTTAGATGAAGATGAAGAAATTGATACTTTGTGGCTGGATTTAGAAACTGCCTTTGAGTATACAAGAAACGGAAAGATTGATGATGGTAAGACTGTGATTGCGATCAGTCAAATGATGATAGAAAGGAATTAAGATTATGAATTTTGTGGTGATTTCACCAAACTATCCAGAAAGCTACTGGATGTTTTGCAGGGGGTTAAAAGAAAATGGGGCTAAAGTTTTAGCCATTGTCGATACACCCTACAATCAATTGAAACAAGAATTAAAAGAATATTGTGACGAGATCTATGTTGTAAAAAGTTTCCATGATTATGATGAAATGGTCAAAGCTTGTGGTTATTTTACATTTAAATATGGAAAGATTGACTGGATTGAATCCAACAATGAGGCTTGGTTGGATTTAGATGCACATCTTCGTGATGATTTCAATGTGAAAACAGGTTTTTCTCTAAAAAGAATTGAAGAACTTCAATCCAAGTCACAAATGAAAAAATATTATAAAGAAGCTAACGTTCCTGTGGCAGATTATAGAGTACTACATACACTTAAAGATGGCTTAGATTTTGCCGAACAAGTAGGCTATCCTTTAGTCATGAAACCCGATCAAGGTGTAGGTGCAAGCATGACTTACAAGATCATGAATGCTGAACAATTAGAATCGGTATATATGCAGACAAAGGATCATGTGATGATTCTAGAACAATATATCGATGGAGATGTCTTTACCTTAGATGGTATTTGTGATGAAAACGGGGATATTCGCTATTTAAACAGTTTAGAATATGTCGGCAATTGTATGGATTCTGTACTTTACCAACAAAGTATTGGTTGTTATACAACTTTTGAGATCAGTGATGAATGTCGTGACATTGTACAAAGAACAATCCATGCGTTTAAAATCAAGAATCGCTTCTTCCATTGCGAATTCTTTCGATTGAATCATGATGTGCAAGGTTTAGGAGAAAAGGGACGTATCTTTGGTTTAGAAGTGAATTTCAGACCCCCAGGAGGATTCTGTCCGGATTTAATGAATTATGCCGGAGAATTGGATGTGTATCGTTTATGGGCCGAAGTCATCTTGAAACAAAATGCTTCTTATTCAAAGCTTAGAAGATATTCGGCTGGTTTTGTAGGAAGAAGAAACTCCATCAAATATCGTTTTACAGTAAAAGAAGTGGAAGAGATGTTTAAAGAAGATATGATTGAAGTCTTATATCTTCCTGAAGCTTTTGCAGCTGCGATGGGCGATGTCGCAATTGTTGCCAAATTTACAAGTCCTGCAAGGCGAGATGAATTCTTTAAGACTGCATTAAGAAGGAAGGATCGATTATGATCGTTGAAAAAGAACTTTTCATGACAAAGCTTAATGAAACAAGAAAAATCTTTATTTATCTACCCGATGATTATGAAACAAGTAATAAACAATATCCTGTTTTATATGCCTTTGATGGACACAATATCTTTTTAGATGCATATGCCACTTATGGCAAGGCTATTCATATTCAACAACATATAGAAAAGCTAGGCATCGATATGATTGTTGTTGGACAAGAATGTAGCCATGTTGGAAATAATCGCTTAAAGGAATACGCTCCCTACTCTTTCTATGATCCGGAATATGGCTCTTTTGAAGGTCAAGGAGAAGAAACGATGGATTTTTTCGTACATGAATTAAAACCATATATAGATGATCACTATAGAACTAAAAAAACAAGAAAGAATACATTTATTGGTGGAAGCAGCTGTGGTGGTTTAATGGCTTTATATGCAGCCTATGCCTATTCCAATGTATACTCAAAGGCCATTGTGATTTCTCCTTATGTATTAGAAAGTATGGATGCGATTCTGAAAGATATCCATCAAAGTCATATTCAAAAGAACACTTCTATCTATCTATCTTGGGGTTCAAATGAAACAAGCTTGATGCATGAATTTGTTTGGCAAACAAAGGCATGTACAGAAATTGGCAATGCCCTATCTAAAAAAGGAGTCAACGTCTTATACAATGTAATTCCTGAAGGAAGACATTGTGAGGAAGACTGGGAAAAAGAATGTGATACATTCCTTCCTTTCTTGGTACAATGAATCGAAGTGTAGTGATTCAAGAGCTTGAAACAAAAGCTAAACGTAAAATTGTCATTAGTGATATCCATGGAAATTTAGATCTATATTTAAAATTATTAGATCAGATTTCTTATAAGCCCAATGAAGATTGTTTGATTCTTTTAGGAGATTTAATTGAAAAAGGAAAAAGAAATCTAGATACCCTGCATTATATTATGCACCAAGTACAAAATGAAGATGTACATTGTATCATGGGAAATTGTGATTTTATTGCGAAGAATGTTCTTTATTCGTATCGCTTAGATTTTTTAAAACATGTGCTTGGTTTTCGTAAAGAAAGTTTGATTCATGAAATGACAAGAAAGCTAAATTTTGAGATTACACATAATAGTAATATGGCAAATGTTTGTCAGATTCTAAGAAAGCACTATTTAAAAGAATTATGTTTCTTAAATGATTTACCTCATGTTTTAGAAGATGAAGACCATATATATGTGCATGCGGGTATTGAATCAAACGAAAATTTTGGAACCGATTTTAAACAAGTCATGACACATCCCTTCTTTTTAGAAACAAATGTGATTTTTAAAAAGAATGTCGTAGTAGGCCATATGCCTGTGACAGAATATTGTACGCATATTGCCTCTTTTGATCCTATTTATGATGCAAAACATAATATTTATAGTATAGATGGTGGCAATATGGTGAAATATGGCGGTCAATTAAACGCCCTTATCTTTGAAGACAATACTGTAAAAATGGATCGATGTGATTTTCTTCAAGAAAGAAAAGTCGTTCATGATGTCAAATATCATACACAAATTCCCTTCTTTATTACTTTTAATCATGGTAATATTCAAATTCTTGAACAACATTCGATACAATCAAAAGTATATTGTCCCTACAACAATCGTACATTCTGGGTTGAAAATGAATTTGTGACAAAAGACATGAAGGCGTATGATTATACAAATTATGAGATTCCATTAAAAAAAGGCGATACCGTCAAAGAGGTATTCGCCTATCAAGATAAAGTTCAAATCAAAAAGAATGGTATACTAGGCTGGACCTATCGTTCGAACCTAGAATGATACTATTCTTTTTTTTCGATTGCTTGTTCTAAATATGTGATCAATGCATTGACTTCATCTTGACTTGTGTGCCAACTTGTCACGAATCGAATGACATAGTGATCATCGCATTTTTCCCAGATTTCAAAATCAATGTTTTCACTTAAGAATTGGTATTGTTCCTTGGATACATTCACAAAAATCTGGTTTGTATCACTCTTCATGAATAAGGCATAGCCAAGTTCTTGTAGTTTAGATTGAATTTTCTGTGCTAAAACAACCGATTGTTTGGCATATCCAAAGAAAGCATCATGTTCAAATAAGCCTAAGAATTGAATGCCTAAAAGCCATCCTTTGGCAAGCATTGCTCCATTTTGTTTCATCACAAAACGGAAATATGGCTTTAATTCAGGATTGGAGATGACAACAGCTTCTCCCATTAAAGCTCCATTTTTTGTTCCGCCAATATAGAATACATCACAAATATTGGCCAGGTCATTTAAAGTATAATCTACAGTGGATAAGGCAACGCCTAGTCTTGCACCATCCATCATTAAATAGAGACCTAATTCATCGCAAACTTCACGAATATTTTTTAATTCGTCTAATGTATACACCGTTCCATATTCTGTGGCATTGGAAATATAAACCATTTTTGGATAAACCATGTGTTCATATGAAAGCATATGTGCATCAAATACTTTACGAATATCGCTAGGATTGATCTTTCCAGCATAATTATTTACCGGAATTACTTTATGTCCTATAGCTTCAATCGCACCCGTTTCATGGGTGGCGATATGTCCTGTATCACAGGCAATCACGGCTTCAAATGGTTTTAAGCAAGCTTTGATGATCGTTTGGTTAGTAATCGTTCCTCCAACTAAAAAGTGGATATCTACATCGTAGTCTGGAATATGTTTTTTAATGGTTTCTTTGGCATTTTGACAAATCGTATCCATACCATACCCAGTAAAAGAATGCCCATTGGTAGTATTCATATATTCCATGATTTCTGGAATACATCCTTGGCCATAATCATTTCTAAAAAATAACATTTTTATCAACTCCCAAAACCATTGTAACACAAAAAACAGGTCATTTGACCTGTTTATTCAATTTATTCTTCTTTTAAGCCCATGATTTCATCCGTAAATAGACGAGCATCCATCAACTTCAAATCTTCAGCGATGTATGGCTTAAATTCCATTTGATCTAATATATCTTTTTGTAAATCTACACCTGGAGCGATTTCGATCAATGTTAATTTACCATTAATTAACTTAAATACAGCACGCTCAGTGATATATAAGACTTTTTGACCTGTTTCATTCGCATAATCTGCTGAGAAAGTAACCTGTTCAATATGATTTTTGAATTTTTTGATCTGTCCTTCTTGATCAATTGTCAATTTACCATTAGCAATTGTTTCTTTTAAACCTTTAGCTGTGAATGTTCCACAATAAACGACAACTGGTGATGTTTGGGTAATATTAATAAATCCACCACATCCTGCAATTTTTGGTCCGAAACGAGAAACGTTGATATCCCCTTTTGGATCACATTCAGCAAGTCCTAAGAAGGCTTGGTCTAATCCACCACCATCATAAAAGTCAAACTGATATGTTTGGTCAATGATTGCGTCTGGGTTTGTACATGCACCAAAGGCAGTTCCATTCATTGGAACACCACCGATCCCTCCAGCTTCTACAGTCATCTTAAGTCCTGGTAAACCTTCTTCGTTGGCAACATTTGCGATCCCTTCTGGCATACCAATTCCCAAGTTGATAACAGCTGATGGATCCAATTCCATAGCAGCACGACGACAAACAACTTTACGTGCATTTAATGGCATTGGTTCAATTGAATCAACTGGGACACGAATTTCACCACAGAATGATGGGTTGTATGGATCTGAGTAAGTTTGCCAGTGATTTTCTGGATCTGCAACTACGATTGCATCAACATAAATACCTGGAATCTTAACATCCATTGGTTTTAAAGAACCGCGTTCTACAACTTTTTCTACCTGTAGAATAACTTTACCACCACTGTTTTTAACAGCTTGGGCAATACTGATTGAATCAAGAGTAGCTGCTTCTTTACACATTGAGCAGTTTCCATCTTCATCGGCATATGTACCACGAATTAAAGCAATATCCAATGGGAATGATTTATAACGTAACCATTCTTCTCCATCCATATTGATTAATTCGACTAAGTCTTCCTTAGTGCGTTCATTCATTTTCGCACCTTCTAGACGTGGGTCAATAAATGTTTTCAAACCAATTTTAGTGATAACGCCAGGACGGTGTCCAGCAATTTCACGGAACATCAAACTGATGGTTCCTAGTGGTAAGTTGTATCCTTCTACTTTATTCTCAAAAACTAATTTTTGGAAAGTAGGGATCAATCCCCAGTGACCACCAATAATTCTTTTTAACAATCCTTCATGACCCATATGGTTCAATCCAAGATCAGGTGTTCCATCTCCTACACCAGCAGAGAACATAACTGTTAAATCTCTTGGGTGTCCAGTTTCTAAGAAACTCTTTTCAATGGCAACACTAAGTTCTTGAGGGTGACCCATCCCAATAAATCCACCAACACCAATTTTATCGCCATCTTTGATCAAACTGATGGCTTCTTGGGCTGACATTACTTTTGACATTTAAATCATCCTTTCAAATAATTATTTGTTTTTAAATTCTTTTTCTTTTACTTTATTTACGAAGCATTCCATTCCGTAAGTTTGATCTTCTGTTGCGAAGCAATCCGAGAAATCTTTTACTTCGATAGCGATAGCTGAATCCATATCTGTTTGAAGTCCAGCGTTGATTGCTTTTTTAGCTTGAGCAACAGCGATTGGAGCGTTCTTGCAGATTCCGTTAGCCATCTTTAATGCAGTTGCCATTAATTCTTCTTGAGGAACTACCGCATTTACTAATCCAATAGTCAATGCTTTATCCGCTTTGATGTTACGAGCTGTAAAAATCATTTCTTTAGCAATTCCAGCAGGTACTAAACGAGCTAAACGTTGAGTTCCACCAAAACCTGGAGTAATTCCTAATCCTACTTCTGGTTGTCCAAATACAGCATTTTCAGCTGCAATACGAATATCACAAGCCATGCTTAATTCGCATCCACCACCTAATGCGAAACCATTTACGGCTGCAATTACTGGGCAGTGTAGAGTTTCAATTTGACGGAAGATTTTGTTTCCGTAAGCTCCATATTCAGCAGCTTCTTCAACAGTTTTGTCTTTCATTTCAGCAATATCTGCACCAGCAACAAATGATTTGTTTCCAGCACCAGTAATAATTACACAATAAGTGTCTTTATCTGCTTCTACTGTATTCACAGCTTCTTCTAAGTCGTTTAATACAGCTGTTGATAAAGCGTTTAATGCTTTTTCACGATTAATTGTGATAATTGAAACGTGACCTTGTTTTTCTAATAATACGTTTTCCATGATTGTTCTCCTCTAATATTTAAATAAAAAGTGAAACAACGAGTGTTTCACTTTAGTTGTTTCACTAGTTGTAGCTGTAGAATCCTTGTTTAGTTTTTTGACCTAATTTTCCAGCACGAACCATTTTCTTTAATAATGTACATGGACGATATTTAGGATCTCCTGTTTCAGTATATAATACTTCCATTACATCTAAAACAATATCCAATCCAATTAAGTCACCCAAAGCCAATGGTCCCATTGGGTGGTTAGCTCCAAGTTTCATAGCTGTATCGATATCTTCAACACTTGCCAATCCTTCTTGGTAAATGAAACAAGCTTCATTGATCATTGGAATTAAGATACGGTTAACTACGAATCCAGGTCCTTCAGCAACTTCTACTGGAGTTTTTCCTAATGATTTAGAGTATTCGATGATAGCTTCTTTTGTTTCAACTGGAGTGTTTTCACCAGAAATAACTTCAACTAATTTCATACGATCAGCTGGGTTAAAGAAGTGCATACCGATAACGTTGTGTTTGATTCCGTTAGCAATTTCAGTAACACTTAAACTTGAAGTATTTGTTCCGAAAATGCAGTCTTCTTTACAGATTTCATCTAAAGTCTTGAACAAATCTTTTTTGATTTCCATTTTTTCAAGAACAGCTTCAACGATTAAATCGCAGTCAGCTAAGTCTTTGTATTCACCAGCAGTTAAGTTAGCTTTGATACCTTCTGCTTTTTCAGCAGTTATTTTTTCACGAGATACTAATTTATCTAATTTAGCACCAATTTTGTTGATACCGTTTTGTGCCCATTCGATTTTAATATCACATACAGTTACATTGTATCCAGCTGTAGCAAATGCATTGGCAATACCTTGCCCCATTGTTCCAGCACCAATAACACCTACATTTTTCATTTTAAATATGCTCCTTTTTATTATTCAGCTTTTGCAGCTTTAATTGATTCTACTAATAAAGGTAATACAGTTGCGCAATCTCCAACGAATCCCATGTTAGAAATATTGAAGATTTCTGCTTGAGGGTCACGGTTGATAGAGATGATCAAATCTGATTTATCCATACCTGCACAGTGTTGTACAGCTCCAGAAATACCGCAAGCGATATATAATGAAGGACGTACAGTCTTACCTGTTTGACCTACCTGACGATCTTTGTCTAAGAATCCATCTTCAACAACGGCACGTGTACAGCAAACTACTCCACCCAATTCGTCAGCTACTTTTTGAAGTACATCTAAGCAGTTTTCAGCACCACGACCAGCACCTACTAAGATGTCAGCTTTTGTGATATCTACATCGGCTTTAACTTTTTCAATTACTTTTTCTACGAATACTTGAGGATCTGTTGTTCTCCAAGTTGGTGTAAATTCTTCAACTTCACCAGTACGAGTTGGATCTGTTGGAGCCAATTCGAATACTTTTGGTCGAATTGTAGCCATCTGTGGACGAGTGTCTTTACATACGATTGTACCAAATAAGTTACCACCGAATGTAGGACGAGTTACGTCTAATAATGATTCACCATTTTCTTTAGCATATTCTAAGTCTACTTCGATCTTAGTAGCATCCGCAGTTAGACCTACATTTAAACGAGCAGCTACACGTGGTGCTAAATCACGTCCTAATGGAGTAGCACCAGTTAACATTGAATCTGGTTTATGAGCTAAAACAACTTGTGTTAAAGCATCTGCATAGAATTGAGTTGAATAGTCTTTTAATAAAGCATCATCAACAACGATTACTTTGTCAGCTCCATGACTAATAACTTCTTGAGCTTTTTCTTTTACATTTTCTCCAAGCAATACACCAACTACTTTGTATCCAAATTCAGGGATAGAAGCAACTAGTTTTCTTGCTTCTGAAATAAGTTCATAACTTACTTCTGCAATGTTTCCGTTTTCTTGTTCAACGAAAACGAAGATATCTTTATATTCTTCAAATCGAGCCATTCTACTTCATCCTCCCTACTTTGTAATGATTTGCTTTTCTTTCAAAGTCTTAGCAATCATATCTGCAGTTTCCTGCTCAGACAATGTGAATACTTCTGTTTTATCAGTTACGTCTTTTGTGAAAGTAGTTTTAACTGATGTAGGAGAACCTTTGAAACCAACTGTTTCAGGATCAATTCCTAATTCAGCATTTGTTAAAACTTCAATCTTGTCTTCTTTACACAAGTCAACAATATTGTCACATTGCATGTAACGAGGTTTGTTCATTCCTGATAATGTTGTGATAACACATGGCAACTTAGCAGTTACGATTTGTTCAACATCTTCTAATGAACGTTTTACTGTGATTGAATCTTCTTTTACTTCTAAGATTTCATCTACGTAAGTAATTTGAGGAATATCCAAACGTTCAGCAGTTTGAGGTCCTACCTGAGCAGTATCACCATCGATAGCTTGACGACCAGCGATAACTAAGTCGAATCCTACTTTTTTCAAAGCAGCAGCTAAAGCGATACTTGTAGCACATGTATCAGATCCACCTAATACACGGTCTGTTAATAAAACACCTTTGTCAGCACCCATAGCAACGCCTTCTTTTAACATTTCAGCAGCTTTAGGTAATCCCATTGTCATTACAACAACTTCGGTGTCAGGGTTTTTATCTTTTAATTCCAATGCAGCTTCCAAACCAGCTAAATCATCAGGGTTTGTGATTGCAGGAACACCGTCACGAATTAACGCACCCGTTTTTTTATCAACTGTAATTTCAGTTGAATCCGGAACTTGCTTTTCTAAAACAACGATTTTCATTTTTAAACACCAATTCCTTTCTTACTTCAACATAGCGCCAGAGATAACCATACGTTGTACTTCTGAAGTACCTTCGTAGATTTCAGTGATCTTAGCATCTCTAAACATTCTTTCTACTGGTAAATCACGAGTATATCCGTATCCACCTAATAATTGGATAGCCTTAGTTGTAATTTCCATTGCTGTTTCAGCAGCGAATAATTTTGCTTCAGCAGCTAATTGAGTATAAGGACGACCTTCTTGTTTAGCAGTAGCTGCAGAGTATACTAACCAACGAGCTGCATCTGTTTTTGTTTGCATATCAGCTAATTGGAATTGAGTGTTTTGGAATTTAGCGATTGGACGACCAAATTGTTTACGTTGTTTTACATAAGCAACTGCTTCGTCGATAGCACCTTGAGCAATTCCTAATGCTTGAGCAGCGATACCAATACGTCCACCATCAAGTGTCTGCATGGCAATCTTGAATCCCATACCTTCTTTTCCTAATAAGTTTTCTTTTGGAATACGTACATTATTGAAAATTAATTCACATGTAGCAGATCCACGAATACCTAATTTCTTTTCGTGAAGACCGAATGTGAATCCTGGAGTTCCTTTTTCAAGAATGAAAGCAGAAATTCCACGAGTTCCCTTTGTTTTGTCTGTCATGGCAAAAATTACATATACATCAGCTTCTCCAGCATTTGTAATGAAGATTTTTGTACCATTGATAACATATTCGTCACCATCTAATACAGCTGTTGTTTGTTGTCCAGCAGCATCTGTACCGGCATTTGGTTCAGTTAAACCAAAGGCAGCTAATTTCTTACCTGTACATAGATCTGTTAAGAATCTTTGTTTTTGTTCTTCAGTACCAAATTGAGCAATTGGCCAAGTACCTAATGAAGTGTGAGCTGATAAAACTACACCACTTGTTGCACATGTTTTAGACAATTCTTCGATTGCTAAAATGTAGCATAAATAATCTGCGCCAGCTCCTCCATATTCGCGAGAATAAGGAATACCAAGCATCTTAGCTTGACGCATCACTTCTACAGATTCCTTAGGGAATCTTTCGTTTTCGTCAACATCCGCTGCGTTTTCTTTTATTTCGTTTTGCGCAACTTCTCTGAACAACTTTTGCATCATTAATTGTTGTTCTGTTAAATTGAAATCCATAAATGAAGTTCTCCTTTCCAGTTTTCTTGAACTATTCGAATTAGGACATCGATAGCATGAGAAAGTATGTTAAACTTTTCACACAGTCATATTCTACATACTTTTTTGAGCGTCGTCAATGATTTTGTTAATATTTTAACAAATTGTTTTAAACACTTACTCTTATTAATATATATAAAGTATTTTTAATATGTGAAAATATAAACAAGTGGTTGACATACCCTATTTTAAGGACTAGACTAAGCATGTAAAGTGAATCTCGATTTAGAGTAGAAAGTAGGTATACAAATGAGAAAAGCTTATATTGTTGCTGCGAAACGTAGTGCAATTGGTACTTTTTTAGGAAGTCTAACAGATGTTGATTTAGCAACTGTTGGTGCTACAGTTTTAAAAGAAACTATTAAACAAGCAAACATTGATCCAGCAAACTTGGACGAAGTTATTATTGGTAACGTAATCGCTGCAGGTTTAGGACAAAACATTGCTCGTCACGTTGCATTCGATGCAGGTATTCCTGTTGAAGTATGTGCACAATCTATTAATATGTTATGTGGTTCAGGTTTGAAAGCCGTTATGGAAGCTACACTTCGTATTCAAGCTAACTTTGGTGATTTATATGTTGCTGGTGGTGTTGAATCTATGACACGTGCTCCATTCATGTTGAGCTATAAAAACCGTACAGGAACTAAAATGGGTGACCAAAAATTAGTGGATGCTATGTTACACGATGGTTTAACAGATGCAATGTATGGAATTCACATGGGATGTACAGCTGATAACATTGCTAAAAAATACAACATTTCACGTGAAGCACAAGATGAATTCGCATTTGCTTCGCAAGAAAAAGCTTTAGCGGCTATTGCTGCAGGTAAATTTAAAGACGAAATCGTTCCTATTACTTATAAAACTCGTAAAGGTGAAGTGGTATTCGATACAGACGAACACCCTCGTAAAACAAGCTTAGAAAAATTAGCTAAATTACGCCCAGCCTTCAATGCAGATGGAACTGTAACTGCAGGTAATGCTTCTGGTATCAATGATGGTGCTTCATTTACAATCGTTGCTAGTGAAGACGCTGTTAAGAAATATAACTTAAAACCAATTGCTGAAGTTATCGGATTTGGACAAGGTGGAGTAGATCCACGAGTTATGGGATTAGGTCCTACTCCAGCTATCTTAAATGCATTAAAATATGCAGATCTAAAGATTGAAGATCTTGACTTAGTTGAATTGAACGAAGCATTTGCTGCTCAATCATTAGGTGTTATCCACGAATTAGAAGAAGCTACAGGTATGGATCGTGAAGCCTTCTTAGCTAAGACAAACGTAAATGGTGGAGCTATTGCTTTAGGTCACCCAGTAGGTGCTAGTGGAAACCGTATCTTAGTTTCATTGTTATATGAAATGCAAAAACGTAAATCAAAAATTGGTCTTGCTTCCCTATGTATTGGTGGAGGACAAGGTGCTGCTGTTATCGTAAAAATGTGCGATTAATTAATAAGGAGACGTGTTCTCCTTATTTCTTTAAATTCACTTGTGAATTTTTTAATTTGTGATTGATTTTCATCATTCACTATGTTAAAGTTTAAAAGGTAAATGACTAATAGTCTTACATGGAGGAATATTAATATGACAAAAAAAGTAGTTTTAGCAGGTGCATGTCGTACTGCTATTGGTAAAATGGGTGGAGCTTTAAGTAACACTCCAGCTGCTGAATTAGGTGCTATTGTTATTAAAGAAGCATTGAACCGTGCAGGTGTTAAACCTGAACAAGTTGACGAAGTATTAATGGGATGCGTTATCCAAGCTGCTCAAGGACAAAACGTTGCTCGTCAAGCTAGTATTAAAGCTGGTCTACCAATTGAAGTTCCTGCCGTAACATTAAACGTTGTTTGTGGATCTGGTTTGAACTGTGTTAACCAAGCTGCTGCAATGATCATGGCTGGTCAAGCTGATATCGTTGTTGCTGGTGGTATGGAAAACATGTCAATGGCACCATATGCTATGACTAAAGCTCGTTTTGGTTACCGTATGAACAACGCTACTATCGTTGATACAATGGTAAATGATGCATTAACAGATGCATTCAACCACTACCACATGATGATCACAGCTGAAAACATCTGTGATCGTTGGAATTTAACTCGTGAAGAATTAGATGAATTCTCAGCTAACTCTCAACAAAAAGCTGAAAAAGCTATGGCTGAACACAAATTCGATGATGAAATCGTACCAGTTCCAGTTAAAGTTAAAAAAGAAATCGTTGAATTTAAAGTGGATGAAGGACCTCGTCCAGGAACAACTGCTGAATCATTATCTAAATTACGTTGCTGCTCTGGTAAAGAAGGCGGAATGGTAACTGCTGGTAATGCTTCAGGAATCAATGATGGCGCTGCTGCAATCGTTGTTATGAGTGAAGAAAAAGCTAAAGAATTAGGTGTTACACCAATGGCTACTTGGGTACAAGGTGCATTAGCTGGTGTTGAACCAGAAATTATGGGTATTGGACCAGTGGCTGCTACTCGTAAAGTTATGGAAAGAACTGGATTAACAGTTGATGATATGGACTTGATCGAAGCAAATGAAGCTTTCGCTGCACAATCAGTTGCTGTTGCTAGAGAATTAGGATTCGATATGAGCAAAGTTAACGTAAACGGTGGAGCCGTAGCATTAGGACACCCTGTTGGAGCTAGTGGATGCCGTATCCTAGTTACTTTACTTCACGAAATGCAAAAACGTGATGCTAAGAAAGGTTTAGCTACACTTTGCATCGGTGGTGGTATGGGTTGTGCTACTATCGTAGAACGTGACTAATTTATATATAATAACGAACTAAACTACTTCTAAAAAGAGATTCAACAAAATTGAATCTCTCAGGTTGTTGACAAAAGCCTATACCTTTTCGTAAGGACATAGGCTTTTTATTGTATATAGGTAATTTTCAAAATGAAATTGTTTTTTTTTGTATATTTTGAATGATATATTGAATTTTTTGATGGCTTTTTTCTATATTTTCCTCTCAAAAGGGACATTTTCTTCAGATTATGGCACGCAAAAATCAACCAAGCATTCTGTTGGTTTTTCTTCAAGCCTTTTAACCTTGTGAAACGTAGTCCATTGTTTTCTTTACAGTCCGCAAATACTCGTTCAATGGTTTCTTTTCTTTGTGGATAAATTTCTTTCCATTCCATAGTATGACGGATCTCATCGGCATATTCTCTAAACTCTTCCCATAGGTGACGTTCGATAACTTTTGTCATGTTCTTACTCTTTGTACATTTGTTTCTAAGAGGACAATCCTTGCAGTCTTTTGGATCCAATTTATATTGTCTGTATCCATTTCTTGTAGTAGTTGTATACATAAGGATCTTATCATTTGGACATAGATAACAGTCGTATTCTTCATCATAGACATATTCGTATTTTTTAAAGAAGCCTTTTTTGGTCATTGGTCTTTTATATGGCATATAAGGAATCTGATCATTTTGTACAATGGCTCAGCATGTTGCGGGTGTCATGTATCCGGCATCTAACGAAACATTCTTAATCAGGTATCCGTATTTTCCATTGATCAATTTTTCATAGGCATCAAAAAAACTAACACTATTATGTACATTTCCAGGAACAGTTGTAATTGCCAGTACGAACGTATTCTTATCGCAGAAAGTTTGATACGAGTACGCAAAACATTTCTCCTTCTCACCTTTATGGAAGCAGCCACTTTCTGGATCTATAGTGTTTCCTGTAATTGTTTTAGTTGAAGTTTTTTCACTTCTTCACCCATTTCTTCATCATGTACATATTCTGTATGCACCATTGAATCAAAGGCCTCTTTACCTATACATTCTCTATCCTCGTTGATTTCAACCAACATTACTATAACTATGAACACAAATCTAAATCGAATATTATTTATTTTCGCAGGAATATGTTTTATATTCACATACTTCTTAACAAAGAATTTTACTTGTCTACCAAATGTTGGCTATTTTCAATAGCCCTTTTTCGTTCCTGATAATTCATATCTTGTGTTATTTTAGTGCTATTTCACATATCATATTTCTCTATTCCGAAACCAAAACCTTAATATACAAAAAAAGAGAAGACCACTAAGTCTTCTCTATTTTTCGATTTCCTTTAAGATGTTTTCAATCTTATTTCCCTGTTCAAGACTTGTATCTTGAATAAAGATCAATTCTGGCATCTTACGAATCTTAATTTTTTTTGCTACTTGAGAACGAATGAAACCCTTTGATTGATTTAAAACACGCATACCTGCATCATTACGTCCTTGTTTACCAAGGAATGTAACATACACTTTAGCTTGTGATAAATCATTTGTACATTGTACATCCGTTACCGTGCAAAAACCTAAGTTCGGATTTTTCAATTCAAATTGAAGAATATGTGAAATCTCTCTTTGAATTGTCATCTCCATACGTTCTGTTTTTAATGACATACTATTCTTCCACTTCCTGATCTTCGAAGCCTTCTATAATATCCCCTACTTTAATATCATTAAAGTTTTCAATTGTCATACCACATTCGTAACCATTTATAACTTCCTTAACATCATTGTCGAAACGACGTAATGATCCAAGTTTTCCTGTATAGATAACGATACCTTCACGAATCAAGCGAACTTTACATTCACGTTTTATCTTACCATCCGTAACCATACATCCGGCAATTGTACCAATCTTACTTACCTTATAGATCTGACGAACATCCGCCTGACCAATGACAACCTCTTCATATACTGGTGCAAGCATACCTTTCATAGCAGCTTGTAATTCTTCAAGAGCCTTATAGATGATGTTGTGTAAACGAATTTCCACACCTTCTTCTTCCGCTTTTTTACGAATAGCTGCACTAGGACGAATGTTGAATCCATAAATAATCGCATTTGAAGCATTTGCCAATAAGATATCTGATTCTGTAATTGTTCCTACAGTTGAACGAATAACATTGATACGAACATTTCCATCAACTTCCAGCTTTTCCATACTAGCTTTTAAAGCTTCCGCAGAACCTTGAACATCGGCTTTGATCAAGACATTGATTTCTTGAACATCACCCTCATCAATTTTCTTAGCTAAATCTTCTAAAGACATAGCGCTTGTTGAATTACGTTCTTTTTCAATTTGTTTATCCAAACGATGACCTGCAATTTCAGCAGCCTTCTTATAGCTATCATAAGACATGAATACATCACCAGCTCTTGGCACTTCATTTAAACCAATGATTTCTACTGGACAGCTTGGTTCAGCATGTTTGATTTCCATACCACGATCGTTTGTCATTTTACGAACACGACCATAACTAGTACCAACTACTACACTATCTCCCGTGTGTAATGTACCACGTTGAACTAACAATGTGGCAACAGGTCCACGACCTTTATCCAACTTGGCTTCAATTACTGTACCAGAAGCATTTGTATCTGGATTTGCCTTTAATTCTTGCATATCCGCCACTAACAACATTGTTTCCAACAATTCTGGAACACCAGTTCCCTTTTTAGCAGAAACTTGAGTAAAGATTGTATCTCCACCCCATTCTTCAGGCATAATTCCTAGTTCACTCATTTCAGACATGATACGATCTGGATTTGCGCCTGGCTTATCAATTTTATTTACCGCAACTACAATTGGAACACCTGCAGCTTTGGCATGGTCTACCGCTTCTTTTGTTTGTGGCATGACACCATCATCCGCCGCAACAACGATAATAACGATATCGGTTACTTCGGCTCCACGAGCACGCATAGCTGTAAATGCTTCGTGACCTGGTGTATCTAAGAATGTAACTTTTCTACCTTTTAATGATACCTGATATGCACCAATGTGCTGTGTGATACCACCAAATTCATTTTCCGTAACATTCGCTTTACGAATTGTATCCAATAATGTTGTTTTACCATGGTCAACGTGACCCATGATTGTGACAACAGGAGGACGAGGTACTAATTTAGATTCATCTTCTTCTACATTTTGAAGTTGTTCTTCAATATCATCTTCGTCAACAACAACCTCTTTATGTACTTCCACATTGAAGTTCATACAGATCAATTCAATATCCTCATCAGACAATACTGTATTGATTGTTGACATATTTCCCATCATAAATAAGAATTTAATGATTTCAGAACTATTTTTGTGAAGCAATTGTGCTAACTGACCTACAGTAATCGCATCACTATATGTGATTTCCTTTACTGCTTCTTCCTTTTTAGGTGCATTAGACTGATACGAACTCTTATGCCCTTTTCGATTTGGTTTCTTTTTGTTTTTATTGTTGTTATAAGCCATTTAATCACCTAACCTTTCATCTTTTCGATAATCGCTTTGGCAAAGCCACTATCTACAATCGCAATAGCACTCATCTTTTTATAAGAAACATCATCTAATACAGATGGTTCTACCACTATATACGGCACATTGTAATATGTGCATTTATCCTGAATTTTCTTCATCCGGTTTTGTCCGCATAAAGAAGATACAAGTACAAGTTTTGCTTGAGATTTTTGAATACTAACAAGTAAAGAATCACCCTTTGCTACTTTACCAGCACGATAAGCTAGTTGTATCAAATTCGTAACTTTATTCATTGGTAATGATTGCTTCTAATTCCTGATAGACTTCATCGGGAATTTCAGTTTCTAAAGCTCTTTGTAAAGCCTTATTCTTTTTGGCAAGAGCCAACGTTTCTAAGCTTTTAGAAATATAAGCACCATGCCCATTCTTTTTACCTGTCAAATCGATCTCAATTGTTTCTTCAGGTGTACGCACCACACGAATCAAATCTTTTTTGGGGAAGCGCTCTTGTGTTACGACACATTTTCGCATTGGAATCTTACGCATAAGACCAACTCCTAGTCATCATAATATTCGTCATATTCTTCATAGTCAACATCATCATCCCAGGCATTTTCATCTTCATATTCCTGTTCTTCGATTTCAGCCAACTCTTCTTCCGAATAGATTGGTTTCATATCTACGTAGTTGAATTTTTTTACTTCAACTGGTTTCTTTTCTTCCTCAATCTTTTCTTTTTTAGGTTTAGAAACTTGAGGCTCCTCTTGTTTATTTGAAGCATCCGCCAATGATTCAAATTTAGAAGTGTATTCTTTGACATTGGCAGCTGTCTTTTCTTTACGATTTTGTTTCGCAATACGAGCCAATTCTTCCATTTCATCGACTTCTTTTTCTTCAACTGTATTTTCTTTTTCAAATAAAGTATCTTGAGAATGTTCTTCAGCAACATCCACTTCTTCATCTTCATAAGTAAAATCAGCTACATCAATATTTTCGATTTCAGTTTCATTTGACTTTAATTCTTCAATCTTCTGTTGTTGCTTATAAGCACGTTCTTTGGCTTTCTTTTCTTCGTATTCTTCTTGCATTTTTGCACTAATAGCCATGTAATCAATACCCAATTCCTGCATTTCACTTTCAGATTTGATATCAATCTTGTGATTTGTTAATTTAACAGCCAAACGCGCATTTTTACCACGCTTACCAATCGCTAATGACAATTGGTTATCTGGAACAACAACAATCAATCCATCTTTTACGTTTTCATTTGGAATCACCGCAACACCCACACTAGGGCTTAATGCATTCGCAATTAACTCACTGATGTTGTCAGACCATTCGAAAATATCGATTTTTTCACCATTCAATTCTTCAATGATTGTTTGTACACGACTTCCACGAGGACCAATACATGCTCCAATTGGGTCAATATTTTCATTGTGTGAATAAACGGCAATCTTACATCTTTCACCAGGATCACGAGCAATGGCTTTAATTTCAATAATTCCATTGTAGATTTCTGGAACTTCACGTTCAAATAAACGACGAACAAATACTGGAGTTGCACGAGACACTAAAACTTGAGCACCCTTTGTTTCTTTGTTGACTTCAGTAATCACAACTAAGATGTTGTCGCCTTCCTTATAATGTTCTGTTGGAATCTGAGCTGATTTTTTCATCATCGCAAATGTTTTACCAATATTTACAATGACGAATTTTTCTTCAACTGTTTCAATCGTTCCTAAAACCATTTCATCCACTTTATCACAATATTCTTCGTAAACCAATGCTTTTTCGGCTTCACGAATCTTTTGTTTCATTACGTTTTTGGCAAGTACAACAGCCGCACGATCAAAATCTGTAAAATCTACTTCTTCTCCAACCATATCACCTAATTGAATGTTTGGATTTTCTTTTTGCGCTTCTTCCAATTCGATTTCTAATTCATCATCTTCCACTTCTTCAACAACCATACGCTCGTGATAAATGTGAATCGTTCCATCCTCAACATCCACACGAACATAAGCATCTGGAATTTCGATGTGTTTGCGGTAAGCCTTTGTCAAAGCTTCTTTTAAAGCATCTTCAACAATTTCTTTCGTTAATTGACGATCTGTTTCAATGCCCTGTAGAGCTTTTGCTAAATCTGCAACTTTAATTTTTTGTTTCATCTTTTTTCTCCTATACCTTTACAGCCGTCATAATCAGCTGAATGTTACTCTTTTCAATAGTGATCTTCTTTGTTCTTGTTTTATCACGATATGAAATCGTTACATCATTTTCTGTAGCTTCAATTAGATCACCAATGACTTGATCTAGGCCTTGTTTTGGATCTTTCATTTTGACAAAAACATATTTGCCAACTGCTCTTTGAATTTCTTCATCCGTACGAAGCTCTCTTTCCGCTCCTGGCGAACAAACTTCAAGCATGTATTCTTTGGCATACCAGTCTTTTTCATCAAGCATTGTGCCAATCGCATCTGAGCAAGTCGCACAAGTATCCAAATCCATTGTACCGTCTTCTTTTTCAACCGAAACTCTTAATAATGGTGTACCCTGATTTGTAATCCATTCTAATTCATACAAATGGCATCCATTGTCATTAAGAACTTCTTCAATCCATTCTTTAAGATTGTGCATACATTTCTCCTTAGTAGCAAAATATAAGGAGTGGTACGACCCACTCCTTGAATTTCTATACAATCTATTTATAGCACAAAAAAGCTTTATTTGCAACTATTTATTTTCTTCAAGCTCAACATGGCGAAGAATAATTGTCTTGATTAGCTCAGCTGCAAGCTTTGGATCATCATTACATACAATATATTTGTATTGTGATACCATCTTCATTTCATTGCTTGCCTTGGCAAGACGTTGTTGAATGATTTCTTCAGGCTCAGTGCTACGACCACGAATACGTCTTTCTAATTCCTCCATTGAAGGTGGAATAATAAAGATAGAAATCGCATCTGGACACTTTTCCTGTACTTGAATCGCTCCCTGTACTTCAATTTCCAATAAGACATTCTTTCCTTCATCGCGCAAACGATTGACTTCCTTTAAAGGAGTTCCATAATAGTTTCCGACAAACTCGGCCCACTCTAAAAGCCCACCTTCTTGAATGGCTTTCTCAAAATCTTCACGTGTTGAAAAGAAATAATCTCTACCATCCACTTCTCCAGCACGTGGTTTACGTGTTGTCATTGATGTAGAATACGTCAAATTTAGACGTTCATCAGTTTCAAAATATTTTCGAATTGTCCCTTTTCCAACACCACTAGGACCGCTCAAAATGATTAATAAACCTCTTTGCATGACAATCTTGCTCTCCCTCTTTTTCATCCATTTTACAAGTCCAAACCATGTGTGTCAAATTTAATTTAACTATGTTATAATTCTTATCAGACTAAGGAGGTCCACTATGGCTATTGACGGATTATTTTTATACAATATTCAAGAAAAATTAAACGCATATACCCCATGTAAAATTGGTAAAATACAAAATATCAGCGATGAAGAAATATTGATTCATCTACACACACGAAATGAAGGAAACCAAAAGCTTGTCATTAATGTACATTCCAACACAAACCGTGTATATATCGCAAACTTTATTCCCGGCATTCAACCAGAACCATCCAACTTTGTGATGGTCTTAAGAAAGCTCTGTTCACAAGCCATTGTCGAATCTTTTGAACAAGTAGGATATGATCGCATTTTGTGCTTACACTTATCTTGTCGCAATGAATTTCAAGACCTTGTGAAATACGATCTAAATATCGAACTCATGGGAAAATACGCCAATATGATCTTAGTCAAAGACGGCGTAATTGTAGATGCATTAAAACGTATTCCTGTATATGAAAATGCCAAACGATTCATTCATCCAGGCGCAAAATATGTAGCTCCTACTCAACCGGAGAAGAAAAATCCTTTTGAAATCAAAAATATCGATTTCGATCAAAGTCTTGTTAAACAGATCTATGGCTTTTCTCCATTACTATCCAATGAATTTATGTATCGCATGAATAACAGCGAAAAATACGTCGACATATTAAATGAAGTTGTGAATTCAAATACACTCTATATCTATAAAAAAGATTTTCATTGTATTGAACTCAAACATTTAAATGAACAACCAAAGACCTATACAATCATGGAAGGCCTAAATCATTTATATGAAGAAGATGAGCAAAAAAAGCGGATCAAAGAACAATATGGCGACATCATTCGTACTGTAGAAAAGGAAAAATTGAAACAAACAAAAAAACTTCCAAAGCTAGAACAAGCCTTAGAAGATGGAAAGGACTATCATAAATATCAAGAATATGGTGATTTGATCTTTGCGTATATGCACCAGATTCAAAAAGAAAAAACAATTGTATTACCTTCTTTTGAAACTAATGAAGATATAACAATTCCAATTGATATGCGTTACGATCTAAAAACAAATGCGAATAAATACTATCAGAAATATCATAAGATGAAGCGTAGTTTACTGATCTTAGAAGAACAAATTGAACAATGTAAACAAGATATTGAATACTATACACAACTCGAAGAACAGCTTCAACACTGCAGTGTCTTTGATGCTGGAGAAATTCGAGAGGAACTTGTTAAACAACGTGTATTGATGCCTAAAAAGGACAATAAACGTAAAAAGAAGAACAATAAACCAAATGTCCTTCATTTAGAATTTGATGATTGTGAAATCTATGTAGGTAAAAATAACATTCAAAATAACTATGTGACACACCAAGTCTCACGTAAGAACGATTTATGGTTCCACGTAAAAGACTATCACGGTTCGCACGTACTATTAAAGAGTGAAGACTTTACCGAACCACAAATTCGATTATGTGCAATGTTAGCTGCGTATTACTCCAAAGGCAAAGATTCAAGTTCTGTACCCGTAGATTATTGTTTGATCTCACAAATCAAAAAGGTACCTGGATCTAAGATTGGTTTTGTGACAATGAAATCCAATAAGACCATTTATATTGACCCAGATGAAAAATATTTATTAGAAATCATTAAAAATCATCAAATAAAGTAAAAGAGATGGAAAATTCCATCTCTTTCTTTTATCCTTTTACTTCGACTGTAGAACCATCAGGACCTGGTGTGTTTTTTAAGTAATCAACGATTTCTTGACGCTTTTCTGCTTTACAAGGTTTACATGCGATATGGTCCATATCACCTGTTACCAAGGCTTCAGCCATACCACTACATCCAGGGAATCCACAACCACCACAGTTATATCCAGGTAGTAATGATGTTACTTTTTCTACACGTACATCTGCTTCTACTTTTAAATATTTGTCGGCAACACCTAGACCTAAGCCAAGTACTGCACCAAGTACAAGCATCATAATTACGGCTACGATTACCATATTTATTCTCCCTTCACTTGATTGTGAGATGGATTGTTTGTGCAGGCATAATCCTTACATCCATCACAATCCGCTTTTAAATCTTCACACCCTTCTGGTTTGGGTGTTTTTTTATTCATTAAATACAAAACAATATAGATGGCGACTAATGTACCAAAGAACAATATTGCCAATAAATATTTCATTATACAATTCCTGTAAAGCAAGAGAATGCCATAGCCATGATGGCAGCCACAATCAATGCGATTGGATTGCCTACAAAGGCATTTGGAACTTCACTTTGTTCTAGTCTTTCACGAATTGTAGAGAAAATGAATAATACAAGGGCAAACCCTAATGGAGTACCGATTGAGTATACTAACATTTGTGCAAAGTTATAACTATTAGAAATATTTACTAAACATACATTCAAAACAACACAGTTTGTCGTGATCAATGGTAAGTAAACACCTAATGATTTATAAAGTGCAGGACTTGTCTTTTTAATGAACATTTCTGTTAATTGAACTAAAGAAGCGATGACCAAGATAAATGTGATCAAATCCATAAATTCAAGTTGTAAAGGTACAAGTACTAAATAATAAAGTGCATATGTAACAAGTGCTGCAACAACGATAACGAAGACAACGGCAACACCCATACCAATTGCTGAGCTTTTCTTTTTAGAAACACCCATGAATGGGCACATACCTAAGAATTGAGTTAAGATAACGTTGTTAACTAAAACACTCGTTACTAAAAGTGCCATTAATTCACCCATCTTACTTTTCCTCCTTCGCTGCAGCTTCTTCTTTTGCTGTTACATGTTGTTTATAAGCACCAACAGCAGCGGCTAAAACCGCAAATGTAATGAAGGCTCCAACACTAGATCCAAAGATACTCACTGTGAAGTCTTCTGGAATAATGTGTAAGTTTAACCAAACTTGCGCTTCGTTAAATGGGTTTACCACTTTAATACCACCTGTCGAAATCAATTCACGAATAAATGACATCGCAAGGACAGCCAATGTATATCCTAGACCCATTCCTAAACCATCTAAAGCTGAATCTAAAACGCCGTTTTTACTTGCGAAAGCTTCTGCACGACCCAAGATGATACAGTTAACTACAATCAACGGAATGAATACACCTAAGCTTGTATTTAAACTTGGCGCATAGGCTTGAATCAACATTTGAATGATTTTTACCAATGTGGCAATAATGACAATATAAACAGGAATACGAATTTCATCTGGCGTAATTTTACGAACACATGAAATAATCACGTTGGACATGATCAATACGATAATAACACTAACACCCATACCAATCGCATTGTTTACAGATGTAGTGATGGCTAGTGTTGAACAAATTCCTAAGAACAATGAGAATACTGGGTTATCTTTTATTAAACCCGCTTTAAAGTTTTCAAAACGATTCATCTAGATAACCTCCTTACTTTAATGTATCGACAAGTTTTGCCGCTTCATGAATACCACTAACAACAGGTCCAGAAGAAACAGTCGCACCAGAAATTGTATCCAATTCACCAGTCGCATCTTTTCCTTCTAGAGATTTTCTAAATGGAGCTTGTGTTACTTGTGATCCTAAACCTTTTGTATCGCCATTGCTGATGGCATTGTATTTGTCGATTTTCTTACTATCTTTATCAATAGAAACTAAGAATACCGTTCCTTCTTTATATCCACTTACACTCATGTTGAAGATATAAACGTTTTTATATTCATAAACCTTTTGAACCGTTTTAGAATCCAATGTTGCATCGACCAATTTAAAATCATTGGCGTTCGCATCCGGATACATAGCTAATAATGATTCTTTTTCTTGTTTTTCGTTATTTGCAGCAATAACAGGGGCAGTCATTTGATTTGCAAATGCTAAGGCACCACCGGCGACGGCTGAAACAATCGCCAAGAATAAACCTAAATGTACGATCTTGTTCATAGTGTTACCTCCACTGTTTCAACAACAGCTGCAGTTTCAGGAACCGTATCTACCTTTTGAATGGAACTAGCCGCATAGAAGCTTATAGCTAAACCAATCAAAGCTAGACATACACAAACAATTTTTGATTTTTTTACCAATTCCAATTGTTTTCCATCGAAACAAGACTCGATCCAAGGAGTAAACATATTCATCAATAAGATGGAATATAAACATCCTTCTGGAAGATTTGCTTTTAAACGAACTAAAGTTGTTAAAATGGCTGCACCCATCGCAAATACAACACGACCACTTGCACTTGTTGGACTTGTGACTGGATCTGTCAACATAAATACAGCACCAAAAATAACACCACCAGTTAGTAGGTGCAATAATGGATACCAGACAACAGCTGGAATTCCATGGTATGAATCAATGCCTGTAATGGCCGCTACAACAGCTGTTAACACAAAGATTGTTCCTAAATATACAGCTGGAACTCTCCAATCAATAATTTGACGAAGGGCAAGTACTACACCAATAATCAGAATCAAGATTGAGAATGTTTCACCAATAGATCCAGGATACGTTCCTAAAGCTAGACCTGCAAAGCCTCCATATTGAGACAAGAATGAATCCAATACGGCCGCATTGCTTGGTAACCAATGATAAGTGCTCGCAATCACTGTTGTTGGTGTTGCTTGTGAAATTAGACCTACACTCACACCTGTAAAAGCTTGTAGAATCACAGCACGTCCTACAGCTGCAGGGTTAAAGATGTTTTGTCCAAAACCACCAAATAATAATTTTGCAAGTACAATTGCGAATACTGTCGCAATAATAACTGCATAACAAGACATATTCACAGGTACCATTAAAGTTAAAATAATAGCTGTTACCCATCCAAATGAGCTCTTTAAGAAAGTTTTAACCTCTTTCTTCATAATCTTTGCGAAAATGGATTCGCAAACGAATGTAGTAATTAAAGAACAAGCTAATAAAAGAACACAATGTAAAGCAGCACTAGCTCCCCATGCAGAGGCATAGTAAATAACGGCTGCCGCAAACACAACAAGTAAACTTAAAGATAATTCTTTCATGATACGTTGTGTTGACAAGTTATTCTTAATGCTTGGACTTACATGAAAAGTAAATTTCATTTGAATCCTCCCTACTTTTTCTTAAGCATAACAATACGTTTTGCCTTACGAACATTTTCAGTTACATCAATATGAGATGGACAAATATATGTACACATTCCACATTCGATACAACTCATAACGCCACGTTTTGACATTTCGTCAACGTCATTGGCTTTCAATGCAGCTGTAATTCTTACTGGCTGTAATCCACTTGGACAATGATCACTACATTTACCACAACGTAAACATGCGATCGCATCATCATTTGCAGCTGGAAGTACAGTTAATGCATTCATAGCACGATCAACGACAAACATATCATTGACAATGGTTTTACCCATCATAGGTCCACCTGAAATCAAGCGGACAGTATCTTGTGTATATCCACCACAAGCTTCGATGATTTCACTAACTGGCATACCAACAGGTACACATACATTGTGAGGATCTTTTACACATTCCCCACTAACTGTTAGATTCTTTTGTGTGATGGCTTCTCCTTTTTCAAAGGCTTTCGCAATCGCGATGGCACTTGAAGCATTTCCGATGATAGCACCCGCTTCAGCAGGTAACCCACCATATTCTTTATGTAATACTTCACGCACTAAAACACGTTCCCAACCCATTGGATACACATCAGGGACTGGTCGAACCTCAACACCAGCCGCATCTGTCAATACAGATTTCACTTTTTCAATTAAATCTGGGTGAGATTCTTTGATACAAATGTAAACCGTTTTGGCTTCAGCCATTTTCTTCATGATTTTTGCACCTGTAACTAAATCTTTGGCATCATCCATAACAGATCGGTAATCGGCTGTGATATATGGTTCACATTCAACGGCATTGATCAATACATAATCAACTCCATCTGGTTTCATATATTTTACATAGGTTGGGAAACCAGCTCCACCTAAACCAACAATACCTGCATTCTTTACAAAATCAACACACTCTTGGCGAGTAGCACTTTGCCAGTCTAATGGGGCAAAAGATTGAACTTTCGTTTGTTTAAAATCGCATTCAATCACCATGTGATTTTGTGGACGCAAAGAATTGTGCATACGCTTAACAATTCCTTTATAAGTTCCAGAAACACTTGAATAAATTGGCACATAAAAACCTGACTTTGTTTCAGCCAGTTTTGTTCCAACGGATACAGTATCTCCCTCTTCAACAAGAATATCAAAGTCTAAAGTACGGCCTGCAACCAAAGGAATATAGACTTCCTTTTTAGGCATAAGATGTAATAATTCAGACTTTTCTGTCAATTCTTTTTTACCAGGGATATGCTGTCTCATTGGACCTAAAAATAGTGACATATAAATCCTACCTCCCATTTACACTTTTTAATCATAGGCCTTTTTTTTCACAAGTTCAAGAATTTTTTGACAATTTCCCACAATTCAAATATGTACTGACATTTACATTAAAATCATTTCATCCTATAATACTTCTATGCAAAAAAATAAATCTATTCTATCCTGGCTGGTAATATCCCTATGCTTTCTCATCTTTATTACTTCCGTTATATTCTTTGTTCAAAATAAAGGTAATGATACAACAGAAAACCTAAATGTTACATTAACAGATGTTGGTTTTGACACGCCCATTACACTCAATTGCTCATGTTCACAAGCCGATTTTGCCAAGTATACAAAGATTGTAAGAAAGACATTTAAAGAAAACAATAAACGCTTTGACCAGTACCACGCCTATAAAAATATGAATAACCTATATACATTAAATCATGAAGCTTATAATCATCCGATTCAAATGGATGAAATCTTTATAGATTGTTTAAAACTAGCCATGCAGATGCAGTCTGAAAACTCACAATTTGATATCAGCCAAGGTGCACTTTTAAATCTATGGCATGAGGCTAGAGAAAACACGCAAGTCCCTCCAAGTGATGACAAGATTCAAGAAGCTTTAAATCATATTGACTTAGATAAAATTCAAATATCTGGTCATGAAGTATCTTACTTAGATCCAGAACTATCCATCGATCTTGGTGCCATTGCCAAAGGATATACCGCTCAACTTGCCAAAGAAGCATTAAATAAAGCTGGCCTAACCAATGGATATATCAATGCGGGAGGGAATGTTGTCTTACTTGGTGAAAAAGAAGATGGCACAGATTGGAAGATTGGTATTCAAAGTCCAGATGCAAATGATGCCCTAGTTCAATATTCAACAAAAAAGGCCACTTGTTTAGTTACAAGTGGAGATTACCAAAGATATTTTACATACAAGAATAAAAAATATTCTCATATTATTGATCCTAAAACCGGTTATCCTGCAAACTATGTTCGAAGTGTAACCGTCATCACAAAAGATTCCGGCAAGGCCGATGCCTTAAGTACAACGTTGTTCTGTATGAGTGTAGAAGATGGAAAGAAATATTTATCCTCCCTGGATTATGATGTACAAGCCATATGGATCGTAGATAAAGATAGTGATGTTTCATCGGATTTAGAAACAAAAGATTATAAAATCATCACAACGGATAAAATAAAAAACAGAGTAACTCTTGTCGATTAGAGTTACTCTTTTCATTTACATATTAGTCGTGTAATACGTGGTTACAGCGATCACACAATCCATCTTCATTATCAGATTCAGTATAGTTCCAGCAACGAGGACATACATGACCTGTAGCCTTTTCTACTTGTACCTGACATACTTCAAATTGTTCTAATTCATCCGTTGTGAATGTGACTTTAGATACAATAAACCATTGTGCAGCATTACTTAATACGCGATTCATAATTTCTTTTTGTGCATCACTTACATGTAATACGACATGAGCTTCTAATGATTTACCGATTAAACCTTGAGCACGAGCATTTTCAAGTGCTTTGAAGACATCCTTACGAACTTTGAATAATTCTTCCATATCCGTTTTGATCTTTTCAACATCAAAATCCAATTCTAGATCTTTGAATGTCGTTAAGTGGATACTTTCTGCATCAAAGTGCATGTAGTCATTGACTTCTTCACAAGTATGAGCCAAGATTGGAGCCCACAATTTAGTCATCACTTCAACGGCATTATAAAGTACAGTTTGAACTTGACGACGAACTGGTGCATCTTCTTTTTCAATATAAAGAATGTCCTTTGTATAATCTAAGTAGTAAGCGGATAATTCATTCGTCATTAAGTTTGTCAAATATGTAACAACATCGGAGAAACGATATTCATTATAAGCTTTTCTACAGAAATCTACGGCATCTTTTAATTCAGTTAAAATATATTGATCCAATTCACTTAATTCATTGAAGTTTACACAATCTTTGGCCATAAATTTTTGATCATCTAAGTTTGCCATTAAGAAACGCAATGTATTACGTACCTTACGATAGTTTTCACTGACTTGTTTCAAGATCTTTTGACCCATTGAAACATCTGCTTGATAGTCTACACTACATGCCCATAAACGTAAGATATCTGCACCATATTTCTTCGTAATTTCACTAGGTGCAACGGCATTCCATTGTGATTTAGACATCTTAACGCCCTTTTCATCCATAACGAAACCATGTGATAAAACTTGTTTGTATGGAGCTTTACCATGAACGGCAGTACCAACAATCAAACTAGAGTTGAACCATCCACGATATTGGTCACTACCTTCAAAATATAAGTCAGCAGGATAGCCTAAACCACGATCCATCATAGCGCCTGTATGACTTGATCCAGAGTCAAACCAAACATCCATAGTATCCGTTTCTTTACGGAAGATACCATTAGGTGAATGTTCATTTGTATATCCTTCTGGTAATAAATCTTTAACATCTCTTTCAAACCAAACATTGGATCCATATTCACCAACTAATTTGGCAACATGATCAAAAATAGCTTGATCCATAATTGGAGTATCGTCTTCTCCATAAATAATAGGAATTGGAACACCCCAAGCACGTTGACGAGAAATACACCAGTCATTACGATCGGCGATCATATTGTGCATACGTTGTTCACCCCAAGCAGGTACCCAAGATACAGAGTGAATTTGTTCTAAAAGTTCATCACGAATTTGATCAATTGACGCAAACCATTGTGTTGTAGCACGAAAAATAATAGGTTTTTTAGTACGCCAGTCATGTGGATAAGAGTGGGTAATGAATTGAAGTTTTAATAATACACCCAATTCATCTAATTTTTGAGTGACTGTCTTGTTGGCATCTTCCACATATTGGCCGGCAAGCCATTCACCAACATCATCCATCATGCATCCTTGTGCATCAACGTTACAATACACTGGTAAACCATATTTCATCCCAATGTTAAAGTCATCCACACCAAATCCAGGTGCTGTATGAACACATCCAGTACCAGCATCGGCTGTTACGTGATCTCCACACATCAACAAACTTTCTCTTTCTGGATACAATGGGTGTATACATGTAATATATTCGAATTCTTTACCTTTGAAAGTCTTTAAAACATCACGTTTTTCAATTTCAAACTTATCACATAATTCTTCAACCATGCTTGAAAGCATAATCAATTTTCCCTTTTCTGTATCCACTAATGAATAGTCAAAATCAGGATTTACACTAATTCCTAAGTTTGCAGGAATTGTCCAAGGTGTGGTTGTCCAAATCACAAAGTTGCAATCTGTATCCAATACACCTTTTCCGTCTTTAACGGCAAATTTAACATAAATAGTTGGACTCTTTACATCTTTATATTCAACTTCAGCTTCCGCCAATGCAGACTCGCTACTTGGTGACCAATATACTGGTTTTAATCCTTTGTAGATCAAACCTTTCATGGCCATCTTTCCAAAGATTTCAATCTGGTGTTTTTCAAAATCCTTTTGAAGTGTGATATATGGATGATCATAATCTCCAATCGATCCTAAGCTTAAGAATCCAGCTTTTTGATTAGCTACTTGTTTTAAAGCATAGTCGTAACAGATTTTTCTAAATTCAGCAATTCCCATTTTCTTACGGTCATACCCCAATTTAGTCACAGCTGTTTCAATTGGTAAACCATGTGTATCCCATCCTGGAATATATGGTGTGTTGTATCCTTCCATAAAGTGTGATTTTAAAATGACATCTTTTAACACCTTATTTAAGGCATGTCCTAAGTGGATGTCACCATTTGCGTAAGGAGGACCATCATGTAATACAAATGATTCAGCTCCTTTTCTTCTTTCTAACATCTTTTCATACAATTTTTCATCTTGCCAGCGCTTCTGGAAACCAGGCTCTTTTTTAGTCAAATTTCCACGCATTTCAAATGCCGTTTTAGGCATATGAAGAGTTTCTTTGTAGTCCATACTTTATCTCCTTTTCCAAATAAAAAAACGTCCTTATAAAAGGACGTAATCAACACGCGGTACCACCTTAATTCATAGTTTTCACTATGCACTTTCATGAGATAACGGTTCAACCGGATCAAACTACTACTATCATTTCATAAGATCAGCTCAAAAGGGATACCTTAATTCCTATTCATACAATGTTTCACCAAAACTCATTGCTCTCTACAATCCTAACGAATAAAGGCGTGTCTTTATCTTAGCTAAATATATTGATCAAAGTTCAAAACAAGTCTTCCCTTTTTTGTGGTAGAAACCACTTCTTTAAACTGGAATCGACCTGTCTTTCTGATTGACACGAAATCATTATTGCACAATTGTAAATTTTGTTCAAGTACCACATCATTAACTTTCACAAATCCTGCATGAATCTTTTTTAACGCTTCACTTCTTGAACAATGTGACAATTGCGCAACTACACTATCTAAACGTAAACTGCTGCACATAATATGTATTTCTTTTTTGTTATTTTCCGTAATGATATAGTCTAAACACTCTTCAAAATGCACTGTACACTTACTAATCTGCGTACAATTGTCAATGATATATTTTGAAATCTTTTCTTTACAAAAGATATATAGATCCTCTTTTTGCACGATCAAATCCCCAATGACACTTCTTTCAATGCCAGAGTGCATTAAACAACCTAAAAGATCGGAGTGGGTTAATGTTTTAAATTTTGAATTGTACGTGGCATGAAGACAAACACAATCACTAAAGCCAACATATCCTTCAGGTATAAAGCAAGCGATCTTTCGTTGTGCTTGATCATAACCGCCATCAAAAACAAGACATATATTTTTAGGCACCATGCTTTGAAGAATGCTTTGTTCAGAAATCGATAAAAAACAGGTCATGATCGGCCTATTTTGTTTTTGAAAGATACGAATTTGATCTTTCATCTGCGAAATAAACACCTCATGACCTACCATAAATGAGCTCATTAAAAGTAATTATTAGTCTTCATCTTCGAAGTCGTCTGGACTTCCTAAAGAAATAGTTCCTTGTACACCAATTTCAGCTGGAGAACATAAAATTACGTTCTGACCGATTTTCTGAATTTTTCCATCAAGCGCATAAACAACACCTGTTAAGAAATCAATCGTACGTTGTGCATAATCACGATCTAGCTTGTGTAAGTTAACTACTACAGCACGACCTTCTTTTAAGCGTTGTCCTACTTCTTCAGCTTCTCCAAAGCTTCTTGGTTCAAACAATACCATTTTTGTATTTGAATTCAAAGAAGTTGCGTTCGTACGAGTTTTTGGTCTCTCATAACGACTTTGAGGTTCTACTTCTTCTACCTTTTCAGCTTGTGGTGCTTCTTGATAATCATCATCTTCTTCGATTGGAGCAACGAAGTCTTTTACTTTATCCATAAATCCCATGGGAAAAACCTCCTTAACGAACATAATTATAGCACAAAGAATAACTTATTCAAACTTATATTATTTTTTTTCTTTTCAAACAAAAGACATGCCATTTTGACATGTCTTTCACGCGTTTATTCCGTTTCAATCAAGCCGTAGCCACCATCGTGGCGTTTGTAGCAAACGGCAATCTTATTTGTTTCATCATCTGTATAAATGAAGAAATCGTGTCCTAATAATTCCATTTTCATGATAGCTTCATCTAAACTCATTTCCTTTGGAACGATAGATTTAGTACGAACTACTTCGTCATCATCTACATCTTCATCATTAAATAATTCATGAT
The DNA here is from genome assembly GCF_009696075.1 of Holdemanella porci. GTDB lineage: Bacteria > Bacillota_I > Bacilli_A > Erysipelotrichales > Erysipelotrichaceae > Holdemanella > Holdemanella porci. The sequence continues at coordinate 43,467 of NZ_VUMR01000002.1, read as the reverse complement.
CCAAGAAAGCTTCGGCAAGTGATTCTTTATTTTTACGTGTTAAACGTGTTTTTGTTCTACGAATTTGATCTTCCAATTTATCTACAGCACGATCAATAGCTGCATATAAATCGTCATCTACAACCTCGGCACGTAGAATCGCATAACGTGTTGGGATTGTAACTTCAATTTTTTGTTTTGTCGGATATGTACGAACCAAGACATTGGCTACATCATCCTCTCCGATAATGAAGTACTTTGTTAAAACATCTAATTTTTTATGAATCTTATCTGAGATTCCCTGAGTTACAGTGATGTTTTTTCCTACAATATTGACTTTCATATTATGTACCTCCTATATGATTTGTATTGCTACTTAGATTATAGCACGTTTATTTTGTTTTACACTTTTCGACAAGAAATGACAAAAATATAACCAGTTTTGCCAAGGAGGTTGACAAGATAAAATGTAACAACTTTCAGAAAATGACTTGCATATTTTCATTGGATAAGCTATAGTATAGCTAGGTGATTAACATGAACATTCAATCTACATATTTTTACTTTTACTTTAGATAGCCCTAATTAAACCAATCAAAACTGAATGGTATTTTAATTAGGGCTTTTAAGCATTAACAATTTTACTGTTAATGCTTTTTTGTTACTCACAAATGGAAAGAAGGATATTATTATGATTATTACTTTAAAGAAAAATGCACCCAAACACGATGTCGACAAATTGATTGACAAATTTGAAGGCATGAATCTTCATGTCACAATGATTCAAGGCGATAACTATAACGTCTTTGGATTGGTTGGAGATACAAGTGTTGTTGATGAAAAAAGCGTTATGGCTAACCCTATCGTCTACAATGTTCAGCGTGTCGCTCAACCTTATAAATTGGCCAACCGTATGTTTCATCCAGAGGATACCATTGTAGATGTGAATGGTATTCAAATCGGTGGCAAAAAAATAGCGATGATTGCAGGTCCATGTTCTGTTGAGGGCGAAGACCAAATCTGTCGTATTGCCAAAGAAGTAAAAGCAGCCGGTGCTGATATGTTAAGAGGTGGCGCTTATAAGCCTAGAACAAGTCCATACGCATTCCAAGGTATGGGTACTGCAGGAATCATGGCCATGGTAAAAGCTAGAGAAGAAACAGGACTTCCTATTGTATCTGAACTAATGAGTGCAGAACATTTAGATGAATTCGTAGAGAATGTAGATATCATTCAGATTGGTGCACGTAATATGCAAAACTTCGATTTATTAAAAGCTGTAGGAAAAACGAAAAAACCAATTTTATTAAAGCGCGGAATGAGTGCTACGATTCAAGAATGGATCATGGCTGCTGAATACATTATGTCAGAAGGAAATCCAAATGTCATTTTCTGTGAACGTGGTATTCGTACATTTGAAACCTATACACGTAATACTTTGGATTTAAGTGTTGTGCCAATCATTAAAGAAAGAACACATTTACCGATCATCATTGATCCAAGTCATGCTGCTGGTGATTATAAATTAATTGAATCCCTATCCCTTGCCGCTATTGCAGCTGGTGCTGATGGATTGATCATTGAAGTGCATGACGATCCAGAAGATGCTTGGAGTGATGGTGCTCAAAGCTTAAAACCAAAACGTTATGCCGAACTTGTTGAAAAAGGAAAAGCCATCGCAAAAGTTATTGGAAGAGAGTTATAAGAAACTGCACATGCGGTTTCTTTTTATGTTAGAATGTTTTGGGTGATACAATGAACAATCCTTATCCTTATTCAAATGACAATAAAAGGTATCAAACCATTAATTATTATTTTCGCAATAAATACCATCAAAAAGTAGCGAAGATTCCATTAAATGCAGGTTTTACCTGTCCAAACCGTGATGGATTTAAAGGAACAGGAGGATGCACTTTCTGTTCAAGTATGGGCTCAGGTGATAGTATTTTATGTTTTGATGATTCGTTGCAGAAACAATATCAAGAAGGCTTAAAGCGCATGCAAAATAAGTGGCCCGATTGTATTGGATTTGCGTATTTTCAAAGTTATTCCAATACATATGCTCCACTATTTATCTTGAAAAAAATATATGACCCTTTCTTTAAAAATCCAAATATTCCTGGTGTTGCGATTGCGACTCGTGCTGATTGTTTAAATGATGAAATTATAGACTACTTAAATAGTCAAAATAAAGAAGTCTGGCTTGAATTAGGCCTTCAAAGTGTACATGAAGATACAATGGAAAAGTGTAATCGAAAACATTCAACACAAATTGTGTTTGATTGGTTAGACAAATTAAAGGACACAAACATCAAAACATGTGTCCATATTATCAATGGACTTCCAGGTGAAAACAAACAAGATATGTTAGAAACTGTCAAACAGATTGCCAAACATCCTGTCGATGCGATTAAGATCCATATGCTGCATTTGATTGAAGGGACACAAATGGCCAAAGAATATGAAAAAGAACCATTTCATATTTTAACTTTAGAAGAATATGTCGATATTGTAGTCGATCAATTGGAGTTATTACCCCAAGAAGTCATCATTGAACGTTTAACAGGTGATGGAATTGCGAAAGATTTAATAGAACCAAAATGGACAATCAAGAAAACGATTGTGACAAATGAAATTGATAAGTTAATGGTAAAAAGAAATACGTGGCAAGGCAAACATGTCTAACCACGTATTTTTATTTATTTCAAATTTAAACAATAATATCTTTTCTTACCACGACGAATGATTACATAGTTAGATACATATGCTTGAGTAGAATCAATAACTAAAGTTTCATCATTGACTTTGACACCGTTTAAGCTAATGGAGTTTCCTTTGATCCACTCTCTAGCTTCACGACGACTCGAAGCAATCTTAGCCTCCACTAAAACATCGATTAAAGTCTTTCCAGCTTCTTGGTCAACTTTATCCATGTTTTTAACCGCATCTAAACGTTGTTGTTCATCCAAATCATTGAGTTGACCTCTAAATAATGCGTTTGTGATATTTAAAGCCGATTCTAAGCCTTCTTCACCATGTAAATCACGTACAACTTCTTCAGCCAATTTCTTTTGTGCCTCACGTCTTCCAGCATCTTCCTTTAAAGATACTTCTAAAGCATCAATTTCTTCTTTTGTTAGGAATGTTAGTTTCTTTAAATATTCAATGACCTTTGAATCATCCGTGTTGAATAAGAATTGATATAATTCATAAGGTGAAGTCTTTTTAGGATCCAACCAAACCGTTCCTGTTTCACTCTTACCAAATTTAGTTCCATCCGCTTTCGTAATTAATGGCATAGTCAAACCATAACATTTCACGTCTGCACCACATTTTTTACGAATTAACTCTAGACCTGAAGTGATATTTCCCCATTGGTCCTGTCCACCTATCTGCATTGTACAACCTCTTGTCTGGTATAGATTTAAGAAGTCCAAAGATTGAAGGATCATATAAGAAAATTCTGTATAACTGATTCCTGAATCTAAACGTTTTTTAACAGTTTCTTTATTCAACATATAGTTTACGTTGAACAATTTTCCATAGTCACGTAAAAAATCAATAATTGTGATATCTTTTGTCCAATCTAAGTTATTGACCATGTCAAAGCCCCATAATTTAGAGATTTGTGCATGTAATGCATCATAATTTGATTTTAATACTTCTGGAGTCAACATACTTCTTTCTCCAGTTGCCTTTGGATCTCCAATAAATCCAGTGGCTCCACCCACCAACATGATTGGGTGATGTCCATGTTTTTCTAAACGTTTTGCCATCAACAATGATGAATAGTGTCCAATGTGCAAGCTATCTGCCGTTGGATCTGTACCAATATAGAATGTAACTTCTCCATTATTGATGACATCTTCTACTTCTTCACTTGTGACGTTGTCAACAAGCCCACGCCATTTCAATTCTTCAAATAATTCCATTTTGTCCTCCCTGAAAATAAAAAAAATCGCCCTATAAGGACGATTGAATCGCGGTACCACCTTACTTCATACAAAATATTTTTTGTATGCACTTAAACCTTTAACGCAGGTATACGTCAAAATTGAAGCTCCAAGGTGTATTCCGCAGGTCTATTTGAAACTTTTCACCAGCCAGTTTCTCTCTAAGAAATAGATAATCTGTGTACTCTTTCTTATCATAGCGAATTTATTATATCGAATCTAGAATCTAAACTCAATAAATATGTTTTAAATTGTTGTAAATTTTAAAAATAAATGGTTTACATGGAAGGATGAAGTTACCAATATATTCACGTACAACCGCATTATAACCACGCTTGTAGTCAAATACACCATACCCTTCTTCATCCTTATGAAAGTATCCACTAATCCCATAGAAATTATATAGATCATAGCCTTCATCAATAGCTTCTTGAATCATCTTCCATTGAATCGCATAAGGGCCTCTAAAAACTCTATGTTCATAGTTACTAGAACCAACTAGATATACGATTTGATGTCCATATTTGACAAATAAACAACATGCCAAAGGAATCTCTTTACCATACTCTTGTTTCAATTCTTCAATATGCGAAAGCTTCTTCAGTAAAGAATTGTAGTATTCTTCATCCGTCTTTAAACGTTTTTCCTTTTTGACATTACCAGGATTCTGTTCCAGGAAAGCCTTTGTCTTTTCAATATCTTTTGAAGTCTTATCAAACTCACTTTGCATCTTAATCGCATAAGCATCTAGATCGAGATAAGACAATACCGTTTCAATATGGGATTTGCCATAAAATTTATATAAATCTTTATAGTAATCCAAACTCATAGCTTCAAAGTCTTGTCTTTCACTGGTTTCCTTTTCCATTTCATCCAGTACATCTAATTGATCTTCATTCAAGACACGCGTCTTCACACAATATTTTTCATAAGTACGAATGTCTTGTCGTGTCTGATATGAAAACTCTTTAAAGATTTCTTCTTTTGTCTTACCTTTTAGATTCAAAACAGAAACCCAGCGACACTCTTTAGAGATGTCATAGCCTGGTTTCATTGGCAAATGTAAAAAGCCAGCTGCCTTTAGATTTTCTACGACATCTTTGTTGTCGTAACCATTCTCAACGATATTTCCGTCTTTGTCTCTTTGTACAAATTCAATGCACGGATCAATTTCAGCATAGATCACATTTTTCTTTTTTAAATACTCTTTCAAAGAAGATGTAAAAGAAATCACATCTTCTTTTGAATGATAGTCCATAAAGAATCCTCTAGGAATATAACAATATTTAAATACTTTCATTAACGGCATACAGGCAATCATACTAAAGGCAACTGTCTTACCGTCTTTTATGGCTTCAATATATTCAACTTCCCATCCTCGCTGCGAGAATTTCATACCTTGATAGTCGGATTGAAGAAACTCTTTTTCATGAATCGTATCCAAATATTCATGATATTTTTGGATACTTATGGTTTTGATTTGCATAAACACACCTTCTTAGTTGGCAACAATGTTTACAACTTTACCCTTAACAACGATCACTTTACGAATTGTCTTTCCTTCAAGCTGGCGTTGAACTGTTTCAAGTTCCATCGCTTGTTTTTGAAGTTCTTCATTGCTAGAACCAACAGCCGCTTCAAATTTACCACGTACTTTACCATTGACCTGAACAACACAAGTGATTGTATCTTCCACTAATTTAGCTTCATCATATGTTGGCCAAGGCTCATACGCTATTGTAGATTCGTGACCTAATAATTGCCACATTTCTTCACCAATATGAGGTGTAATACATGAAAGCATCTTCACGATTCCTTCGGCATATGGTTTATAAACGGTGTCAGCCTTATATGCTTCATTCACAAAGATCATCATTTGTGAAATAGCTGTATTGAATCCTAATGATTCATAATCTTCGGTAACCTTTTTAACAGTCTGATTATAGACTTTATCTAATTTACCATCGTTTGTATCTGTGATTTTACCAGATTCAATAAATAAACGATAAACACGATCAATCCATCTTCTAGCACCATCACATCCAGCCATGGACCATGGTTTACTTTGTTCCAATGGTCCCATGAACATTTCATATAAACGTAGTGTATCGGCACCATATTTTTTTACGATGTCTGAAGGATTGACAACATATTTAGGGAATCGTTTTCCCATTTTAATTCCGTTTTCACCTAAGATCATACCTTGGTGTACTAATTTTTTGAATGGTTCTTTACATGCCACAATACCCTTATCGTATAGATAGTTGTTCCAGATACGTGAATACATCAAATGTCCTACCGCATGTTCTGGTCCACCCACATATAAATCAACAGGCATCCAGTGCTTTAATAATTCTGGATCGGCCAATTGTTTATCATTGTGTGGATCAATATAACGTAAATAATACCATGATGATCCGGCAGAACCAGGCATTGTACTTGTTTCACGAACACCCTTTACACCATTTTGGTTGTATTGTTTCCATTCTGTCGCATTTTCAAGTGGCGCTTTTCCATTGTGTCCCTTATAGTCTTCTAACTCCGGTAAAATCAACGGCAATTCTTCATCTGGAAGAACATAGTCCGTTCCATCTTCTAAGTGTACGATTGGTACTGGTTCTCCCCAATAACGCTGACGAGCAAAAATCCATTCACGGAAACGATAGTTTACTGTTTCTTTGGCAATCCCCATATCCACTAATTTTTTAGTGATAGCTACTTTTGCCTCTTCTACAGTAAGACCAGTAAATTCTTCGGAGTTGATTAGCTTGCAGCCTTTTCCTAAATAGTCCTGTTTTTCAAAGGCATGCTCACTTACGTCTTGTCCTTCGATAACTTGAATCCTGTCAATATTGTGGGCAATCGCATATTCAAAGTCACGTTGATCATGACTTGGTACAGCCATAACAGCACCCGTTCCATAATTTGCCAAAACGAAATCTCCAATAAAGACTTCAACTTCTTTGCCATTGACTGGGTTGATGGCTTTAATACCTTCTAGACGACATCCTGTTTTTCCTTTATTCAATTCTGTACGGTCCATTTCAGATTTTGAAACCGTTTCTTGAATATAAGCTTTTACTTCATCCTGATTTTTAATTCTAGGCATTAATTCCTGCACTAAATCTCCATCTGGTGCAAGTACCATGAATGTAATACCATAAATTGTTTCGATACATGTTGTAAAGATAGAGAATTTTCCTCCACCTACGATTTCAAATTGAACCTCAACACCCGTTGAACGGCCAATCCAGTTTCTTTGCATTTCCTTTGTCGATTCTGGCCAGTCAATTTCATTTAAACCTTCTAGTAATCGTTCCGCAAAAGCAGCCTGGTCGATACATAGTTGTTTCATATTTTTACGAACAACTGGATATCCACCACGTTCACTCTTACCATCGATAACTTCATCATTCGATAATACTGTACCCAATTCTTCACACCAGTTTACTGGCATATCTACATATTTGGCATAGCCATCTTTATACAATTGTTTAAAAATCCATTGTGTCCAATGATAGAATTCTGGATCAGATGTTGCGATCATTTTTGACCAGTCATAGTCAAATCCTAATTCCTGCAACTGTTTTGTGAAAGTCTTTATATTTGTTTGTGTAAAGCCATTTGGATTATTTCCTGTTTGAACAGCATATTGTTCAGCTGGAAGTCCAAATGAATCATATCCCATTGGGTGAAGCACATTATATCCTTGCATACGTTTCATACGCGAAACAATATCTGTAGCCGTATATCCTTCTGGGTGTCCAGCATGCAATCCGACACCACTTGGGTATGGGAACATGTCTAGTGCATAAAATTTAGGTTTTGAAAAATCCCAAACATCGGTTTTGAATGTTTCATGATCTGCCCAATATTTCTGCCATTTCTTTTCTACTTCTAAATGATCGTACATATTAGCCTCCTATTAAAATAAAAAACGTCCTTGAAATCTAAGGACGTTTGTACGCGGTACCACCTTAGTTCACAATTCTCATTGTGCCCCTCAAACTCTTTATCGCAGAGTATACGGATAACATTACTCATCAGCTCCTTAGCAAGTTCAAAGGCTGTACAATGCTAAATTTCACCAACTTTAGCTCTCTAAAAATTGTCATTTCCTTCTACTACTCTAATTCATCGCTATGCATCAATTTTATCTTTTTTTTCATTGTTCGTCAATATCAACCGAAACGATTGCCTTATCATCATAATAGATTTTCATTGAAACATCTAAATATGTACATTCAATAAAAGTCTTTTGATCTTCAAAATGCACATCTATATTCTGTATCCTTTCATCTTTGTCCTTTATTATTTTTTCACTCGTATGACATAACTTAATGCGATTATTATGATGGATCATATGCTTGGCATGATCTACAATGGATAGTTCAAGAATATTTTGTTGATTAGCCTTTAATAAATACACATTTTGAAGGGTACTCAACGATAAAAAGGATACAATCTGAAGCACTAGAAATAAACACACTAGACTTACTTCACTCGCATACCCATTAATAGAGTTCAAAGTCATAGGTTTTATTCTTCTTTTTGAACCAAACATAATATCCATCTTCTTTCTTATAAAATATAGCCTCATCAATTTGTTCCATATAGATTTCATAGCCAGGACTCTTCACAATACGATGCTTATCAAAATACAAGACCTTCTTTTCATGATTTAAAATATAACTTAGACAGTCCGATTCTATTTTCAAATCATTTGATTGTGCAAGTTCTCTTCTTAATTGTAAAACCGCAAATTGATTTTGCGTGTCCACATCCATATGGGCAAAGTGCAAAGCACAACGCATAAGCATACAGCCTAATAAACTGACTAAACTTGTGATAAACAACGCCAACAAAGCTTCAATCAGTGTAAAACCATTTCTTTTCAATTTTTTCATCAATCTTTAGATTCCTTTGAAAATATAAAGTATAAATACCATTCAACACCAGACTTGCACAAACCAAAATCACAAAGAACGCAAACAAGGCATCTTCGAGTAAAAAGCCATTATTCTTTTTCAAGACGAACCCTCCCAGCTCCAACCTGGAAAACAAGTTTCATTTGACTCGATGCATTTTGACAATGGAGTGACATAGCCTTAGACATGTTGCCCTTAGCATTGTAGTAAAAAGATACATGATCACACGCAATATCATGTGGTATTCCATATTCAATTTCATCAATATAGATCGAATCACCAATTTCAACATACACTTTTCGATGTTTTACATACGCTTTTTCCTGTGCCGTAATACATAGAGTCTGCAGATTTTTCATAAACACATATAAAGAAGAGTGCATCTTTGTAGAAAGCCCAAATCCAAGCATAGAAACAATAAGCAGCACCACTAACACTTCAACAAGGGTAAATCCATTCTTATTGGGATACGGCTTGCCCATCTACGATCACCACTTTACTATGATCCGGACATGTATCCTGTCCTTTTTTTAAATAACCAAAATCAATCAATTCCTGCACACTTGTTGGCGTTTCTAATTGATCGATTTCATATAACATGATTTGCGAGTTGACAATTTCAAGTAAAGCTTCACACCCCTTATTACGAATAATTTTTTCTTTTTGTTGAATATTTGGAAGTGTGATCAATAAAAGTAGCGCAACAATCAACATCACAATCATCATTTCAAGTATTGTAAAACCATTTTTCTTTTCCATTTTTCTTTCTCCTTTTAGAATTCATTTAACATATTGAGTGGCATCATCATAATTTGATAGACAATCAAAACTAAGATTCCAATACTGATATACGAAAACAATTGAATACCCGTCGATATCTTCTTGACAGACTTTTCTAAATCCACACTGCATTTCTTCATGTACAAGTCAAAAAAGACATGCATTTGGTTGCTCGTTAAGGCATAGACCAACATCTTTTTTAAATCCGAATCAAACACTTCGATTTCTAGAAAACTTTCTTCTATATTCTTTCCATTTTTTAAACATGCAAGAATTTCATTGGAAACCTTTCCAATAACACTAAAATCCATACACGCTAATGTTTCTAAAATTTCCTGCGTCGAAGTATAAGACTTGTCTAAAGCTTGATACATACATACAAATTGGAGCGATATCATTTTTTTCATTAACCGAAATGGACATTTCATTTTCGAATTGTATTTATAAAACAATACATAATAAAGAAACAAATAGAAGACAATGGACAGAATCGCAAATCCAAACCCCCACTTTAATAGATGGATAAACACAAATACCATTCTATCTGAAATGTAGTCTTTCATTTGAACAAGGACATAGTCTGAAAAGAATAGAATCATAAAGAACGCAAAGATCAATAAAAAGAACGGATAGTTAATCTTCTTTAAAAGTGTTTCAAAAAAAGTATTCGAACTTTTCTCAATTTTATTTATGCAATTTAACGAATCACTTAAATTTAATTTTTCAGATAGAATTCGTAAATATTTAAAATACAATTTCTTTTGATTTAGAGTAAATATTTCTTGAAGACTCATCCCTTCTTTTAAATACGTTATGATTTCTTCATCCTTTTTAAACGTTAAATGAATCAATGTATCTAATGGCAAGCCTTGATTCATCAACATCGCAAATTGTTCAATTTCATCCCGAAAAACCAAGACTATCGTATTTTGCCTGGGCATCCACGATATATCCTTTTTCAATACCTTCTGTAATCTTTTTAGATAAAGTTTTAAATTCTTTTGGATACCTTCCGTGTTCCAAGACATACTGCAACGTTTTTTGATCCATGATTTCATAAACACATACCTTAGAGTCACCTCTAGAATATAGGCGTTGCGAAATAATGGCCGTACAAACACTAGCCAGATCTTTCTTAGATACACCTAGATCTTCAAGACGACGAATACACTCCTTTCCATCTTTGGCATGAATACTCGTAAAAACAAAGTGACCAGTTAAACTCGCTCTCAAGACCATCTTTGCGGTATAGCTGTTTCTTGTTTCACCAATACAAATAATGTCAGGATCATGCCGCAACAATTGTTCAATACCGACATCATAGGTAAATCCCATACTTTCATTGATCTGCAGCTGCAAGTAAGAATCATCCTCAATCTCAATGGGATCTTCAAGGCTGACCACTTTATGCTTCTTGGTTTTGGCAATCTCATGAAGTAAGGCATGTAGCGTCGTAGTCTTTCCACTATTGGTCGGACCTACACTGATGACAAGGCCTTGTCTTAATGGCACAAGTGAATTGAAAAAATTCGTGTCTTCTTTCCATAAAGATAAAGCATTCAGTTCAATCGCATGCATCGTATTCAACATTCGAATAACACCCGTTTGCACGTTATGATTATTCAGCATACTGAAACGACAGAAGATTTCGTGATTATGAAATAAAATTTTGAATTGGCCACTCTGTGGAACATATGGACTGGTAAGATCCATTCTAGAAATGAACTTGAGATACTCAAAGAATGCGGGCTGCCAAATATCTTGGTAGACATCTAACATATCATTTTGCGTTCGAAGTTTGATCTGAAGCTTTTGATTCTGTACAACAAAATGAATGTCACTTGCCTTTTTTTCAATCGCATACGCAATGAGATCTTGTAATAAATCATCCATTTTTTATCACCCCCTTCTCATATACGAAAAAAAAAGCAGAAATTCTAATAAATTTCTGCATATTTTAAACTTTCGTTCCATTTTTTCTCTTGCGATAAAGAAGTGGATGGGCCATGACCTGGATATACTTTATAATCCTTGTCTAGTTGAACCAATTTTTTTAAAGATTGTTTCATACTGGATACAGAGCCTGTTGCCAAATCCATTCTTCCAATAGATCCTTGAAATAAAACATCTCCAGTAAATAAACAATCTTCAATTTTTAATACAGTTGAACCGATGGAATGTCCTGGACAATACATGGCTTCTATATCAAATCCTGCAATGGTGTTCTTTCCTTCTAAAATGGGTTTACATTTTACGACACATGTAACATCCATATAGAAGGCAGAAGATGAATTTAAATCGGGATCTTGAAGAAAATCAAATTCATTGGGATTTAAATACACATCGCAATGGAATGCATCCACAATCTTATCTACGCCTGAAATATGATCAAAGTGAGCATGTGTTAAAACAATGGCTTCTAGAGTGCATTCATTTTCTTTTAAGATGAATTCAAGGTTTGGATACATATCTGCAGGATCAATCAAGATAGCATGATGATTTTCCATCACCAAATAACAATTCGCCTGTACGGGTCCTAAGGGTTGTTGAAGTACTTTCATAGTCTAATACATAAAAAAGACCGAATAAAACGGTCTTTCTTACTTTTTCTCCTTATGTTCAGTCTGCTGATTGCATTTTGGACAATATTTTTTAACAGTCATACGTTCAGGATGTTTTTTCTTATTTCTTGTACCAATATAGTTTTCTTCACCGCAAACAGAGCACTTAAATGTAATACGATCTCTCATGTTCAGTCCTCCTCACATTAGTAATTACTAGTTGATTCTAGCATAACTTACAAGTCAATTTCAAGTCATTTCCAAAATTTTAACTCGCTGGATACAATTCAAAATATTTTTTCACCACTTCTGGCATAACAGCTGTTTGACAAATGTTTGGTGCAACGCTTTTAGTATTCATTGAAGAAGTCGGTGCCGAGCACGCAAAAGACATCGTTGGAGACGAACTTGGTGCATATCCAACCAGGTTTGCGGTTGTATAATCGCCAACTTCAGCTGTACCTGTTTTCGCCGATACTTCCACACCAATATCCTTTAGCTCATCCCCACAATAGCCAGAAGATACACAGGCTCTAAATCCTTGTTGCACACGCTCTAAATATTGTGCATTCTTTTCAGGTAATGTAGATTTAATTTTTTTGCCATTACTCATAACTACTTCACTCGAATTGACTTCTGTCGCATAGGCCATAAAGTGTGGTTCATATAAATTACCACCTGAGGCAATGGTTGTACCATAAGTAGCCAATTGAAGTGGTGTATACATATCAAACTGACCAATCGAATAGTTTAGTATCATACCTGGTTCAGAACCATAACCCATATAAGAGCTCGATTCATTTGGCGCATCCACACCCGTCTTGTTGCCTAGGCCAAACATCGAATAATAAGAACGCATTAAATTTAGCGTACCTTGAAGGTCTGCCACAGCTAATGGTTCTTTTTCTACATAGCTTGAGCCGGCTAAACGAATGGCTACATTAAACATATAAACGTTACTACTTACTTGTAGTGCAGATACATCATCAACAGGTCCATGGTCTTCATATGAACCAAATTCCTGACCACCAATATTCATAACTTTATCGACAATCACTTCACCTGGACTTACGACATGTTCACTCTCACCCATATAGACAGTAGCCCCCTTGATACAAGATCCTGGGTTCACTAAAGACATATAGTTACCAGCGGCAAAGTAGGTCATTTCTTTGGTATCTAGATCCATTTGATAGCCAGACATCGCAAGTACCGAACCATTTTTTGAATTTAAAACAGTCGTAAATAAAGATTGGAAGTTTTCACGATTTTTCGTACCCCCATTCTCACTCAAAGTATTCTTTAATACATTATCTAATGTAGATTGAAGATCTATATCAATTGACAAATGAATGTCATATCCTTTTTTGGCTTCCTGAATCACTTCTTTTTGCGCTAGCCCCTTTGAATCATAGGTGATCTTGGCAATTTCTGTGGTTCCTGCTAATAAATCATTATATTGATATTCTAGGCCTGATTTTCCAACACTCGCATTATATTGATAGCCTTTAGATAGATAATAACTGGCAAGCTCACTTGGTAATCCTTGGGTGCTTGTAGTAACACTACCTAAAACGTCGGATAAAGATTCGCCATATGGATATTCGCGTTTCCAACCTCCAAAATCAACGTCAAAACCAGGAAAATCCGTTTTATGTTCTACTAAATACGCGACATCATCATCACTGACATCTTCTAATACAACATTTTCTTGACCTGTACTTTGGTTGTCCACCATTCTTTGGTAGATGACACACATCTTTAGATCGGCCTGAGACATTTCTCCAATTTGTTTCTTACCAATACGATTCATTAAAATTTGATATCTTTTACTTTCAGCATCATCACCCCATGCCCCATTTTTATATTGTTTTAATTCTTTAGCAGTCAATAAATGATTGGCAGCATATTCATTATCACTTGGTGATAAGAATGATTTGTATGTGATATACGCTTGTTTTTTATCTTCATCCGTAAAATCTTTAGCACTGACACTGAAGACTTTTACAATACGCTTGGCATAAAGTTCATAGTCATCTTCATCAAAATTATTGGGTGAAGTAAAAACGATATTGTGACTGACTACTGTTTTAGCTAAGATTCTTCCCTTACAATCATAAATCTGGCCTCGTGGTGCCGATGTATATTGTTTGATGGACGTATAGTCTTCACGCTTGGCGGTATAGTCATTATATGAAATGATCTGCAGATAAAACAATCGTAAAAAGATGACCAAGAAACACACGACTATTATAAGCGTAAGTATCAATATACGATTGGAAATGACTTGATCAACAGATACATTTTGATTTGTCCTTTTCAATGTTTTTCTACTCTTTTTCAATTGGATCCCCCTTTGTACGAAACATTATATATTATACACGTTTCTAAGATGAAATGGAAAAAAAAGAAGGAATGGCGTATACTTTAGTCATGGAGGTTGTCTATGAAAAGAACTGAAACTCGTCAAGTAAAAGTAGGAAATCTTGAAATTGGACATAATAATCACGTCATTATTCAATCTATGTGTAACATAGAAACTAAAAAGGCCGATGAAGTTGTCAAACAAATTTTAAACCTTGAAAAAATGGGATGCGAATTGATTCGTGTCAGCTGTATGGATATGGAGGATGCCAAAGCCATTAAAGACATTAAGAAACAAATTCATATTCCATTAGTAGCCGATATTCATTTTGATTATCGTTTAGCCTTGGCATGCATTGATGCAGGCGCAGATAAGATTCGTTTAAATCCAGGTAATATTGGGGCTAGAGAAAATGTAGAAAAGGTTGTGAAGGCATGTAAAGAAAAACACATTCCGATTCGTATTGGAATCAATGGTGGTTCTTTAGAAAAGGATATTCATGAAAAATATGGTAGGCCAACAGCCCAAGGTATGATTGAAAGTGCAAAAAGACATGTACAAATTCTAGAAGATCTAGATTTCTATGATACGGTATTATCTTTTAAATCCAGTGATCCATTACTTTGTATTGAAGCCTATCGCTTTGCTGCCCAAACCTTTGATTACCCACTACACTTAGGTGTAACCGAAGCAGGTACTACAATGACAAGTGCCATTAAGTCCAGCTTAGCTTTAGGTACATTATTAAATGAAGGTATTGGAAATACGATTCGTATTAGTGTTAATGGGGCTCCTGAAAAAGAGATTCCCATTGTCAAAGAATTATTAAAAGATTGTAAATTGATTCAAAACGTACCGAATCTAATCGCATGTCCAACTTGTGGACGTACACAATGGGATATGGAACCGGCCGTAAATGAAATTGAAAGCTATCTTCAAACCGTCAATAAAGATGTCACAGTCGCCATCATGGGATGTGCTGTCAATGGTCCAGGAGAAGCAAAACATGCTGACATCGCCATTGCAGGCGGAAAAAAAGAGGGGTTATTAATCAAGAAGGGTGAAATCATTGAAAAGATTCCTCAAGACAAGATTGTGGCTCGTTTAAAGGAAGAAATTGATAAATTTTAAAAAATCTCAGCGCAATGCTGAGATTTCTTCTTTATAAGGCGCCTTTCCATCAATAAAAGGTGTCTCTAATATTTTTGTGACATGTTCTAATTTAGGATGATGCACAATGGAGTGCAATACATCAAAGCCTATATAGCCTTTTCCTAAATTTTCATGGCGATCCTTATGTGCACCGAGTGAATTCTTAGAATCATTGATATGCATACATAAAAGATTCTCTAAACCTAAAATAGAATCAAATTGATCTAAAACTTCATCAAAATGCGTAATATCATACCCGGCATCCCAAATATGACATGTATCCATACAATAACCAATACGCGATTTTTTATGGATTCCTGCATAGATCTTGGCTAACTGTTCAAAGGTAAAGCCACACTCATTCCCTTTTCCAGCCATCGTTTCTAGGGCAATCTTAACTTCTGTATCATCATGATCTAACACTTCATTTAAACCATTGATAATCCATTCAATACCTACATCCATACCCGCTCCTACATGACTTCCTGGATGCAGTACAAGTGTTGTTGCACCAATTTGAGAAACACGCTCTAATTCCGTTTTTAAAAAGTCTTGCCCAAACTGGGCTGTTTCTGGTTTTAGAGCATTCGCCAAGTTAATGATATACGGTGCATGTACAATCACGCGATCGATAGAAAAATTGTGTTCAGCCATATAGTCTTTGGCTTCTTTTATCTTTAATTTAGATACATCCACACGACGCGTATTGCTTGGAGGACCCGTATAAATCATACAAGCGTTTGCTCCATAGGATAGTGCTTCTTCAATAGCACCTTTAAAGTAATTTGGAGCTTTAAAAGATACGTGACTACCTAAATAGATCATGCGTCCATTCCTTTTTGGCGTTGTCTTTCTTTCGCACGCTCTTTTTGTTGGCGCTTAATATCCGACTTAATCATTTCACGACGCTTTCTACGTTTCATACGATCAATTTCCTGGCGTTGTCTTTTCTTATAGTTTGGTTTTACTTTCTTTTTCTTATGAACGATTTTTTCCACTTCTTCATGAAATTCATCCTTTTTCATTGGACGCTTGTTCACATATGGTTTTAAATCTACAAATTGTTTATTCTTTACATCCTGATGTTCAAATGCAATGCCTTGTTTGATTAATGACTGAATTGATTTCGTATCACTTTCTTTATATAAAGCGATACATAGTCCATCACGACTCGCTCTTCCGGTACGACCTGCACGGTGGATATAGAATTTTAAATCTTTTGGGAATCCACAACTAATAACGTGCGTAATTCCTTCTAAGTCAATTCCACGACTGGCAATATCGCTGGCGACAATGTAGCTTTTCCTCTGGCTTTGAATCATTTTAATGGCCTGCATACGTGCACGTGATTCAAGACCTGAGTGAAGTTCGACTAAATCATAGCCATTTTCACGCATGGTGTTCGCAATACTTTGAGCTTCTAGCGTAGTATTCGCAAAAATCAAACATACATAAGGTTGAATACATGGAAGTACGTCTAAGATCTTTTGTTCGTAGCTCTTATGCTTACAAGGAACTAAAATGTGTTTTACATCGCTTTGGAAAGCTTCTTCCTTTTTGATTTCAATAAATTCTGGATCATATAAATATTTCTTTAAGAATGGTTGTAAAGATTCTGGAATGGTTGCCGAGAAAACCATCATTTGAACCTTCTTATCCATCTTCGATAGAATTTCATCAATATCTTCTAAGAAACCAAATTCTAAGGTCATATCCGCTTCATCAATTACGACAATTTTAGCCGTATCCAAACGCAAGACATTATCTTTAATAAACATGTCTTTCATTCTTCCAGGCGTACCAATGACGATTTGTGGCTGCTTTTCCATTTGTGTCACTTTTTCCATACCACCTGTGACTAATTTTACGCGTACATTAAAGTGTTTGGCAATCTTACGGCAACGATCATACAATTGGTATGCAAGTTCTCTAGTTGGAGCTGAAATAACAGCTTGTACGCAGTCTTGATCAAAGTCTAGCATCTCAAAGATAGGCATAAAGAAAGCGTGTGACTTTCCTGATCCTGTACTGGATACACCAATGATATCTCTATTTTTATTTTTACGATTTAACACCTGTTCTTGAATCGGTGTTAAAGTTTTAAAACGTTCTAAGTCCATTATTTCTTGAATACGATTCTTCATAATTTTCACATCCTTACTTTAGTATTATCCCAAAATTCTTCCCATTTTACAAATACAAAAAATTAGGGCATAATGAATATATGAAAACACAAAATATTATTATAGTCAAGCCTCAGGGCTATTGCGGTGGGGTTTTAAAAGCCATTGAAACCGCCAAAAAAACAAGAATTCAATATCCAGATCAAAAGATTACCATATTGGGTAATCTAGTGCATAATCAATATGTCAAAAAAGCGCTTCAATATTATTCCATTGATACCATTGAAGATAAGTCAAAGACACGCGTGGAATTATTGGATGAAATCCATGAAGGCATTGTGATCTTTACAGCACATGGCGTCAGTCCTAAAGTCTATGAAAAGGCCAAAGAAAAAGGATTGATTTTGGTGGATGCGAGTTGTCCATTTGTACTTCAAACACAAAAGATTGTGAAGCAATATTTAGATGAAGAGTATACCATTTTCTATATTGGTAAAAATAAACACCCCGAAGCTGAATCGATTTATACAATGAGTGAGCATGTGCATTTGATCGAGCCACATAAAGAGATTCCTAAAGTGAGTACTTCAAAGATCTTTGTGACAAACCAGACTACGATGTCGATCTATGAATTGAAGGATACGTTTGAAAAGATTAGACGCTTATACCCGAATGCCCTCTTCCACGATGAGATTTGTAACGCTACGCGAGTTCGGCAACAAGCTATTTTGGATTTAAAAAACGTCGATTGTTTGATTGTCGTGGGAGATCCAACTAGTAACAACTCGCAAAAACTTGTAGATATTGGAAAACAAGCTGGCATTGAACATGTCTTCTCGATTCAAACGGTCGAAGATATTGATAAAAAAGATTTTGAAAAATATACTACGATTGCGATTACGAGTGGTGCAAGTACGCCTACGTATTTAACGAATCAAGTCAAAGATTATTTATCTTTCGATATGGAAAAGCCAAAAATCCGTATTCAGGAAATTCTCTGAGTACGGATTTCTTTTATATATTCCATTTTTTCAATAAATTCAGGCTTGTTGACTTTGGAAAGAATATTTTTATACTTATTCTCTTCAAAATCTAAATACGCTGCATATGTTTCATCAATAAGCATGTTTACACCAAAGTAAAGTTGGGATGTAGAAACCTCTTGTTCCTTATCTTCACAAACACAATCAAGAATAGGATAGTAGTGTCCATGATCATAAATCATTTTTTCTTTCACAATATGAATATGATGATCGTGTAAATATTTTCGTAAGGCAAAATCATCTTTATGACAAGATAATAGAAGGCGTAAACCACGATACAAATTTCCCTTTGATAGGATATCGATAATGAGTTTTCCTCCCATGCCACAAATAATGATTTGGTCGACATCGCTTTCTAAACCCTGAATGCCATCCAACAATCGACAAGATACCAAATCGGATAAATGATTCTCTTCAATCGTTTTCTTGGCATTATCTAGTGGGCCTTGTGCCACATCACAGGCATAGCCTTTTTTAGATTGATGATTCAAAATGGCGTTGCAGACAACATAGGCATGATCACAGCCAATGTCCGCAATGCACTCTCCATTCACCCATTCTAATATTTCTTGAATTCGATTCGAACAAGGTATCATTATTTTACGAAATCTCTTAAACGCTTGCAGCGATTTGGATTTTTCAATTTACGTAATGCCTTGGCTTCAATCTGACGAATACGTTCACGTGTTACGTTAAATTCTTTACCAACTTCTTCAAGTGTACGAGTCCTTCCATCTAACAAGCCAAAACGCAAACGCAATACTTTTTCTTCACGTTCTGTAAGACCTTGTAGAACGGCATTGATTTCGTCTTTTAGTAATTGGTTGTTTGTGTAATCATCTGGAGATAATGTATCTTTATCTTCAATGAAGTCACCTAAGTGAGAGTCGTCTTCTTCACCGATTGGTGTTTCTAGACTGACTGGATCTAAGGCAATCTTTTGGATTTCACGAACCTTTTCCGCCGAAATATTCTCCATCTTTTCGGCAATTTCTTCTGGTAATGGATCACGACCTAAATCTTGTACCAATTGACGTTGAACACGTGTTAGTTTATTGATCGTTTCAACCATGTGTACGGGAATACGAATTGTACGTGCCTGGTCTGCGATTGCACGTGTAATAGATTGACGAATCCACCATGTCGCATATGTTGAGAATTTAAATCCTTTTGTGTAGTCAAATTTTTCAACGGCTTTGATTAAACCACAGTTTCCTTCTTGAATCAAATCCAAGAACAACATGCCACGTCCTACATATTTTTTGGCGATAGATACAACCAAACGAAGGTTTGAAGAAATCAACGTTTGTTTGGCTTGTTCACCATCCGCAATGACTTTTGCGAGTTTCTTTTTCTCTTCATCACTTAAATCAGGGTTTTTCATCGTTTCTTTGGCTTCTTCCCCTTCTTGGATCTGACGAGCAATGATGGGCTCTTCTTTTGGATCCAATAATGGAATTTGACCAATTTCTTTTAGATACATCTTAACGGGGTCATTGATCTTGGCATGCGATGAATTAGCGAATGTCTTTTCCAATTGGGAAATTTCTTCCGCAATCGAATCTTCTTCGTCCAAATCCTCGTCGTTTAGATCATCGTCTAAGACTTCATCCTCATCTAATTCTTCCCCATCGATAAATTCGATTAAGTTTTCGTCGATCCAGTTATATAGATCGTCCATTGTATCATCATCTAAATTTAAAGCACTTACCGCATCTAAGAATTGTTTTTGTGAAACATCGGCATTTTCTTCTTTGCTCTTCAGCAAGAATTCTTTTGCCTCTTCTAAGCTTGTAAACTTTAATTTTTCATTTGCCATACTTTCATCCTTCCTTTCGATGTAAGATTTCATTTCTTTGAATAATTAATACCTGTTTTTTACTAGCCAAGGAAATCTTTAACATCGGATCTTGCACATTCTTGATCTGATCATTGAGATTGTCAATTTGGTCTTGTAAAGTACATTCTTTGATCTTCATTAAACTATCGTTAAAGAAGTCTTCATTATATCCATCAACATGAAACGGATTTTCCATCAGGCTTACCAACAAATTACGGACGTCTTCTTTTTCAATGTAGCTCATGAGTACATCAAAATCGATATGGTCCATATTTCGATACATGTCGTAACAATATAATGACAATTCTTCACAGACTGGATCTTGGAAAAACCCAATCTGATCTTTGAATTGATCGGCCGCAAGTTTACTGTTTAGAATCATCCATAAAACACCGTGTTCGGCAAGTGTTCTTCCATTTTTTAATGGCTCTATATTTCGAACCACAGCCGCATTATTTCTGGATTCTTTTTTGGGTGCCGGAATATTTTCGGATTGAAGTGATAAATCAAATCCTGTCAAATCTCGGATACGAGAATAATAATCGGCCTTTTCAAAATCGGTGCATGTCCTTTCAATGAATGACTGCATTTCCGATGTGAATTTTTTCTTATCCTCGTAATTGTCTAAATCATATTGGTTCGGTAAATAATCAAATAAGAACTCTACAAATGATACAGTTTTATGAACAGATAAATAGAGTTCATCTTTTCCAAGTTCATTAAAGATTTCATCTGGATCTTTACCGGTTGTATTTTTTACTATGGAAAAATTCAGCCCGTAATCAACGGCTAATTTTCCAAACTTATAGGTAGCTGCTTTACCAGCTCGATCCCCATCGTAACAGACAACCAAAGGGACGTTTAAGCGTTTTAATAGCGTTATTTGTTCTTTTGTACAAGCTGTTCCTAAACAAGCAATACTTTCATGAATGTCTGCCTTTTCAAAGGCAATGACATCCATAGCTCCTTCAACTAATATGCAACGCTTGTTCTTTTTCGCAAATTCTTTGGCTCTATGATAATTAAAAATCAAATGGCCCTTATGATAGATCTTTGTTTCAGAAGTGTTGATATATTTGGCTACATCCTTATCTTCATTTAAACGCCTGGCCGTAAATCCAACGGGATTTCCATTTTCATCATGAATGGGAATCATCAATCGATTGTCGAATACGGCATAGGTATCTAGATCGTGAGTACGAATTAAACCTGTATCTGTGAGTATTTGTTCGTTAAAACCTTTTGCCTTGAGATACTTCACACTACGACTCGATTCAGGTGCATACCCAATCTCAAATCTTTTTATAATATCTTCATTTATTTTTCTTTGACTTAAATACCTTTTCACGCTTTCGCCATTCTCACTGTGCAACTCATATGTTAAAAAGCGAATGTACGATTGGATGCAGTCATATAAAGGCTGATTTTGATCAACCTTAGGTTGAAACTGACTTGTATCCATGTGTAAAGGATAATGAATCAGTTCCGCTACCTTACAAACGGCTTCTAGAAAGGAAATGTTTTCAATCTTTTGTACGAATGTGAAGACATTTCCTCCGGTACCGCATACGAAACATTTGAATATTTGTTTATCGGTCGAAATCGATAAACTAGGATCGTGATCATCATGAAATGGACAAATGGCTTTATAGTCTTTGCCTTTTTTTTCTAATGTGATATAACGGGACATCACATCAACAATATCGGCCTGCTGACGAATGGCCTTTATATCATCTTCTGATATCCAGCTCATTAAAATTCAATTCTTTTTTCAATATATGAGACAAGGTCATCTAAAGCGATACGTTCTTGTTGCATAGTATCACGATCACGAACCGTAACACATCCATCGTTTGCAGTTTCGAAATCTACCGTAACACAGAATGGTGTACCAATCGCATCTTGACGACGGTAACGTTTACCAATGCTTTGTGCATCATCATACGTTACACTAAAGTGTTTAGCTAATTTAGCGAATACTTCATCCCCTTGATCGGATAATTTTTTAGAAAGTGGAAGTACAGCTACTTTATATGGAGCTAATGCTGGGTGTAATTTTAAGACAACACGAGAATCATTTTCTAATTGTTCTTCTTGGTAAGCTTCACACATCACGGCCAACATCAAACGTTCAACACCTACACTTGGTTCAATAACGTATGGAATGTATTTTTCGTTTGCTTCTTGATCAAAGTATTCTAAGTTTTGTTTAGAAGTTGTTTGGTGTGCTTTTAAGTCAAAGTCTGTACGGTCTGCGATACCCCATAATTCACCCCATCCGATAGGTTCAGAGAAGTGGTATTCGATATCACTTGTACCATTTGAATAGTGAGCTAATTCTTCAGGATCATGTGCACGTAAACGAATATTTTCTTCGTTGATACCCAAATCTTTTAAGAATTGAACACAATTTTTACAATAGTATTCAAACCAATCTAAATCCGTTCCTGGTTTACAGAAGAATTCAAGTTCCATCTGTTCGAATTCACGTGTACGGAAAATGAAGTTTCCTGGTGTAATTTCGTTACGGAAACTCTTACCAATCTGTCCAATACCGAATGGTAATTTTTTACGCATTGTTCTTTGTACGTTTTTGAAGTTCACAAAGATTCCCTGTGCAGTTTCTGGGCGCAAATAGATTGTACTCTTCGCATCTTCTAATACACCTTGGAATGTTTTGAACATCAAGTTAAATTGACGAATGTTTGTAAAGTTTTTAGCTCCACATTTTGGACATGTGATTTCATGTTCAGCGATATAGTTTTCCATATCTTCATTTGACATACCACCACAGTTTACTGTGTGATTGCTGGCTTCTTCAATCAATTGATCCGCTCTAAAACGGCTCTTACATTCTTTACAATCCATTAATGGATCACTAAATCCGCCAACGTGACCACTGGCAACCCATACATTAGGGTTCATTAAGATTGCACTCTGCAATCCTACATTGTGTTCACTTTCCTGGATGAAACGTTTCCACCATGCATTTTTAATATTGTTCTTTAATTCAATGCCTAAAGGACCAAAATCCCAAGTATTTGCCAAACCACCATAAATTTCTGAACCTTGGTAAACAAATCCAGAGGTTTTCATGTGATTTACTACATCATTGAATGTCTTTTCGTTCATGTTATTTACCTCATTTCTTTCATGTATACAGACAAAAGGATACACTTTCATATTTTATCTCATTTATCAACAAATTTCTAGACTAAATCCAAAGACACAAACAAAGAAAAAGCCATGATTTCTCATGGCCTGTTTTTAATTACCCACTTAAAAATAGGTTCTCTCATTTTCATATGTTTTGTACCACAAAACTAGTGCGTCGCAAGATATAGAATCGCTTCCTTGTACTTCTCTAGCCTTAGATAATCTTGTTTTGTAGGTTCTTTGATTCTTGTGATATCCAAATTATGTAAAAGGTCAGCAATCTTTACCTTTTTAGCTAACTTTGATGTAGAGACTCGAGATATATATTCAAAATAAGATTCATCTTTTCTATGCGTTAATGTAATTACGCCATCTACGATTTCATTTGGGAACATCTTTCTCAATTCATCTTCTGTGACATCTGTATCTTCTAATACATCATGTAAATACGCAACTGCCTTTTCTGTATCCGTATCCATATAAGAAGCCACTTTCATCGGATGAAGAATATAATCTTTCCCTGCTTTATCCACTTGTTTAGAATGTGCCTTTTTTGCGATTTGAAGTGCTAATTCATAAAACATTACTTTAAACCTCGAATACTTTCTAAAAAACGAATACTTGGATAATTCTTATGAGTATGATATTCCATCCATTTGGCTAGATAGATTAAGTCATCAAGATTGAAATTGAAATGATCTTTAACATACTCTAAGTTTTCTTCTTTGCACTTAAATAGAGCGCGATATTTCTTTAATTGTTCTATACTCCATTTTGGATATTGATTGTGATTGCACTTTTCACATAAGAATCCACCATCTTTTACAGAAAGAGTTTCTACTCTTGTGCTTTCACAATGTACACACCCTTGGATAAAAGGTTGGATTCCTTCTTGTTCAATACAATATTTTAGAATGATGCAGGCCCAGAAATAAAAATCATCTAAGTCTTTGTCGGCTGCGTTCCAGCAATCCAATACTACATTGAATAAATTTTCTTCTTTTTTAGTTTTAGAAATCAAGTCGTGCAATACGAAACAACAACTCGATTTAAACAGATCTTCTTGAATGTGATAGTAATAATGAATGGTTTGTCCTTGTAGTAATAAGGGCATTTGTGTCTTATCTTCGATCATGAATTCATTATAAGAAAAGGGCTGTACAAGCCGCAAATTCTTAGAATTGGGTTTGAACAGTCCTCTTGCGTATAAAGTTAAAATGGAATCTGTAGTCAAAACTTTGACTAGGCCATCCTTATCTTTGTATTCACCAACACTTAATACAAGTGCCTGAATCTTAGTCTTCATCGATTTGTTCTAATTCGTCTAAACCAAATTCTTTGATCTTGTTTTCGTGATTACGCCAATTCTTTTCGACACGCACAAAGAGTTCCAAATCCACACTGCATCCAAGCATATCTTTTAATTCCTTTTGCGCATCTAGACGAATCGAACGAATCATGCTCGCTTGTTTCCCAATCAAGATTCCCTTCTGTGATTCACGATCGACTACCACCATCATTTGAAGATACATGCGGTTACCACGTTTTTCTTTACGCTCTAAAATAACCGCTACACTATGAGGGATTTCCTCATGAGTTTTAAATAAGATCTTTTCACGAACAATTTCACACATTCTAAAGTTGATGTCATGATCCGACTTCATTTCTTCAGGAAACATCGGCTCGCCTTCTGGCAAATACCCTTTGAACACCTTCAACAACTCTTCAAGATTGTCTTTATCCAAAGCACTGATTGGAACAATATCATTGAAATCATATTGTTTTTGCCAATACATCAAACGCTTTAATAATTGTTCCTTACCAAGCTTATCAATCTTATTCATGATCAATACAACCGGTTTATGTAATGTTTCAATACGCTTTAAAATGAATGAATCTCCTGTTCCAAAAGCTTGAGAGCCATCTACGATCCATCCAATCACGTCACAATCTTCCATTGCCGAATAGGCATTCTTATTTAAGACGCGTCCAAGTTGTTGTTGCGGCTTATGAATACCTGGTGTATCTACAAACACATATTGACAATCTTCATTTGTCAAAATACCCGAAATATTGTTTCTTGTCGTATTCGGTTTGTCCGACATGATTGCGATTTTTTCTTTCAACAATGCATTCAACAATGTTGATTTTCCTGCATTGGGTCTTCCTACAATCGCAATAAATCCTGATTTATAATTACTCATTTTACCTCCGTTTTTAAAATAGTTTGGGCAAAAATACATAAAGCCCAATACATGCGGCAAGCACGCTGATAATAAAGACAGCTCCTGCGGCCATATCCTTAATATGTTTGGCTTGTTGGGTATGTTCAAGAGAAATATAATCCACGCATCTTTCAATACACGAATTGATGATTTCACTAAACCATACTAAGCCAATGGCGAAAATCAACATCATCCACTCATTTAGTGAACAATGAAAGAGAATGCCGCACAATATCACAATCAATCCAAAGATGCCTTGAAGACGAATACTGCGATCACAAGTGAAAGCGTAAAATAGGCCTTGAAAGGCATATTTAAATCTACCTTTGAACCAATTCATCTAAAATCTCATCCTGTAAGGCAAACATTACCTTTTCGTCCTCTTCCTTCATGTGATCGTATCCCATTAAATGAAGTAATCCATGGCAGAATAAGAAACATGCTTCACGACGAATCGAATGACCATAGGCCTTAGCTTGATCACGAATGGCTTGTACATTGATAAAAATATCACCAAGTTCATATTGATCTTCTTCAATCCACATATCACTCATATCATCTTGAATCGCAAAACTAATGACATCTGTAGGACGGTCAACATTACGATAGTCACGATTAATTTCGTGAATCTGTTCAGGTGTTACATAAATTACCGATAAACTCCAGTCTCCCTTTCTGTCTAACACCTTGCATGCACGTTCTAATATCATTTCAAAATCTTTTTTGTATCGATAGACACTTCTATCTTTTGCGTTATTTGTAAAAATTATTTCCATGCCTTGATTATACACTAAACCAAGAAAAAAAACTTTTTTTTCGAAAAAGTCACACGAATAAATAATGTGCCCGGTTCGTTTACAGTCGTCCAGCAACATTTCAACATCCACTCCATCTTTCTGAATCATTCGGTATCCCGATTCATTCAGTCTTTCTTAATGTATTTTTTATTGTATGCTTTTTATAAATACTTCAGAATTACATCCATGATCTATGTACCTATCATCCAGTGAGTTAGCATAAACTTCTGGTCCTGTCCCGAAACCAAAATCTTAATATATAAAAAAGAGTTCAAAACGAACTCTTACTTTGTAGTTTCTCTAAATAATTTTGAGAATGAAATTTCAATATCTTTGTTCAGTTTAACAGACTCATCTTCCACTAACATCTTAGTTAGTAAACGCATCGCAACAGCTCCTAAATCGTATTCAGGAATGTTGTAAGTTGAAATGGTTGGACGCATCATTGTCAAATATTTTGAGTTCAAGATACATACAAGTTCTGTATCATCTGGAATTGAATATCCGCTTTCTTTACATGCGTTCATTAAAGCGATGGCTTGAGAATCACGGAATGTGATGACCATACGACTTGGTTTGTGGTCTTTGTAGTAATCGGATAAGAATGTGTAGCTTGATTTGTAGCTATCATCGTATGTAACATACTTATCAAATACCAATCCTTTTTCTGCATAAGCACGATCTACACCCGCTTTTAATTGTTCCATCATAGAAAGATTCAATTTATCTTCTACCATAGAAATATCATCAATACCCTTTTCGAAGCATTCATTCACAAATTCATAAGCCATACGTTCGAAGTTGATATATACATTTCCAACGTTACCAATCTTTTGCCCTTTTAATTTACTTCCAACTACAACCATTGGAATTTGGTATTCATGTAAAACTTCCATTTCATCTTCTGAGAAGTTGTCATTAAACAAGATTACACCATCGACACGTGATTTAATAATAGATTCAATCACATCCTGCATTTTTGAAATTCCCTTACTTGTTGTATGGAACATGATGTTGTAGTTATAGATTTTTGCGACATCCATCAAACCATTCAAGATTTTTGCGTTGTACGCAAACAATTTTTCGCTCATTACGATTGAAATTGTCGTAGTTTTAGACAATGCCAAACCTTGCGCAATCGCATTTGGTTTATAACCCAATTTTTCAATAGCTTGTTGAACACGCATACGTGTATCTTCACGCACTACATTACTATCATTAATAACACGTGATACAGTTGCCAATGAGACATCGGCTTCTTTGGCAACATCATAAATGGTAATTCGTTTCATTCCTATTCGTCCCCCTTATTAAAAATCTTCTTTAATCCACTAAACAATGCTTCGGTAGCTTTACCCGTTACTTCTTCTGCTTTATCAACGGCACGAATAACAGAATCATTCGTACGAATTTCATCGACTTTTTCATCCGCCTTATCAATTACCTTGCGCAAAGAATCATTTTTTCTTAATGTTTCTTTTCCAAATTTAAAGCCCTCAACAACCAATCCAGCTGTACCCTGTAAGAATTCTTTTCCAGCTGACATTGTCTGTTTAAATTGTTCACTTTCACTTACTTCAACCACTTTATCCTTTGTCGAAGAAAGAATATCTTTCGCATCTTCTTTTGCCTGCGATAATGCTTCCTTAACCTTTTCAGGATCCGAAGCATCCTTTAATAAGTCACGCACATCATCGAATAATTTTTCGATTTTGCTCTTGGCATCCTCAATAATTCTTTCATTATCTGTATTTTCGGATTCATGCATTACTTCAAGCTCTAGCATCGATTCTTTTTCTAAATCATCAATTAATTGTTTTTCATCCATGTCATTCATCCTCCTTTGTTTCTATGCTTTCTTTTCCATTTTTTTTACTTTGAAACCAGTCTTTGGCATTTTGTACATTTTCACTTAACGCACCAACCACATTCATAAATGTTTCTTTTGCGGTTTGATTTACCTCATCCACCGTATTCGAAATATTTTCTGCCGTTTTTAATGGCGCATCTAGTTTTTTCAATTGATCATTGGCTGTGTCCAATGTTTTTGAGACTTGTTTTAAAGTTTCAATCAATTGCTTCAAAAAGAGAATCATATAAATTAATGCGATGACACCAACGATGGGTAACACATATGAAAATGCACGAGCTAATGTACTCATAAAGATATCTAAACTCACAATACCACCTCAGAAAAATTATAACATGAACTCTCTAACTTATCTATTTATTTTGAAACTTTTTTTCACAAGCGTGAAAACGCTACAAATAATAAAGGAAGTGTCGAATTATTCGAACACTTCCATAAAACAGAAACTAGACGCATAATACGGGAAATGATGAACATTTTCATGGCAAATGCAAGCTTTCATTGAACACCCACCCAACTCTTCAAAAAAGGATAAGCTTAAATCGATGTATAACCATGTTGTTTGTTCATATTTTCTTTGAAATCAGCTCATCCTTTTTTATTTTCTCTGTTCATTCAAGTATTTTCGTATGAATGGAGTGAATGCCTTTTGAAAACTCCACATCATTTTTTCCAGTAGGATCCCTCCATCCCCCATATTCTCTATATTCACATGGAATCGCAGGACAATTTACATTACATCCCATTGTGATCACAATATCTACTCGCACTATTTCTGACAACAATTTAGAATATTGTGTTTTTTCCATGTCTATTTAATCCAGGTCTTTCATTAAACGTACGTCATCTTGATTGATTTGTGGTTTTGTTTCTGTTCCAGCGGAATAGCTTTCAAATACATTTGAAGAAAGGTGTTTTGACAATGCTTAGGCAATTTGACTACGGCACGTATTATGTACACAGATAAAAGCCACCTTTGGTTTTTTCATAAATAAATCACCCACCCTTGCTAGTTTTTAACTTCGTCTTAGGTCAATGGTTTTCCATAGGATATGATTTCACTTCTTCTGTCTAAACAGAACAAAAAGCCTATTCCCTTATAAAAAGGTATAGGCTTTTTCAACAATCTACAAGTATCCTTAAATACTCTTATAACATTTTTTCTAATTTATCTCTCAATAAGTAGATGTCCTTACTAGACATGAAGACAAAGGCTGCTGGAGCTAATGTTTTTAACTTTTCAGCTGAAGCATCATCTACATCTAATAAAATCGCATTAGGACAACGATCCATCAAATCTTGAATTGTGACTGTGATTGTTTCATCTTCTCTTACGGCATTTTTAGGGAAATCCAGTAAACATACTTGATCCGCCGTATTTAAACTCTTGGCAAAGTCATCCAAGAAATATTGTAGACGTGAATAACGATCTGGTTTATATAACGCTACGATTTTCTTTTCTGGATATTTTTTACGAACTGCATCTATCATTAGACGAATCGCTGTTGGATGGTGTGCATAGTCATCGACTAATACACTATCCTTGACTTCATCAATCACAAATCGACGAGCAATTCCTTTATAGTCTTGTAAGCCTTGTACAATGATATCTGCAGGCATACCTAACATATAGGCTAGTGCAAAACATCCTAAGGCATCTTGCATAAAGGCATCTCCCACTTCATTTAATTCAACGTGAGCTAGAATTTCACCATTATGCTTACAATCAAAATGCATACCAAATGGACCTTGTTCAATATTGATGGCTTGATAATCATTGCCATCCTTTAAACCATATGTAGTTACCGGCACATTGTAGTGTAGATTTTTAAGGTGTTCATCATCTCCAAAAATGACAATGCCTTTTTTGACTTGGTTGGCAAAACTTTGGAATGCCGATACATAATCATCCATATCTTTATAATAGTCAATGTGATCCAATTCAATATTGGTGATGATCGCATAATCTGGATGATATGCCAAGAAATGTCTTTGAAATTCACAAGATTCTAGCACAAAATGGTTGGCACGTTCTGGCATATAGCCATGACCATCTCCAATTAAGTATGCACATTCATCTTGTAAAGAAAGAACTTGGCCTAAAATGCCTGTTGTTGTGGACTTACCATGCGTTCCCGCAACACAGATAGAACTGTATGACTCTAATAAAATACCTAAGTATTCATTATAATAATATGTTTTTACAGTTGGATTGTCCATCGCCGCTTTTACTTCCGGATGCGTTTGATCAAAAGATAAACCAATGATCACTGTGTCATTATCCTTAATGTTATCGGGACTGAATGAATAGATTGGAATATGACGCGCTCTTAATCCATCTTCTGTAAAGATATATTTATCGATATCACTACCTGTGACTTCTTTATGTTCATCATGTAAGATACATGCCAAGGCAGCCATGCCTGTTCCTTTAATACCAATAAAATGATAAGCCATTTTATTCACCTTCTTTGTCAAATAACGATTCTTGTTTGTTTGTTTCCTTTTTTGGCTTCTCTAACATTTCAGAAAGCTTCATATTTTTCTTTGATTCTTCAACCTTGTATTCAGGAATGGAATCCGCAGGCTGCATACTTGGTAAGTATGTTCCATACATGGGAGATAAGATTTTTGAGAAATCTTCGTCTTCTGGTTTGTTTAACGTAATCGCATCATGCACTTTATCAAATTCTTTTTTAGAATCTTCCACATTTCCAAAGATTGGAGAAAGGACTGGCTGATAATCTAAATCTTCGGCAACACGACGTACTTTTACCGATTTATGACGATCGTATTTATACACTTTTTGTTTCGGTTTTGCCTCTTCTTGTGCAATCGAATCGATATCTAAACCTTGGAAAATTGTTGTCTTCTTAGGTTTAGGTTGAATAATCGCCTTTTCAAAAATAGGAGAATTCATAAAGTTTTCAGGATCCGTTTCAATAGAGCTTGCTGCTTCCTTTAAAATTGGTTCTGGCTTTACAACTTCTTCATCTTCTAGAACTTGTGGTTGTGCAACAACAGGTTCTGGTGTTCCTTCTTCTTGTTTCGCAGGTTCTTCTACGACTTCTTCTTCATCGTCTTCTTCAACATCTTCATTGAAGATCGCATGCATTAAATCCTTTAACATATTTCCTTCTCACTTTCTATTGTCTGATTCAGAAATGCTTCTATTTCTTCTTTTGTCTTGCGAAGTGTAGAAACAAATCTTGATATTTCTTTTCCATCCTTGAAACATATAAAGCTAGGAATCCCCATCACTTCATATTCAATCGCAATATCCATACAATGATCACGATTTAAAGAATAGAACTGTAAATCACTAAATTGTTCTTCAATTTCAGGCAAGAAAGGTTTGATGTACATACAGTCTGGACACCAAAATGCTGTAAACATCATCACTTGAATGCCTGAATTTGTTAATGCGTTTAAAAATTCGTCTTTATTATGAAGCTCAGTCATGTGCATACCTCCAAACACAACGATAAATTGGCTGACCCAATGAAATAAATTTTTGTTCATATTCTGTAATTGCATCTTCATCATGTTTTTCACGACGATAATCTACACTGATTTCAACCATCTTAAAACCGGCATTTTGAAATTCAATCAAGCTATATTCAAATAAAGCACTGTTATCGGTCTTCATTTGGATTTCACCATTGAAAGATAAAATACGCTTGTATTGATCTAAAAAAGTAGCGCTGGATAAACGTCTTTTCGCATAGCGCTTTTTAGGCCATGGATCCGAGAAATTTAAGTGGATCACATCCACTTCACGCGGACCAAACCATTCTCCAATGGAACTCGCATCATCTTGAATCAGTTTCAAACGCTTCTTTTCTGTATCCTCATCGTATTTTTTAGCGGCAATACCTGCAGCACTCTCATTCTTTTCAATCGCAATAAATCCAGTGTCTGGATACATCTTAGCCATATCTAAAGAATAGTTTCCTTTACCACACCCAATTTCGATATGTAAAGTATCTGTATCCAATAGCTTTTTCCAGTTTCCTGCTTGTTTAGATGGTTCTTTTACTAAACAACTCGCAGTAGGCAAATAATCCGTTGCCCACTTTACTTTACGCATTCTCATATTAGCTGCACAATGTCACGATCGCATCGGCATAAATACAGATAGCCTGTAATAAGTTATCTAATTTAATACCTTCATCACGTTGGTGACATCCTCCTACAAACGCATCGGTTTCAATCACTTCATTTGGAAGTTCTGGTCCATACGATACAAAATTTTCAAATTTACGAGCATATGTTCCACCACCAATTGTGATTGGACAAGAGAAAGTATCGCCTGTGTATTTTTGATAGACACTCATTAAATCTTTCACTAAACGAGAATCTGGGTCTACGAATAATGGTTTTGAATCTCCACGATTTTCTGCTTTTATATTTGAAGTCAAGTTTGCACATGCTGCATCAAATTTTGCCATGATTTCATCGGCATTTGTATCATTTGGATAACGAATATCAATTAAGATGTCTGTTTCATTGTTTTCCATATTGACAATGCCTGTATTCATTGTCAAGAAAGACATATATAAGCCATCTTTTTCAATACCTACTGGTTTACCCATCCAGTCTTTTAATAAGAAATATAAATCTTTTGAAAGTTGATCATCATAGGCTTCACCAATAAAGTTCAACAATAAGACAGCGGCATTTATACCGTTATATGGCATAGCTGCATGCGCAAATGCACCATCAATATGTAAAGTTACACCATCTTCACTTCTTTTGATGGAACCCTTAACACCTTGCGTAGCACAATAGAACTTAAATAAATCTTCTTGTTGATAACTCATGACATCCACTGTGACATCGGCTTTACCAATCACAATATTTGGACGGCTTCCCGCATGAAGTTTTTTGATGACAGTTGCATCACTACTTACTAAGCCAACATGTAAGCCACCTTTTTCACCATAAATAACTGGGAAATTGGCATCGGGTACAAATCCCATTTGTGGAACTTCAGCATGATCAACATAGTAGTTCATACATTCCATACCAGATTCTTCATCGCATCCCGTAATCAACATGACTCTTTTTTTCAAAGGAATGTTTAAGTCACGAATCATCTTTAATGCATAGTATCCAGCTAATGCAGGACCTTTATCATCCATAACACCACGTCCAAAGATGTAGCCATTTTCTAATGTTACTTTTAAAGGATCTTTTGTCCATCCCTCTCCTAGTGGCACAATGTCCAAGTGTCCTAAAACACCAAATGTTTCTTCTCCTTGACCATATTCAACAACGCCTGCATATCCATCAATGTCTTTGGTTTCAAAGCCATCGCGCTTGGCCATATCTAACATGGCATCCAATACGTCACGACAGTTTTTTCCAAAAGGAGCATTTTCAGCTTTCGTTGATTCATCACGAACACTTTCATACGATACAAGTGTGTTTAAGTCTTTTAAGAAATCGTCTTTATATTTAAGTACTTCTGTATTAAAATCCATAATTTTCACCTCTACCCAACTATTTTACCACATAGTCAAGAAAAAAGAACTCGTTTTTAACGAGTTCCTAACTTTTACGCTTCTGTTTTTTCTTCTTCCGTTTTAGGTTTTGGAAGTAAAGCTTTTGCGCTTACATTGATACGACCCTTATTGTCGATTTCTGTAACCTTAACATCGATGATATCACCAAGTTTTAACACGTCTTCTACTTTATCTACACGGTGGTGAGAAATTTTAGAAATGTGTAATAAACCATCTGTATTACCAAACAAGTTAACGAATGCACCGAATTTTTCTAGACGAACAACTTTTGCTGCAAATACATCTCCAACTTTGGCAACACGTACGATGTCACTAATCATTTGTTTCGCCTTTTCGATTGTATCATAATCATTGTGGTAGATAACTACTTTTCCATCATCATCAATATCAATTTTTACATTGTCACATTGCGCAATGATTTCGTTGATCATTTTTCCACCAGGTCCGATTACATCTTTAATCTTATCTGGATCTATGTTCATCATCGCAATCTTAGGTGCATATGGACTCAATTGTTCTCTTGGACTCGGGATACATGCCAACATGTTATCTAAGATTTCTAAACGTGCCTTGTGAGCTTGTGCCAATGCTTCTTCGAAGATATTTTTAGTAATACCTGTTACTTTGATATCCATCTGTAAAGCTGTGATACCATTTTTCGTTCCGGCAACCTTAAAGTCCATATCTCCAAAGTGGTCTTCCATACCTTGGATATCTGTTAAAACAGTATATTTACCTGAATTATCATCCATGATCAATCCCATCGCAATACCCGCAACAGGTGCTTTGATTGGAACACCAGCAGCCATTAAAGACATTGTTCCTGCACAAATACTTGCCTGAGAACTAGATCCGTTACTTTCCATAACATCCGCTACTGTACGAATTGTATATGGGAATTCATCTACACTTGGTAATACTTGAGCTAAAGCTCTTTCGCCTAAGGCACCATGACCAATTTCACGACGTCCTGGATTTCCCATACGTCCAGTTTCACCAACGCAATATGGTGGGAAATTATAATGGTGCATGAAACGTTTTGAATCAACAACAGTTAAGTCATCAATGATCTGGTTGTCATTTAATGCACCCAATGTAGTTGTAGATAATACCTGTGTTTCTCCACGCGTAAATAAAGCCGAACCATGAACACGAGGAAGTAAATCAACTTGTGAGTTCAATGGACGGATTTCATCGATTTGACGGCCATCTGGACGTACTTTATCTTCAATGATCAAACGACGTACTTCATCTGCTTCAATACCACGACAGATTTCACGAGCTTGTTTCACCGCATTGTTTTGATCTTTTTCAGATTCATATTCTTTGTTTGCGATCATTTCAGCAGCTTCATCTGTTAAATCATCAATTTTTCCGTAACGCTCTAATTTTTCTTTAATCGATACAGCTGCACGAATTTGTGCTTCAAAGTTTGCACGAACTTCACGATCGATTGTTTCATCTACGGCATACAATTCGATTTCACGTTTTTCTTTACCACAAGCGGCTACGATTTCTTCTTGGAATGCACATAATTTTTTGATTTGTTCATGTCCAAACATCAATGCCGCAAGCATATCTTCTTCGCTAACTTCTTTAGCTCCAGCTTCAACCATGTTTAAAGCTTTTGCAGTACCCGCAACAGTTAAATCGATATCACTTTCTTCCATTTGAGCCACTGTAGGGTTGGCAACCAATTCTCCATTGATACGTCCAACTTTAACACCTGCGATTGGCCCATTGAATGGAATATCTGAAATACATAATGCCAATGAAGCACCAAACATAGCTGCCATTTCAGGACTTGCATCTTGATCTACACTTAATACCGTGTTGACAACCTGTACTTCATTACGGAATCCTTCCGCAAATAAAGGACGGATTGGACGGTCGATCATACGAGCTGTTAATGTCGCATGTTCGCTTGGTCTTCCTTCACGACGTAAAAATCCTCCTGGAATTTTTCCAACAGAATATAACTTTTCTTCAAAACTTACTGTTAAAGGGAAAAAGTCAATCCCTTCTTTTGCCTGGTTTGATGCACAAGCAGTTGATAAAGTCACTGTATCTCCATAACGGATAATAACGGCTCCATCAGCCTGTTTTGCGATTTCACCAGTTTCTACTGTGATCCCCCGACCACAAAAATCTAAATGAAACTCTTGTTTCGCCATTTTTTCACCTCAATCATACTTTTATATTTTATCAAATAAATGCATAAAAAAAAAGTAATCTTTTCGATTACTTTCTTAAACCTAATTTAGCGATCAATGCTTTGTAACGGTCTAAATCTTTACCCTTCAAGTAAGCTAACAATTTTTTACGACGACCAACTTTTTTCATCAATCCACGTTGTGAGTGGTAATCATGTTTGTGTTCTTTGAAGTGTTCAGTTAAACGGTTGATTTCTTCAGTCAATACTGCGATTTGAACTTCAGGAGAACCTGTGTCACCTTCGTGTACTGCATACTCTTGCATAATTGCTTGTTTTTCAGATTTTAATAACATTTTTTCTTCCTCCATGTATATTAGTCCTTTTCTACCGAGCGAAAGGTTGGAAGTTTCCAGACTCTCAGTACAAAAGCTACTAAATGATATCATTCTATCATCATAAAATCAACTAGAATCGTATTTAATATTTCAAGTCCAGCATCATTTAAATAGATACATTCCCCTTCGAAACAAAAATACTCACGATACGTATCTAATACAGTGGCATAATGATTTTTAAAATCATTCTGATATTTCAAATTCCATTCTCTTATATTCAACCCAAACTTTGTACGCAATGCCATCATGATCGCATCCATACCTCGTTCAGATAGTGGTTCAGGAATATATGTAGAACAAGGACCCTTCAAACAATACTGCTTTAAACTTGTCGTATTATCATAACGAATG
The DNA here is from genome assembly GCF_009696075.1 of Holdemanella porci. Classification (GTDB taxonomy): domain Bacteria; phylum Bacillota_I; class Bacilli_A; order Erysipelotrichales; family Erysipelotrichaceae; genus Holdemanella; species Holdemanella porci. Next base: position 6,266 of record NZ_VUMR01000002.1, on the reverse strand, counting down.
CCATCAAGTCTTCCACTTGCGCCACAGCCAAAGCCATAGAAGTCTTTATCTTGCCAATAGGCTAGATTATGTTTGGAATAATAGCCTGGCTTACAAAAGCTAGAAATCTCATAATGAATATATCCGGCTGCTTCAAGTGTTTTGGTAATGTATTCAAACATATCCGCTTCAAGATCTGGATCACAAGGCTCTACACCTGTCTTTCCAAATATTGAATTTTCTTCAATCTGTAAAGAATAGATGGATAAGTGTGGTATATCTAAACTTAAAAATGTGGAAATATCTATTTTCACATCTTCCATTGTTTGATTGGGAAGTCCAAAAATTAAATCAATGGAGAAATTATGAATTCCACTTTCTTGAATCCATCGAATCACATTCTTAGCCTGATTGGATGTATGTCTTCTTCGACAGACTTTTAATAGATCATCATTAAAGCTTTGTACACCCAAACTAATACGGTTGACTCCCAAAGAAACATAAGATGCTAGTTTTTCTTCATCTAAGGATTCGGGATTGCATTCTACGGTAAATTCATCAATATCTTTGGGAAAACAATTTCTTATCGATGCAAAATCATCCAAACTTAATACACTTGGTGTGCCCCCACCAAAATAAAGAGTATGAAGATTTGAAATCTTATACTCTTGAATTTCTTGTATTAACTTTTCTTTCCAACTCGAAAAGAACTGTTCATTTTTTTGAATCCGGACAAAATCACAATACGCACATATCGAATCACAGAATGGAATATGTACATAGGCTGATGGTACCATTAGTCGTCATCCATACTTAAAACGGCCATGAAGGCTTCTTGAGGAATCTCTACCGATCCAACCATCTTCATACGTTTCTTTCCTTCTTTTTGTTTCTCTAACAATTTCTTTTTACGTGAGATATCGCCACCATAACATTTTGCCAATACGTTTTTACGCAATGCCTTAATGTTTGTACGTGCAATGATCTTTCCACCAATAGCTGCCTGTACAGGAATTTCAAATTGCTGCTTAGGAATCAAGTCTTTTAATTTTACGGCCATCGCGTTACCGCGGTTATACGCAAAATCTCTAAACACAATGGTAGATAGGGCATCGACGATCTGTCCATTTAATAAAATATCCATCTTCACTAGACTACTTGTACGGTATCCGCTAAATTCATAGTCAAAACTAGCATATCCTTTTGTACAAGATTTCATCTTATCAAAGAAATCATAAATAATTTCACTTAATGGCATTTGGTAAACCATCATCATACGAACATCATCTAAAACTTGAAGGTCTACATATTCGCCACGTTTTTTCTGACAAAGATCCATCATCGGACCCACAAATTCTTTTGGCACCATAATGTCACACTTCACATAAGGTTCTTCAATATGATCCACTTTTTGAGGTTCTGGTAAAGCCGATGGGTTATCGATTTCTTCCATAGTACCATCTGTTTTATAGACATGATAAATTACGGAAGGACTTGTTGCGATCAAACTAAGATTGTATTCACGCTCTAAACGCTCTTCAACTACGTCCATATGTAATAAACCTAAGAATCCGCATCGAAATCCAAACCCTAAAGCTTGTGATGTTTCCGGTTCATAGTGTAGAGCCGCATCATTTAATTTTAATTTGGACAACGCTTCTTTTAAATCGTCATAACGCGCATTGTCTACAGGATACAAACCACAATATACCATCGGGTGCATTTCACGATATCCAGATAGTGGTTCACTTGCAGGATTGGATGCAACTGTAATCGTATCACCGACACGAACATCTTCAATGTTTTTAATGGCTGCACTGACCCATCCTACATCTCCACAGTTCAATTGGTCTTCCACAACTTCTTTTGGTGTACGAACACCCACTTCTGTGACCTCATATTCAGCGCCGGTTGCCATAAAGCGAATCTTATCTTTTGGTTTGATTGTTCCATTCTTTACCGATACAAACGCAATGATTCCACGATAGGAATCGTAGAAAGAGTCAAAAACTAAAGCTTGTGTTGGTGCTTCTTTATCCCCTTTTGGACTTGGTAATTTATGCACGATTTCTTCTAGCACTTTATCGACATTCAATCCCGATTTAGCACTGATTTCAACCGCTTCACTACAATCCAATCCAATTAAATCTTCAATTTCTTTTTTCACCACTTCTGGTTGGGCACTTGGAAGATCCACCTTATTTAATACAGGCAAGATTTCCAAGTCGTTTTCTAATGCCAAATATACATTGGCTAAAGTCTGTGCTTGTACGCCTTGAGCTGCATCCACAACTAAGATAGCCCCATCACATGCCGCTAAAGAGCGAGACACTTCATATGTAAAGTCGACATGGCCTGGTGTATCAATAAGATGGAACAAGTAGTCTTGTCCATCTTTGGCATGATATACAAGCTGTACAGCATTTAATTTAATTGTGATACCACGCTCTCTTTCTAGATCCATTGAATCTAGAATTTGATCTTTCATTTCACGCTTTTCCACCGTATCCGTAAGTTCCAAGATACGATCGGCTAACGTACTTTTTCCGTGGTCAATATGTGCAATGATACAAAAATTTCGAACATTCTTTTGATCCATAGATTTCCCCCTAATCTACAATATTTCCTACCAAGTTACGACCCTGTCCATTAAAAAAGCTAGCACAATCCATGACTGGCTTTCCTTCCATTTGACAAGTTTCAATCACAAGTGTACCCAAATGAAGACCAATGCCAAGTTTGTTCTTGCCAATCTTGATAAGACGACCAAACTCATTCTGTTCATCTAAATAACTTGCCTTTAAAATCTTAAATTTCTTTCCATTCAACAATACATAAGCACCTGGTGCATCTGAGAAAGCACGAATTTGATTCAAGATGTGTTCATCATCCTGATTTAAATCGATATGTTCTTCTTCTTTAGATAAAATAGGCGAGAATACAACCTGACTTTCATCCTGCTCTACATAGACAGCCTTTCCAGAACAAATCTCTTCAAAATGTTCCAGTAATAACTCACTTGCACAAATACCCATCTTTTCAAATAAAGATGTGGAATTGTCTTCAGGCAATATTTCAATTTCTTTTTGGGCTAAAACAGGACCTGCATCCATTTTAGGTGCCATTTTCATTAAGGACATCCCACTTACTTTATCACCATTCCAAATGGCTCTTTGGATTGGGGCTCCCCCTCTATATTTAGGAAGCAAAGAACCATGAAGGTTTACACAACCAAACACAGGAAAGTCCAAGACTTCCTTAGGTACAATTTGTCCATAAGCACAAGTCACAATTAAATCAGGGGCAAAATCAAGAATCGTTTGATAGTCTGATTTAATTTTAACAGGCTGAAAGACAGGAATGTCATATTCTAAAGCCACTTCTTTGACTTCTGAATAAACTAACTGTTGTTTTCTACCCTTTTTCTTATCCGGCTGTGTTACCACTAAGCCTACATGTATATCATTTTCTAACATTGTTTTTAATACGACACTAGCAATTTTGGGTGTTCCCATAAAAATAATGCGTCTGTTTTCCATAATATCACTCCAATACTAGAGTATTATAGCGTATTTTTTTGAAGTTGTGTTGCAATAAATCAGAAATTTTGCTATAATCCATATGCAATTTATGTCAGGAGGTGCACTTCATGCCACAGATTAAATCTCAAAAGAAACGTGTTAAAACAAATAACAAGGCTCACAAATTAGTCGTATCTAAAAAATCAGCATTGAAATCAAGTATTAAAGCTGTATTAGCAGCTGTTGATGCTAAAGATAAAGAAGCTGCTGTAGCAGCTTACAACGACTGCAGTTCTAAATTGGACAAAGCCGTAGCTAAAGGTATTCACCACAAAAACTACGCTAGCCGTCAAAAAGCACGTTTAGCAAAAGCTATTAACGAAATCGCGTAATGAAGGATTAAGAAGTCAGATGACTTCTTTTTTTATTTCTGATATGATTCTGTTGTAAGTAACGTACCTATCACGCTAAATCTGTTCCACTTTTATCAGAGGGGCCTTTTTTTGTCTACATGGAGGAAAAATGAAGAATCACGAACCAAACCAAACAACAATTGAAGCCATTGAAGAAGGCAAACAAATGCTAGATGATCCAAACACGCCTTCCTATTCAACTACGGAAGAATTAATTACTGCATTAGACAAATAATCGCACCTCGTTATCGAGGTGCTTTTTCTCGTATATAGAAACATTTAATAAATTAGGATATAGAGCTAGAATTGACACTTACACAACATTTTACATAAATTGACTTCTGAGCATATATCTTTGTTTTGAATACTACCTAAGATATTATTAATTTTCATGAATCCAACTTAAAACATCTTGTTCCAATCATTATTATATGTAACTCACCATATTGTTATAATGCTGAATAAACTTGTAGATAATATGTCATTACATTTCTTTTGTCTCTTAAGGTAAATAGCACTAGTTTATTTAATGATAATAATATCTATATCATTTTTTATTAAATGTGACTTTCAAAAAATCAACGTTAGTAATTAATCAATATGTAAATATCTTTTTAGCTCATCAGAAAAAATATCATGATTAAAATTATCTACAATATCTTGCCTGTTGCGGATATATATACATTTATCCCATTTGTTATTATACAACTCAAAAATTCCAATGATTTGCTTTTCAGATTGAGTATTTCTAGAATTTCTTGCTTTTCGAAGACTGCGAGCGCGATTGTTTTCTCCAACAAAACAAATTGTCATATTTTCTGTATCATTTCGAATAGCACAAGAAAAAGTAAATGTATTTGTAACTAAACCAGAAATAAATAAATTCGTTGACGCATCCGCATGCAAAAACTTATTTAATTTTTTTAAAATGTTATTTTTGACTCTTAATGTATTGTAGTCATAATGTTGTTCATCTCTTATATTGGAATTAGTAATAGTCCCATTAAGGCAAATGTCAAAGAAATTACTTTCTGATACTCGAGCTATTGATAGTCCTGTAAAATGGCAGAAATCTTGCTTTTTAAATGTTATTGAACAATACATATAATCTTCTGTAACAACGACAAAAGTTTTATCTTTTAAAAAATGATTGTAGTAACAACTTCCTTGAATCGCTCCTCTACGTAATCTCTCCTTTTGACCTGGTCTTAAAATATTTCGATTCGTTCCCATGTGTACCTCTAAAAAAAATAAGGAGTATCACTACTCCTTTTAATACATATCTGGTAAGTTTTTCTGTCGGTTGTCGACAATGATTAGACATGAGCGTTTACCGTCTCTCATCCGACTACAACTTTTCTCTCGGTTGTCGAGCATGTAAATAGACATGAGCGTTTACCGTCTCTCATCCGACCACAACTTTTAAAGATGCTTACCACATCTAAAGGTATTGCTACCTTCAATATAATTATACCAATATTTACCTTAAAATCAATCACAGTATTCTCAAAAAAACTAAAACATTATTTCACCTAACACCCTTCTAAAACAATGAACAAAATGATAATGTCCTTTAGTTAAGAAAATTAGTAAATGATCCAAACATACCTTCCTGTTCAACTGTGGAAGAATTAATTGCTGCATTTGAACCTTTTTAAATCAATCAACGATTCTATCAAACTTGGTTCAGAAATAGCACTAATCATACCCTCTTTATACAGTTCCATGACACTATCAATATTATCAAATGAATATATATACACATTTTCATTTTCTCTATGAATAAACCAATACTCATCACAATTTGATATAGATGTATTGTAAGCTATTGTCTTGCTCTTTTGGCTGCAGACTGCGCACAGTCTTTTCCAAGTGTTTTTGTGTCGAATCCCAATGATTCATAGGCTTCGATAGCTGTCATTCCTTTTTCCAATTGTTTATAAAGGGCAATATAAAAATCCTTTGTATAAATGAATGCGTCCATCTTTTCTGTAAGTTCTGCAACGAATTTATTGTCTGCATGCGCAATGACCGCATCACGATGTGCTAATCTTTGTGCTTCTGTCTGTTTCTTCTTTTTCTTTTTTACTTGAGCCATAATTCCAATTTCTCCTGTGTAAAGGCACCAAGCTCAAATGCTCGTTTTAATGCCTTTATTCCTGCTTTTTCCATCATCTTATCATATTTTTCCTGTTCAATTTCCATATATTCTGAATATTCACCATCTGATGCTAGTATATTTATAGGACAGGTAAAACATCTCGAATTTGATTTGATAAGGAACCAATCACATTAAAAATAGAATGAGATATTGAACATGACTGTCCTGGATATTGTAGATTCTTGTGCATAT
>NZ_VUMR01000019.1 GCF_009696075.1 Holdemanella porci | reverse complement strand
TTCTTGTAGATTCTCGAAGTGCTTTTTCCTTTTTCGTTGATGAAAGCATAATTGATATAAAAAGATTCATCTGATTTAGATTTAGTAGTTGTAACACGCATAAATATCACCTAATACAATTATATCATAGAATACGAGATAATACGATATACAAAAACAAATAATTTGACAAAAAAAGTAAAAGAAAAGCGCTAGTTTAAGCGCTATGTTTAAGATCAATTGTGAAAAGGGGTGTCAAACTCCCGTGTATAAAATAGGTGTTTTATATCTAAATCGAAAAGAACGCTTAAAAGAAATGAATGGATGACGAAAAGTTGTCCATTTTTTCTTATATGCATGATATAATGTTGTGGCAAAGGAGATCAGTTATGTTTGGTGAAATTCATGAAGAGTGTGGTGTGTTTGGTGCATATCGCGTAGATAATGCAGCAAGTATTACGTATTATGGTTTGCATTCCTTGCAACATAGGGGTCAGGAAGCGAGTGGTATTGCCGTTTCAGATGGCGAAAATATCACTTTGCAAAAAGGAAAAGGCTTGACTGTAGATGTTTTTCAAAGAGAAAAATTAGATTCTATGGTCGGAAGATTAGCAGTTGGGCATGTTCGTTATAGTACAGCTGGTGGTCAGGAAAATGAAAACATTCAGCCAATTGTATCAAAGGGACATAATGGAAGTTTAGCTATCGTTCATAATGGACAGATTGTTAACGAAAAAGAGCTTCGTATTGAACTTGAAAATGAAGGGGCTATTTTCCAGGGAACAAGTGATAGTGAAATTATTCTTCACTTGATTCAGAAACAAAAAGGTACTTTAAAAGAACGTGTTATGAAGACTGCAAATCGTATTGAAGGTGCATTCTCTTTCTTAGTTATGAATGAGGATACTATTTATGCGGTTCGTGATCGTCATGGTTTAAGACCTTTAAGTTATGCCAAAAGTAAAGATGGCTACGTAATTAGTAGTGAAACATGTGCTTTTGAAGTTATGGGAATTTATGAAAGTGTGGATTTAAAACCAGGAGAAATCGTAGAGTTCCATAAGGGTATTGTGAAACATGAATTTTATTCAACAAATACAGATAACCATATGTGCGCAATGGAGTACATTTATTTCGCAAGACCAGATAGTGTAGTGGAAGGTATCAATGTACATGCGTTCCGTAAGGCTACAGGATCTATTCTTGCTAGAGAAGATAAAGATTTACATGCGGATATCGTTATTGGTGTTCCAGACTCATCTTTATCAGCAGCCATTGGTTATGCAGAAGAGGCGGGTATTCCATTTGAAACTGGATTGATTAAAAACCGTTATGTAGGACGTACATTTATTCAACCTACACAAGCAATGCGTGATCGCAGCGTTCGATTAAAATTAAGTCCTGTATCTAGCGTGGTTAAAGGAAAATCAATTGTTATGATTGATGATTCGATTGTACGTGGTACGACTTCAAGAAGAATTGTACAATTATTGAAGGATGCAGGAGCTACCCAAGTACATGTTCGTATCGCTAGTCCAGTCATCACGAGTCCATGTTTCTATGGTGTAGATACTTCTACAAAGGATCAATTGATTGGTGCTAAGATGAGTGTAGAAGAAATTCGTGACTACATTCATGCGGATACATTACGTTTTATGACCGAAGAAGAAATGAAGGAAGCTACGCATGGCGTTGGTTTATGCTTGGCATGTTTTAATGGAGAATATTGTACAAAATTGTTCTCATATCAAGAAGAATTGGATAAATAATTATGACTATAAAGTGTTTGTCTTTTGATTTAGATGGAACTTTACTTTTAGACGAATCAAAAAGAATGGATCCAAGAACGGTGAATTCGATTCAAAGGGCGATGGCACAAGGTATGCACGTTGTGATTGCGTCGGGTCGAGATAAAAACGGATGTAAATTTGTATATGAACCATTAGGATTAGAGAATGGAAATCATTTTTTGGCATTAGTAAATGGTCAGATTATATATGATTTTGAAAATAAAGAATATGATTTGGATGATGTTTTAACAACAGAAGATGGAATCAAAATACAGAAAGTTTGTAAGGAATTTGGTGTCGAAGGAATTTTTCAATGTGGATATGATTTTTATAGTTACATATCTTCATTGAATCGTGTAAAGAAAAAAGTCAAAAATGCTATTTTTGGAGAGCTAGATGATTATGGCTTGAAGGATGGCAAAGAAAATCGTAATTTTATTGATTTGCCTTTTGAAGAAATTCGTTTGACGCAAGATATCAATAAAGTGATTATGGTGCATTCTCCTAGATTCTTTGAAAAGAATTTTGAGGGAATTAAAGCAGCTTTAAGTGATTATGATGTATTGTTGATAGGTCCAGATTGGCTAGAGATTATGCCAAAACATGTCAATAAGGCTAGTGCATTGTGGAAAATCTGTGAGAAACTTGGAATCAGCATGAATGAGGTCATGGCTTTTGGAGATGCACAAAACGATTTGAAGATGCTTCAACAAGTAGGTATTGGTGTAGCTATGGGGAATGCGATGGATGAAGCTAAGTATGCAGCTACTGTAGTTACGGACACCAATATGAATAATGGTATTGGAAAAGTCATTGATGCTTTGTTGGCGGGCAAAGAAATGGACTTACGCAAAGGCTTGTTATAGAATGGAATTAGATAAGGAGGAACCTTGTATGAAAATTGTAAATACAGAAGAATTTAACGCATTAATGAATGAAGATGCAGTTTTAGTCGACTTCTTCGCAACTTGGTGTGGACCATGTAAAATGTTGACACCTGTACTTGAATCAGTCGCAAATAAATTAGATGGAAAAGTAAAAATCGTAAAGGTGGATGTGGATGAAAGTCCAGATTTAGCGCAAAGATTTGGCATTATGTCTGTTCCAACAATGATTCTATTTAAAAAAGGACAACAAGCTGCAGCATTCTCAGGATATATGCCTGAGGCAATGTTGATGCAAAATATTGAAAGTAAACTATAGGATGATTCGTCATCCTATTTTCTTTAGGGGGAAAATATGTATTATATCGCATATGGAAGTAATTTAAACAAAGAAGAAATGAAGCAACGATGTAAAGATGCGAAGTTTGTGTCTTTGGCAAGACTTGAAAACTATACACTTACATATCGTGGAAATCCTGGACGAGCTTATCTTACAGTAGATAAGAAACAAGGAGATTTTGTACGAGTTGCCGTATGGGATGTGAGCGAAAATGATAAGAAGAGTTTAGATGAATATGAAGACTATCCATACTTATATGATTGTTTTGATGAAAAGGTATTATTAGAAAACAATGAAACAATCACGGGCTTTATCTACCAAATGTATAGTCGTTTTCCAATATGTAAACCGAGTGACTCGTATATGGAACGTTGTAAACAAGGCTATCGCGATATGGGGTGGGATGCTTCAATTTTAGATTTTTAATGAATTTTAAAGTTTGGTGTGTCATAATATAAAGAAAATAAGGGGACTTTAAAATGAAAAATTGGAGATACTTAATTTTAAGTTTAGTTTTATCCTTGTTCATTCATTACTACGTCACAGCTGTTTTAATGGAAATTTTTGGCATGGGATGGTATCTAATTCAATTTGTTGTATGGTGCATTGAACTGGTCGTTATATATGATGCGTTGATGTTTTTTACGAAAAACTGGAATGTAAAACATCGAGCCATGTTTTTCTTTGCGTATTATTTGTTTTTAATTATTGCCCTATTAATTCGCTATGATCAAGGTATCAGTATTATTCAGTTGAATCCATTTGCGTGTCTTAGAGAAATCTATTATGGTTCTTGGACAGAGTGGATCGTATTCGCATTTAATATTGGATACTTTATGTTTATGCCATGGGTGAATGGATTATTTATTTCATCAAACAAAGAAAACTTCATTGTTTCTGTATTCATTGGTTTTCTGTGTGAATTTATGCAGTTGATCTTTCATAGAGGCGTATTTGATTTAGGGGATATTTCTCTATATGTAGTTGGAATCTTGTTGGGGCTTTATGTAAAAGAAAAGTACCATGTTCATTTAAAAGAAAAGAGTGAAGTACATGACAATTAAAACGGTTGCGATATTCGGTGCGGGAGCTGTTGGCTCCTATTGTATTTATAATGCAATCTAAGAACACTCGTGACTTTAGTCGTGAGATGAATTAGATGTGCAGATGTTAGATAAATAAATTAAAAATAATTGATAAATATAGTGCTTTAAGTATATACATATGTTATAATATTAATGAAGGAAAAACATATGGAAGTTGTTAAGGGTAGAGGCTATGTCTATTCTATACAGTATAATATTGTATGGTGTGTAAAGCATCGTCGTGATGTTTTGAATGGACAGATTGAAACAAGATTAAAAGAGCTGCTGATTCAGATTTCAAAGGATAATGGTTTTCAAATTCTGGAAATGAATATAGAGGAAGATTACATCCGTATGCTGATCAATTGTACGCCGCAGCATTACATTCCAAATATTATAAAAGCTATGAAGGGTGTATCGGCCAGACTCTTGATGAAAGAGCTTGGGGATGATCTAAGATCCAAGTTATGGGGTGGACATCTATGGAATCCTTCTTATTTTGTAGCTACAGTTTCTGAAAATACAGAAGAACAGATTATAGAGTATATAAGAAGTCAAAAAAGAAAATAGCGAATCAATAAGGAGAAATCATCATGGAAAAGGCATTCAAGTATCGTATGTATCCAAACAGAGAACAAAGAATATTATTAGCCAAGACTTTTGGCTGCACTCGTTTTGTATATAATCATTACCTGGCAAAACGTAAGGATGCCTATGAAAAAGATGGAATCACTTTAAACTATACGGCATGTGCTAAGGATCTAGTTTCTTTAAAGAAAGAATATGAATGGCTTAAGGAAGTGGATTCTGTGGCTCTACAGTCCAGTGTAAAGAATCTGGATACGGCTTATATCAATTTCTTTCGAAAAAAGGCGGAATATCCTAGATTCAAATCGAAGAAGACGCATCGTTATTCATATACAACAAAATATACGAATGGTAATATTGAACTCTATGAAAATAAGGTCAAGCTTCCTAAGATTGGTCTTGTAAAGATAAAGAAAACACGAACGCCAAAGGGAAGACTATTGAGTGCAACGGTATCACAAGTACCAAGTGGAAAGTATTATGTTTCATTATGTTATACGGATGTAGAAGAAGTCTTATTTCCACTAACATACAATGAAACAGGTATAGATCTAGGTATCAAGGATTTTATCGTATTGAGTAATGGAGAAAAGGTGGAAAATCCAAAATATCTGAAGAAGTCGATTGAGAAACTGAAAAAGCTACAGAAGCAGCAGTCACGAAAAACAAAGGGCGGCCGCAACTGGATCAAAAACAGGATCAAGATCGCAAGACTTCATGAAAAGATAGCGAATCAAAGAATGGATTTTATCAACAAACTATCTACAAGAATCATTACAGAATATGACATTATCTGCATCGAAGACTTAAAAGTCGACAACATGCTTAAAAACCACAATCTAGCCCAGTCTATATCGGATGTATCCTGGTCAAAGTTTACAACACAGCTAGAATATAAAGCCGAGTGGTATGGAAAGGTGATCAAGAAAGTAGACACGTTCTATGCGAGCAGTCAGACCTGTCATTGTTGCGGATATAAGAATGAAGGAACAAAAGATTTAACAGTAAGAGAATGGATATGCCCAAAATGCCATTCAAATCATGACAGAGATGTAAATGCATCCATCAATATATTGATGCAGGGCATATTAGCAAACTAGCTAAAAATAAAAAGAACCGCAGGAACTGCGGGGATAGCTTGGTAAGAAAGGTTTCAATAGAAGCCTGTTCCCAAGAATCTCGTCACTGCGGTGATGAGAGGTTCAAGGCTTATCAAAGTGCGATATACAATTAAGTGTTATCGCAAAAGATGAACGAAATGAGAGATTAAAAAAGAATGGTTGTTTAATCAACAATATCATGTATCATCCAGAAGTATTAACACCCAAAGAAGCACATGGTGTAGATCTACTCATTGTATGTTTAAAATACAATGCTTTATCAGATGCTTTAGAAGATATTAAACAAATCGTAGATGAACATACTTTAGTCATGTCTTTAATGAATGGTGTGGATAGTGAACAAATTATTGGAAATCAAATTGGTATGCAGCATATGGTGTATTCATTGATTAAAGTTGCAAGTCATAAAGAAGGCTTAGGATATGTATTTGATCCAGAAACAACGATTGGAATTGTGCTAGAAGAAAATAAGGAAATCGATAAATTGTTTAGTCAAAGTAATCTACATTATCGAACAACTTCATATATTCAGGAAGAAATATGGAGCAAGTTTCGCTTAAATGTAACGAAAAACTTACCTCAAGCTATTCTTGGAGCTGGTGTTGGATGTTACTCGGATAGTGATCATATGAAGGCTATACAGTCTGGATTAAAGGATGAATTAGAGGCTATCGCAAAAGCTAAAGGTATTGATATGTCAAAGGCTGATCCAAGTGCTACACGTGGTAGTGCAGTGCCTAAAACGGCCAGATATTCTACACTGCAGGATTTGGATGCCAAAAGGCATACGGAAATTGATATGTTTTCGGGTGCAATAATGAAGATGGGAAAAGAACTAAATATTCGAACGCCTTATAATGAATTTGTATATCATATCATCAAGGCTATGGAAGAAAAGAATGATGGTTTATTTGAGTATAAATAAAGAAGTGATTTGACTCACTTCTTTTCTTTTAGAATGTAGAATGTATTTTTTCCTTTTCCATGTTGACTGATTTGACCTTCTTCTTTCATTCTATTTAAAATGCGTCCACAAGTTGTTTGAGAAAGGTTAAAGGTATCTTGAACATCTTTACGGGTGAATTGGGCATGTGTTTTCGCAAACTCTAATATTTTGTTTTCAGGACAATCATATACAACGATATCTTCCTGAATTTTATTGTTTTTCTTTTGATAGTTTAGGTTTGGAAGAATGATTTTAAAGGCGTTTTCTGTTGTCACAAATTGAGGCTTGAATTCAGATTCTGAATACGAATCAATAATCTTTTGAATGCCAGTACCATAAGCTTCAATGAGTTCTAATCGGTAAAAGATATTTGCGAGTTTTGGGTTTCGACAAACAGAAATACCAAGCTGAATGTCTTCTAAAGTGATTCCTTTTAATAAGCCTCCGATTGAAGTGAATTCAATACGATCTGTATATATACGAATGAAGGAACTTGCGCTATATGAATATTCACGATGAACAATTAGATTCAATAAAGCTTCTCTAATGGCTACTTCTGGATAATCTCTTTTATCGATTCTTTTCAATCCTGAAAAACTAGAATGTTTTTGATTTCTAAAATCGATATAAGAATATACTTCGTGCATTTGTTTGAATAATGAACCGGTAAATTCATTTCGATCTTGAAATATATTTTGCGTTTCGCCATCAAAAACTGCAACTTTAATTGTGTGCTTACATTGATCCGATAAAAGTAGTCCTAAATTCGTGTATATACCATCTTGATTTTGAATGCCAAAGTTCTTTTCTTTAAATGGGATGTTTGATTCATCGAATTCAGTCTTAGCAGAAAGAAAAGTTAAGTCTTGTTCTAAAGAACGCATTTGTTCAAAATCTTCTTGAAAAAACATAAATAAAGCTCCTTTCTACCCATATACTAACCAATCTAACCATTCTTGTCAATAAGAAAAGAAGTGATGTTACTCACTTCTTAATGTTAGTCTAGATTGTATAATTTCTTGTATTTCTTAATTAAATAATCTGTGTAGTAATCAGGATTAAATGGTTCACCACTTACTTCTTCTACGATTTCAGCCATCGATTTACTTGCAGCATAATGGTGTACATTGTCTTTTAACCAGTCTGTAATCTTTTCAAAATGATTTGTTAGTAGGGCTTCTTCTACATCAAATTGTTTTTCCATTGTTGCATACAATTGTGCAGCATACGCACTACCCAATGCGTATGTTGGGAAGTATCCTAAATAGCCTGTAGACCAGTGCATGTCTTGTAAGACACCTTCTTTATAGTTTGTAGGACGAACACCTAAATATTCTTCGTATTTATCGGCCCATAGTTCTGGAAGCTTATCATAGTCTATGTTGCCTTTCGCAATTTCTTTTTCGATTTCATAACGAACCATAATGTGTAATGGGTATGTCAATTCATCCGCTTCTGTACGAATCAAAGCACATTCAGTTTTATTGATCATGCTGACTAACTCGTCAACAGACACATCTTTAAATTCTGGGAATAAATTTACTAATTGATTATAGTTTGCTTGCCAGAATGCATGACTTCTACCAACGTGGTTTTCTAAGAAACGAGATTGCGATTCGTGCGCAGCCGAACCAACAGCTTGTGTTAGCATGGTTCCTTCAAAGGCAGGATCCATTTGTAGTCCATAAAGAGCGTGTCCATATTCGTGTACAGTTGAAAGGATAGCACTTAAGAATTGATCTGGATAATAGTGTGTTGTGATACGAGTGTCGTTGCTTGAGAAGAAATCTGTGAATGGGTGTTCTGTCGTTGAAAGGTATACTTTCCCAAAATCTACTTTCATGAAGTCACAAATAACATCCATAAATTTTTCTTGACGATCCACTGCATAAGTTTCATGAAGTAAGTCATCATTGATTTGTGGTTTGTTTTGAATTTCATGAATTAGTGGAACTAATTTCTCTTTCACATTATTAAAGAATGCATCATATTTTTCTTGTGTCATTCCTTTTTCATAACGGTCTAACAATACATCATACGCATTGTTTCCATTAAATTTAGGGTCATATTCTAAAAGGTGTAAAGTCTCTTTCATGATTGCTTGTAAATGAGGTTTGAAATGCTCATAATTATCTGCTTCTTTAGCTTCATGCCAAGCAAGTTCACTATCGGCTTTGACTTTGACATAGTTCGCATATACATCACTCGGAATGTTTTCAGATTGTGCTAAGGCTTCAAGACGATAGTCGACTTCTTTCTTTTCCAAACTTCCTTCTGGCAATGTTTTTGCATATTCCTTGATCTTTTGAATGGTTTCTGGATCATTTTCAATGATGAATGCTTGTTTAGATAGTCTAGACAACATTTCATTTGAATAAGGAATTCCTTTCTTTGGTGCAATTGTCATTTGTTCAAAATAAATGGTTGAGAATGCCAATGAGAAGGCATCTAATGTTCTTTCATATTCTTGATAGAATGGTTCAAATTTTAACATGGTTAAATCCTCCTGCTTGTATTGTAACACAAAGAAAAGAATAGTCATTATATAATGAAAGCGAATTTTCAAAATGGTGATATAATACAGAAAAAAGGAGTAAAGAGTATGGATGCAATTTTTAATCGTACGAGTATAAGAAAATATAAACAAGAATCATTAAAGAAAGAAGAGATCGATTTAATTTTAAAGGCTGCATTTAGTGCACCTAGTGCTAGAAATAGTCAGCCTTGGCAGTTTATTGTCGTTGAGAATAAAGATACATTAAAGGATTTAAGTCAAATGACACCCTATGCACCCTTTCTAAAAAATGCAGCTATGGGAATGGTTGTTTGTGCGGATAAAAATAAGAATGATAGTTTGGATTATTGTCAACAAGACTTGGCAGCGGCTACAGAGAATATGTTGGTTGAAGCGAAAAGTTTGGGTATTGGTTCATGCTGGCTGGGTGTGTATCCGAATGAAGAGCGTTATTTGGCTTTAAACCAATATTTTAAATTGCCAAAAGGAATTGTTCCAATGTGGATGATTTCATTTGGATATATAGATCAAGAAGAGGTTGTAAAAGATAAATTTGATGGTTCGAAGGTGCATTATGAAAAGTATTAATATTGTAGAGTGTAAGAATGAGGATGATTTAAAAGAAGTAGCTATTCTTGCCGAAAAGATTTGGCATGAATTCTTTCCTGGAATCATTTCAGAAGCACAAATTGATTATATGGTAAAACAGTTTCAGAGCTTTGATGCCATGCAAGACCAAGTAAAACATCAGCAGTATCATTATCATAAGGTATATGAAGGTGATAAGTTAGTTGGATATATTGGTTTGCAGAATCAGCCAGATCGTTTATTCTTGTCTAAACTGTATTTAAAGGATTCAGCTAGAGGAAAGCACTATGCGACTGAAATGTTTGAGTATGTAAAGAAACAGGCAGAAAAGTATTGTTACCCATCTATTTATTTGACTTGCAACAAATATAATAAACATAGTCTAGCTGTATATGAGAAGTTTGGTTTTCAATGGATTGATTCTGTACAGACAGATATAGGGAATGGGTTCATCATGGATGATTACATCTTAGAATATCGATTAGGGACATTTTAATAAGTGTCCTTTTTCTAGTTCGAAAACAATTCCTTCATAATAGGCTACCAAACTCATCTAAGTATTTAATCGATATAAATAGTGTCAATAATTCTTTAAGAATCATGCATACCTAATTTACCTTAGATGAATTTGGTAACCTATCATGATTTTTTTCCTTTTGAGACATCTGATATAAGTGGGTGATTTATTTTGTATTTATAAAACAATTTTTTAAAAATTTACCGGATTTAATAATGTTTTCACATTGGATCTTTATAATAAAAATTGGCTACTGGATGTGGTTGGTGGTTGCCTCTTGTTAAGGAGATTTAAAGCCTTGAATCTTGAGTTCCAGGCAAGTAGATCCTTCTATTTTTTTGCAGGAGGAAAGCTTATGTATATATCTACATATTGATGTTGCTATGTGCTTATTTGCCATAGTAGAAATACTAAAAGTAACATTGATTATTATAGAAAAATGCAAAAAGCACTAATCACCACTAGCAATGGAAATAGATTAGTGCTTCAGCATTAACTATATTTCAGAGCAGCCACTGCTTTTCCAGTAGCTTTTCTCTATTTGTATTATACCGATAAAGGAATGGTTATGCAAATTTATTGGATTATTATGGTTTAGATGCAAAACATATCAAAGAATTTGTTGAATCACTAAAATAAGATGGAGTTTGACTTCATCTTTCTTTTTTTTGAAAAACATCTAGGAATATGGTATTGTCAAAGGGTGATTAAAGAGGGATGTTGAATATGGATATGAAGAAGATACAGGAGTTACCAACTCCAGAAGATTTGAAAAAGGAATTTCCTTTACCTTATAAGGTGCAAAAAATTAAGAAACAAAGAGATCAGGAAATTGAAGATATTTTTACTGGAAAAGATGATCGTTTAATTTTAATTATTGGTCCTTGTAGTGCGGATCGCGAAGATGCAGTTTTAGACTATATGAATCGTTTGGCTGTTTTACAGGAAAAAGTAAAAGATAAGATTTTTATGATTCCACGTGTCTATACAAATAAACCACGTACAAAGGGTGTTGGATATAAGGGGATGTTGCATCAGCCAGATCCTCACTCCAAAGAGGATATGTTGAAGGGAATCATTGCGATTCGTAAACTGCATACAGATGTTGTAACACAAACTGGTTTTACTTGTGCAGAAGAGATGTTGTATCCAGAAAATCATGCATATTTATCGGATTTATTGGGATATGTAGCCATCGGTGCAAGAAGTGTGGAGAATCAACAACATCGTATTGTGGCTAGTGGTGTAGGAATTCCTGCAGGAATGAAGAATCCGACAGGTGGAGATCTTACAGTCATGATGAATTCTATTGTGGCAGCGCAAGCCGATCAAAGATTTGTATACCGTGGCTGGGAAGTACAGACAGATGGGAATCCACTAGCTCATGCAATATTAAGAGGATATGTGGATAAGTTCAATCATGCACATGCGAATTATCACTATGAAGATTTAATGGAGTTGATTCATTTATATGAAAAGTCAGATTTAAAGAATCCGGCTTGTATTGTAGATTGTAATCACTCGAATTCAAATAAACAATATTTAGAACAGATTCGTATTGCCAAGGATGTTATGCATTCTAGAAGTAAATCGGAAGATATCAAAAAGCTGGTGAAGGGCTTGATGATTGAGAGTTATTTAGAGGATGGAAGTCAGCCAACAGATGGTAATGTGTATGGAAAGTCGATCACGGATCCTTGTCTTGGTTGGAATAAGACAGAACAATTGATTTTAGATTTGTATGACTTATGCGATTAGGAAGCGTTGAGCTTCCTTTTTTTGGTTAGATTTCGATTTTAAAATATTAAATAGTCATTTATAATTGAAGTATCAATATGAGGAGGTCATACTATGAATCAACTTCTTCAAGAGAAAAGAGATGCGGAACAATTTTTAAGATTGATTGCACCTAAGTATATGGGTGTCTATATTTTAAATCGAAGTACGGATCGTTTTCGTGATGTTTTAGCTCCAGAAGCATTTCGTGCTTATGCCAAAGTCTCAGAAGGTTCATATTCAGATGCGATGCGATTGTATCGAGATGAATATGTATCTTGTGATTATCGTGAAGTGATTGATCAAGTCTTAGACTATGATTACGTATATAATGTTTTGGCTTCAGGAAATCAAGTGGATGTTTCATATCGAAAAAAAGATGGAACGTTAATTCGGTTAAAAATCAGTCGATATTCAGATAGTGATGAAAATCTTTCTGTATGGGTTTATACAAACGAAGACAGTGAAGATGCGTTATACGGTGAGTTAGGTGAGGCTCGTTATCGTATTCAGTTTGATGATAATGAAAAACCAGTAGAATTTATAGGTAGTGAAAGTCTGTCTAAAATGCTTTATGGACTCACAAATGAGGCGCGAATTCCATTTGTGAGATTGTGGGAGCATATGCATCCACAAGATGTGGATGGGGTAAGAGAGGAATTGAAAGAGATACATATTCTTAAAGATTCTGAGGCAACCTATGAAGCGGAATTTCGACTTCAAAACAAAGAACAACAGTATCGTTGGTATCGTGCCATTGGAAAGCCTGTTTTAAATGAAAAAGGAAAGATAGTAAGTGTTTATGGATTCCTTATCGATATTCACAAACATAAAGAAAAAAACCTTCTTCAACAGCGTTTTATTTCTGGTTTGAGTCATGAATATGTCACGGTATGGGTAATCAATCATGATTTAACGGTTGAATTGTATCAACAAACAAAAAAAGGGGATCATATTGCTCAAGAAGCAATTGAGGAGTTTGCCAAAGAAAATAATTATAAAAAGGGAATGGAGAAATATGCTTCAGAATATGTTTGTGAAGAAGATCGAGAAGATTTTTTAAGAAATGTGAATTATCGTGTCGTTCGTGAACGAATCAAGACAGAAAAAGTATATCCGGTTTTTTTTCAAAGAAAATTTAATGGAAAAATAGATTATTTCCAGGCTTGTTTTGCGCAGATATCGGAGGATACAGATGATTTTGTATTAGGCTTTAAATTGGTGAATGACATTGTTGAGCATGAAAAAGAAAGAAATGATCGATTGGAAGAAGAAAAACAAATTCTAGAAAGTCTAAGCTCTGACTTTACGGCTATTTATTATTTGGAAGTTAACAGTGGTAAATTTGAACCTGTTCATATTCAGAATGAAACCAATGCGAGTGAATTAATAAAAAGTTATTCAGGGTATAAAGATTTTTATGAATATGCTTATCAATATGCGATGCGTTATATTCCTAAAGATGAGCAGCCTGAGTTTTTATGGTGGTTTTCCCGTGATAATTTAAAATCTTTGTTGAAAACACAAGTGAGTCTTACGCAGAATTATCGTTGTTATCCAAATGCGCAGAATCATCAATATTTTGAAACGAAAGTTGTTAAGGTGAGTGAAGATGAAGAGGCGTGTCACGTATTACTCGGGTTCCGTTATATTGATGATATTATCAAAAAAGAAAAAGCGACGCAGAAAAGGTTACAGAATGCTTTAGAGGAAATAAAGAGGAGTAATGAAACGATTTCTGCAATTGCGAAAAGTTATAGTTCAATTTATAAAGTTGATTTTGAAACAGATACATATGAAAGAATTACTGGAAGTGACGTTATTCCTAAAACGGGGTGTGCATCTGAAAAAATGTTTGATGTATGTGAACAGGATGTTGCACCGGAATATCGAAATATCATTCATCAATTTACGAATATAGAAACATTAACTTCACGACTTGAAAAAGAAAAAGATGTTTTAGCGGAATATCGAATGGCGGATGGCAACTGGCATAAATTGCGTATTATTGTTTCCAAAAGAAATGCGAACGGAAAAGCGATTCAAGCCATTGCGACAATTCGTATTATTAGTGAAACAAAGCGTAAAGAATTAAATTTATTCTTTGAAGCAGAACAGGCAAAGCGTGAGGCAAAAATAAAAACTCGATTCTTACAGAGTATGTCTCATGATATGCGTACGCCATTAAATGGTATTGCGGGTATGCTTCATATTGCAGATCAAAATCCAAAGGATTTAGAGTTACAAAAAACTACTCGAAATAAGATTCATCAGTCTTTAAATTATTTGATTTCTTTAGTCAATGATGTTTTGGATATGAATGATTTAGAAAGTGATCATTTCACAGAGGAAGAAGTTGATTTTGATATTACTAAATTAGTAGGAAACATGAATATTGATGCACAACAATTGGCACAAGAAAAGAACATTCAATATGTTTTGGATTGGTATGAAGGGCAATTGAGTCATTCAAGTTTTAGGGGATTTCCAATATATCTTTCACGAATATTATCGATAGTTGTACAAAATGCCGTTAAATTTACACCAGAAAATGGAGAAATTCATGTATGGATGAATGAGAAATGTTTAGATGATTCGACATCGCTTTTAGAATTTAGATGTAAAGATAATGGAATCGGAATGAGTCAAGATTTTATTCAACATGCCTTTGATTTATTTGCGCAAGAAGATAGTTCTAGTAGATCCACATATCAAGGCACAGGTCTAAGTTTGTCTATTGCCAAAAAGCTTGTGGAGTATATGCATGGAAATATTCAATTGGAAAGTGAAAAAGGAGTAGGGACAACTGTCTATATTCAGATTCCTTTTAAGTTAGGAAGATCAATTGAAAACAAAAATAATAGGAATCAACAAATATCGTTAGAAGGTTTATATGTGCTTGTGGCAGAAGATAACGACTTGAATATGGAAATCGTTGAATATATGTTAGAACGTAATGGTATTCAGGTTGTATGTGCAAAAGATGGTCAAGAAGTTATAGATTTATTTGAAAAGAGTGAAGTAAACGAATTTGATTTTATTCTTATGGATATCATGATGCCAAAATTAAATGGTTTAGATGCGACAAGAAAGATTCGTGCTTTAAAACGATTGGATGCAAAGACAATTCCAATCATTGCGATGAGTGCGAATGCATTTGTAGAAGACATAATGAATAGTAAATTAGCAGGTATGAATATGCATTTGGCTAAGCCTTTGGATGAAATAAAGCTGATTGAAGCTTTAAAACAATGTAAAAAGGATGAAGATTTTAAATGATCTTCATCCTTTGTCTTAGTATTCTTCTTTTGTAGAAATTTCAGCGGGCTTATTTAAGATATACATGAACTCTTCACCCGTAATTGTTTCTCTTTCATATAAGAATTTGGCAAGTTCATGTAACTTCATTTTGTTGTCTTCTAGAATTTGATAAGCCTCATCATGTGCTTTTTTAATTAATGCGATGGTTGCCTCATCAATCTTAGTTGCTGTTTCATTTGAACAAGCTAAAGATGTATCGCCACCCAAATATTGGTTGTTTACTGTTTCTAAAGCTGTCATACCAAATTCATCCGACATTCCTAATCGTGTAATCATGGCTCTGGCTAGTTTCGTGGCTTGTTCAATATCGTTGCTCGCACCACTTGTGATCGAATTAAAAATTAATTCTTCAGCACAACGACCACCTGTATACACCATAATTTTTTGGAAAGCTTCTTCTTTTGATAATAAGTTTTGTTCGTTTTCTTCTACTTGCATAGTGTATCCCAAAGCACCTTTTGTACGAGGAATAATTGTGATTTTATGAACGGGAGCCGTATTTTTGCATTTGGCAGCGACTAGAGCATGACCAATTTCATGATAAGAAACAATCATTCGTTCTCGATTTGAAATCACAGCCCCTTTCTTTTGTTCACCCGCAATAACGATTTCAATGGCTTCTTCTAAGTCTTTTTGAACCACTGTTTTACGATGGTCACGAACCGCTAATAAAGCTCCTTCATTAATGATGTTGGCAAGTTCGGCACCACTGGCACCTGCACTAGCTCTAGCGATAACGTTAAAGTCAATGTTGTTAGAGCATTTGATATCTTTGGCATGTAATTTAAGAATGGCTTCACGACCGGCAAGATCAGGAAGTTCAACAGGAATTCTTCTGTCAAACCGACCAGGACGCGTTAAAGCAGGATCTAGTGAATCAGGACGGTTTGTGGCGGCAAGCAATACGACGCCTTTGGATCCATCAAATCCATCCATTTCGGCAAGTAACTGATTCAATGTTTGTTCACGCTCATCATTACCATTCATGCCTGCGCCATCACGTTTTTTACCAATGGTATCAATTTCATCGATGAATACAATACAAGGAGCTTTTTCACGAGCTTGTTTGAATAGGTCACGTACTTTGGCAGCTCCTCTACCGACAAACATTTCTACGAATTCACTACCTGAAATCGAGAAGAAGGGAACGCCAGCCTCACCAGCTACGGCTTTGGCAAGTAATGTTTTACCAGTTCCTGGAGGACCTACTAACAAGGCTCCTTTTGGCATTTTGGCACCAATCTCTTTATATTTAGCTGGATTGTTTAAGAAGTCCACAATTTCCTGTAGATTTTCCTTCGCTTCTTCTTGTCCAGCTACATCCTTGAATGTTTTTCCCGTTTGTTCACCAATATAGACTTTGGCATTGCTCTTTCCTAGATTGCCTAGACCAAAACCAGAGCCTTGTGAAAATGACATTTGATCATCTCCGCCCATTTTCTTTTGCATACGCTTAAACATCCATGATCCAAATGCCCAGAAAATGATTAGTGGTAAGAAAAAGGAAATTAGACTCGATAGAATAGGATTCATTTGTTCTTGATAGACTTGTCCAAACTTAGCTCCAGATTTATCCAATCGATTGACTAAATCTGAATCATTCATAACACCTGTTTTATAGGTCTTGTCTGTTGAGTCTTTCTTTAAAGTGTAAAAAATATTGTGATTTTCGATTTGAACGGTATCAATCTTCTTTTCTTCAATCTTATTTAAGAAATCGGAGTAATTGGTTGTTTCAAGTTTTGATTGTTGAAACATAGGGAATACGATAAAGTTTAAAGCCATAATGACAATCAATATAATCGTATAATATCGATATAGAGGCTTTTTTTGTTTATTCATGAGTGTTCCTCCTTATGAAATTTATTACATTATACACCTTATTAGCACTTTCGCAAGTAGAGTGCTACACATTCCATAATTCCACATAATTTAAAAGAAAATGCTATAATAGAAATGTTTAGGGAGGATATATATTATGAAGGTAGTAACTTTTGGAGAAATCATGCTTCGTTTAAAAACACCTGAAAACTTGCGTATTATGCAAAGCGATGGTTTCGAGGCTAGTTATGGTGGTGCAGAGGCCAATGTAGCTGTAAGTTTAGCTATGTATGAAGATAAATGTGCTTTTGTATCTAAAGTACCAAACAATCCAGTGGGAATGTCAGCATTAAGTGAAGTTCGTCATTATGGTGTAAATACAGAGTATATGCTTCGTGGAGGCGATCGTTTAGGAATTTATTTCTTTGAAAAGGGAAGTGATATTCGTAATACAAACGTTGTATATGATCGTGCATTTAGTGCTTTTTCACTATCTCAGCCAAGCGAATATCATTGGGAAAATATCTTAGAGCCAGGTGATGTTTTCTATTTTTCAGGTGTAACTCCAGCTGTATCTAAATATGTTGAGGATACATTAAGAAGTGCTTTGAAATATTGTAAGGAAAATGATATTCAAGTGATTTGTGATTTAAACTATCGTGGAAAAATGTGGTCTAAAGAACAAGCGCAAGTTGTCATGCGCGATTTAATGCAGTATGTAGATGCATGTATTGCCAATGATGAAGATTTTGAAGCAACACTAGGCATCCAAGCCTTTGATGGAGACTTATCTATGGGTATTGATCAGATTGATACTTATAAAGAGGGTATGTTAGAAATTACTCGTCAATTTCCAAATGTGAAGAGTGTGACTAGTGTCTTAAGAAATATGCATACTGTAGAAGAAGGAGATTGGATGGGCATCTATTATGTAGATGGAAAGTTCTACCAAAGTCCAATTCATAGAGTACATAGCTTAGAAGCTGTGGGAGCAGGAGATGCCTATGGTGCTGCATTTGTGCATGGACTAATCAATGGATTTGATCCACAGAAAACAGTCGATTTCGCAATCAGTGCGAGTGTATTAAAGCTTATGATTCAACATGATTTTAATGTGGTAACAGAAGAAGATGTATTTAAAATCATGAATTCTAAGAGCACAAACTTATCTAGATAAAGAGTATTAAAAAGAACGTAACTTCTTTTTGTTAAAGATTACGCTCTTTTTTTTGACTATTTCTAAATTCTGTTGGTGTACAATGATAATATCTTTTGAATAGTTGAGTGTAATAACTAGGCGTTTCAAAACCACATTCATAACCAATTTGATCGATATTTTTAGTTGGATTATCTACTAATAATTCAGCACTTTTAATGATTCTATAACGAATTAAGTATTGTATAGGAGAAATTTGAAGTGTTTTTTTGAAGCATCGAAGACATTCTCTTTGGCTGATATTTACGGTATCACTGATTTGTCGCACATCTAGAGGAGATGCATAATTTGTTTTAATAAAAGAAATCATAGTACGAATTCGCTGTGTATTTGTATTTAACGTTGATGGAATGGAATCAAATTTTTTTTCAAATTGTGTGTAAAGATCTAATAAAATTTGACTCAAATTATCTCGTACAATAAATTCGTAGGCAAAAGATTCATCTTTGATAGAATAAAAAGCATCTTTAAATAATTCGACGTATTTGTCGTGATATATATAGCAATCAAAAGTTTTACAATTCATCAAAGGAACAATGTATTTTTTTGCGAATGAAGAATTAGAAGTTCCGGTAATTAATTTTGAGTTAAAAACAAAAGATTGAAGAATTGCGTCGTTGCTACAAATAATATAATGCATCACATTTGTGTTTAAGATGGCTATAGCATCTTGTTCAATGACGTATGTTTTAGAGGGGATTCTTAAATTTAAAGTTCCTTTGGCACAATAAATAATTTCAAATTCTTCATGCCAATGTAAATCTACAATGTGATTTTGGTTATTAGCTGTATTAATTTCATAAGCGGCACAAGGAAATTCATTCGTACCATGTGCTTCTAATTGCATAGATTCATTATTGGTTCGTAAACCCGAACGTTGTAAACTCATAATTCAAACTCCTTTTGACGTTTTTCTTATAATATATGTCGTTATTATAATTGAATACAGATAATATATTCGTTATTCTTATATTGAAGATATGATCAATAGCACAAATAAAACAAGAAAAATATCTTCAAGATGAATCAGTCCATCATATATTGGTGGACTGATTTTAATATAAAATATAGAAATCTTTTTCGTAATAATCAACAGGAAGATCTTTTTCACTGATAAAGTCAATTTGAATACGATCGATATTTTGAAGATCTGTAATTACTTTATCAATATCTTTCTCACTTCCTTGTAATTCGGCAGTTACTGTGCCATCATCATTGTTCTGTGCAAATCCAGTGATTCCTAAAGGTTTTGCACGCTTTTGGATTTCAAAACGAAACCCTATATTTTGAACTGTTCCTTCAAAATAATATCTTTTTCGGATAGTTCCAGAAGGGAGTTCTCTTTTTGATTTCTCCTTTTTCTTAAATAAATTAAACATAATATTTATCCTATCTTCACTCTGTTTATAATTTCTTTTCCTTCACAATGATTTTTAATATTTGTAGCACTAATTTGTACAATACGATTCAATGTTTCTTCTAAGTGATAACCACCTGTTACATGTGGTGTGATAATTAAATTGTTTATGTTCCACAAATTTGATTCCTTGGGTAATGGTTCAGGATCTGTTACATCAATGTAGGCACCTGAGAATATGTTTTCTTTTAGTGCTTTTTCTAGTACACATGAATCAATTAAAGTTCCTCTTCCTACATTTACAAAAATGGGTTGTTTCTTAACATAATTTAGTGCTTTTTCATCTAATAAATGATATGTAGATTTTGAACCAGGAAGACTTGAAACAATGATATCTGCCTTTTCTAATTCATCATATAGTGAATCCATTGTACATAATTTATCTATATATTCTGGTTTATCTTTAACATTCCTTTTGATTCCTGTAATATGTGCACCCATCGTATAGGCTCTTTTAGAAAATTCTTTTCCAATATCACCTAAACCTAATACAAGAATATTTGATCCATAAATAGATTTAACACTTCCTTCATCTTTCCATTCATGGTTGGATTGATTCTTGATGTAGCTAGGAATATGTTTCATCAAAGTTAAAATACCAGCTAGAATACATTCTGATATCGCAACTCCATAAGCTCCTGATGCATTGGCAAGTGCTACATTCTTAGGGAAATCTGGATTGTCGGCATATCCATTGGTACCGGCACTGTTAAGTTGTACAAACTCTAAGTCTGGAATATTTTTAAGAATATCAACTGGAATATTTCCAATGATGACATTTGCATCTTTAACTTGTTCAAGAGTTGGTTTGATTAAACCTAAATGGATGAATTCACAATTCGATGATGAACTTTCCAATATTTTTTTGTGTTCTGTTTTTAAAGGGATAAATGTATATATTTTTTTCATAAGTAAGCCTCCTATATAATATTTAAATTTTTAAAGGCATTATAAATACCATCTTGTAAGATGTCATCTGTTACATAATCAGCTTGTTTTTTTACTTCGTCAACACTATTACCCATAGCGATAGAATAACCAGATTTTTCAAACATTGGTAGATCATTATAATTGTCTCCAACAGAAATAATATTTTCTTTGGAAACATCAAAATATTTTGCGATAATATCAATTCCATTTGCCTTTGTGATATGTTTACGTGTGATTTCACCGCTCATTTTTCCATAAGGTGGATATGTTGATGGAATTACATCATATTTTTGATTAAATTGTTTTACTATTACTTCAATAGGAATAGGAGAGTTTAAAAAAGCAATTTTATTAATGGGGCATTTTTCTAGTTCTTTAGTACTGACAACATGAATTTGTTGAATGACCAAAGCTAAACTGTGTTTAGCTTTTTCTTCTGGAGACAGATTGTAACATAATTTGTCTAGATTGCCATTTAAGTAATCCACTACGTTTTGCGTAGAGAACAAACCATGACTGTTTTCAACAATAAATGGAATTTGATTTTCAAAGAAATATTTTTTTAATTGAAAACTCTCTTTATGAACAAAATTACTGTCATGAATGATTTTATCATCAACAATAACAGTAGAGCCGCTACCACAAATACAAGCATCAAAATTGATTTTTTTTAAATCTCCAATGATTTCAACAACTTGTCTTCCAGTACCTAAGCAAATCTTATGTCCATTCTTTTGTGCTAATTCGCAAGCTAAAATTGTGCTTTCAGGAATATGTCCATCACTATGTAGTAGTGTTCCATCTGCATCTAAAAATATTAATTTCATATGTGTTACTCCTTGATAATATATAGTGTAAGAAGAAATAAGGTGAGTTTCAATAGTTAGGAAAATCTTGAAATTTTTTCCAAAATTTGGAACAATTCTCTATTTTTATAAATCGATACAACACACGTCATACGTGTTGAAAGCGATTGCAACCAATGTTATTATTCACTTGTCTTAAATGTGCACAATTTAAAAGACTTAATTTGGAGAGGAGAAAAACAAATATGATGCAAAAAATCCAAAAATTCGGTGGCGCAATGTTTACACCCGTATTACTATTTGCGTTCTCTGGAATTATGGTTGGACTTACCACTGTATTAACTAGTGAAGTAATTGTGGGATCAATTGCAGAAGCTACTACTACATGGTACAAAGTATGGTGGACAGTAAAGGAAGGAGCTTGGACTATCTTTAGACAGATTCCATTACTTTTCGTTGTTAGTTTACCTATTGGTTTGGCAAAAAAACAGCAAGCTCGTGCTTGTATGGAGGCATTGCTACTATATTTAACTTTTAACTATTTTATCGCTGCTATTTTAGCAAACTGGGGAACTGCTTTTGGAGTTGATTATTCCATAGAAGCAGGTAATGGAACAGGTTTAGCATTAGTTGCTAGTATTAAAACATTAGATACTAACATGGTTGGTGCTTTAGTTGTTGCTGGTATTGTTGTATATTTACATAACAAGTATTTTGATACTAAACTTCCAGAATGGCTAGGTGTTTTCAAAGGTTCTTGTTTTGTTTGTGCTATTGGATTCTTTGTAATGTTAGCATTGGCAGTTGTATTCTGCTGTGTATGGCCAATTATTCAAACAGGTATGAAATCACTTCAAGGATTCTTCATGGCATCTGGAGCTTTAGGTGTTTGGGTATTTACATTCTGTGAACGTATTTTGATTCCTACTGGTTTACACCACTTTGTTTACATGCCATTTGCATATGAATCAATTGCAGTTGATGGTGGAATTAAAGCTGCTTGGGCATTAAACTTATCTGAATATGCAGCATCTAGCAAATCATTAGCTACATTATTCCCAGCTGGACGTTTCGCTTTATATGGACACTCAAAAATCTTTGCTGCTCCAGGTATCTCATTAGCATTCTATGCTACTGCAAAGAAAAACAAGAAAAAAGAAGTTATGGGATTAATGCTTCCTGTTGCTTTAACAGCTGTACTTTGTGGTATCACTGAACCAATTGAATTTACATTCTTATTTGCTGCACCATTCTTATGGCCAATTCACGCAGTACTAGCTGCTACATTAGCTACAATTGAATACTTTGTTGTTGGTATTTCTGGTGAATTCTCTTCTGGTTTAATTAACTGGTTAGCATTAGACTGGATTCCTATGGCTAAAAACCACATGGGACAAATTCTTGCTCAAATCGCTGTTGGTTTGATCTTTACAGCTCTTTGGTTCTTCATCTTCTTTTTCTGCATCAAGAAATTCGATTTGAAAACACCAGGACGTGAAGATGATGAAGAAGAAGCTAAGTTGATGTCTAAGAAAGATTACAAGGCTGCTAAAGCTGCTGAAGAGGATACAAGCAATGATCCTACTGGAAGCATCGAAGTTGAAGGTGGAGATGCTGCTAAAGCTAAAAAATTCTTGGAATTAGTTGGTGGTAAAGACAACGTTGAAGATGTAACTAACTGTGCAACTCGTTTACGTTTAACATTGAAAGATGATAGTTTATTAGCTGATATGAGTGCATTCAAAAAAGCAGGTGCTCATGGTTTAGTACACAAAGGAAAAGCTGTCCAAATTATTGTTGGATTAAGTGTTCCTAGTGTTCGTGAAGAATTTGAAAATTTACTTGATTAATTAAAAAGTGGAAAGGTGATTGTATGAAAAGAAATAAAAAGATTAGCACGGCTATGCGTAATAAAATGAATAAAGTAAATAATATTATGTTATTTGGTGTGGTTGTGTGTTGTGCTTCACCTTTCCTATACTTTGCATATCTATATATGAAATTGCAAGGTGGAGACATTTATGGATATATCCAAACAGATGCTTATACATTGATTAATATGATTGCAGCATTTATCAATCCTTTTGCAGGACTTATGATTGATAATATGCGAAAAAAAGCCAATGAATTTCAAAATCCTTCGGTTGTTTATCGTAATTTATTCATATTATTGATTGGTGAAATTTGCATGTTGAATACATTCTATATTTTCTTGTTAGTATTCATTCTATACAAATTACACGATGCATATAATGAGCCATTTAATTGTGCTTGGAAATCATTAAGTTTCAAGAAATTTGTGGAAGGGACTTCCGGTAGTTTCGTAGTATTGGCAGGATATTTATTCGTTGATGTGTTATTAGCAAGAATTATGTTCTTTGCGTAAAGTAAGATAATTAAAAGCTTATAGATTCCTATAAGCTTATTTTTTTAGGGAGACAGTTATGGATTTAAAAATAATTGTAGAACAGCTTACGGTTTTATTCTTTTTAATGGCTATTGGCTTTTTGATTAATAAACTAGGCATATTAAATAAAGAATACAATAAATGCATATCTAAACTATTATTGACGATTGGTATACCAGGTTTGTTGATTAGTTCTGTGGCAAACGGAAATCCTTTCGAAAATAATTATGATATTTTTAATGTACTTTATGTATGTACGATTATTCATATATTTGTGATTATATTAGCTTTAGTTGTCACAAAATTATTTCGTTTTGGAAATACAGCAAGCGTGTACCGTTTTATGTATGTATTTCCTAATGCTGGGTTTATAGGCTTTTTAGTTATTAATGCGATTTTTGGGCCGGAAGCCCTTATTTATGCAACAGTGTTTCAACTACCAAGTAATATATTATGTTATACATATGGTATTTATTTGATGAGTGGAATGGGATTTAATAAAAATGAAGCATTGAAAAGTATTTTAAATCCATGTATTGTTGCTGCATTGATTGCGTGCTCACTATGCATATTAGACATACATTTACCAAGTTTAATTATTGAGTCTGGCTCTTATTTAGGTAGCATAACAACTCCTTTAGGAATGGTGATTATTGGAAGTAGTTTAGCCTCATGTGAAATTGATGTACGTAAAATAGATGTTCGTCTTTATATAAATATTTTAATTAAAATGTTTTTGCTTCCTATCTTATGCTATTTGTTTTTATCACTCATTTGCAATGATGCAATATTGATAGCTGTATTAACAATCACATTTGGATTACCAGCTGCTACAAATACAGTTGTGTTTGCGAATTTATACAATAAAGATATTGAACTAGCAAGCGAAGGCGTATTTATTACAACGGTAATGTGTTTATTTAGTATACCTATTATCTGTTCATTATTGTTAATTTAAGAAAGAGGGGAAAACCATGGAATTAAATGTATTTGTGGCGTGTGATTCTTATAAAGGATCATTAACTTCTGTACAGGCAAATGAATGCATAAAAAAAGGTGTAATGACAGTATTTAAATCCGCAAATGTTGAATGTTTTCCTGTTGCGGATGGTGGTGAAGGAACTGTAGATGCTTATACATATAATTATGGGCATAAAATAACTGTAGATTGTGAAGGTAAAACGGTAGAAATTGGAGTAAATGAAAAAGAGGATACTTGCATTATTGAAATGGCAAGTGTAAATGGAATCATGGATGATTCTGACAAGGATATATTAGGAAGAAATACTTATAAAACAGGGTTATTGATAAAAAAGGCATTAGAACTCGACTTTAAAAATATAATGATTGGTATTGGCGGCAGTGGTACAAATGATTGCGGGATAGGAATCGCAGCTGCATTAGGCTATAGATTTTTAGATGCACAAGGAAACGAAGTGTTACCTTATATTAATAATGCATTTAAAATGAAAACAATAGATGCAACAAATGTTGATTCTAAAATCAAAGATGCTAACTTTATTGTTCTATCAGATGTTAAAAACCCCTTATTAGGGCAGAATAGTTGTGCACATATGTATGGAAAACAAAAAGGTGCTAATGCAGAAGAAATTGAATTGTTAGAAAAACTGGATATACAATTTTTTGAATTATGCAAATCAAATGGATATGTGCTAAATGATTTTGAGGGTGCAGGAGCAGCAGGTGGACTTGGCTTTGGACTTGTAACTTTTTTAGATGCAAAAATTTGTTCAGGCATGGATTATATGCTTTCAAAAATTGAAAAAGAAGAAGAAATGAATGATTTTGATTTAATTATTACAGGCGAAGGGAAAATAGATGAACAAAGTCAATATGGAAAAGTCATTGAGGGTATGCAAAAATTGGGTGCTAAATACGATATCCCAGTACTTTCTATTGGTGGAAGTGTTGTTTTGGAAAATACAGAAAATTTATTATATGGTTCATGTGTTCAAAAATGTTGTGATTTAAAGGAAGCTATGGATCATGCACAATCCAATTTAATAAATGCAACCATTCAATGTTTGAATCTTATTGGTTGTGGTATGGAAATAATGAAGAGGTACTAAATGAAATATACAGAGGACATCTTTCCTCGTAGTACGATTCAAAGAAATGGAATGAAGACATTGCAAGCGCATATTGATGAAAATTCTTGTATGACAATTTGTGATGTTGTGTATAGGGAAGTTGAAAATTATACATTGCATCTACACATAATTTTACCTACACAAGATAAGGATAAAACAAGAAAATTTCCAACAATTGTATTTGTGCAAGGCTCGGCCTGACATAAACAAACATTAGGGAAAGAACTGGTGCAATTGGGAAGAATCGCAAAACTTGGCTATGTCGTTGCGATAGTAGAATATCGTCCTAGTGATGTTGCATTATTTCCAGCACAAATTATAGATGCAAAATATGCTGTCCAATATATGGTTGAGCACAAGGATGAATATTGTGTTGACCCGAATAACTTGATTTTGTGGGGAACATCATCAGGAGCTCATACGGCTTTGATGACAGCATTCACAAAAGGGCTTGATCAATTAAAAAACTCAAGAATTAAAAGAATTTGAATTCAAATGTATAATCGACTATTTTGGACCTACAGATGTCTATGAAATGCGTTTTCAACCATCTTTAGGTGAACATTATACAAAAGACTGTCCAGAAGGATTATTGTTTGGACAGGTTGTCACAAGAGAAAATAGTCTGGATACAGTAGTGATGAAATATGTTGAAAAAGATAAAATGATTCCTCCTGTTTTGATTCTGCATGGAGATATGGATAAAAGTATTCCATTTCATCAAAGTGTATTATTATATGATAAATTGATGAAATGTAAAAAAGATGTACAGATTTATAAAATTCTAGATACAGGACATAGTGGTGCTGAATTTTGGAATAAAGAAGTACTTGACATTGTAAATAAATTTATGTCATCTTACCTGCTAAATGAAAGGGCTTAGAGCTTTTTTTGTTTTTAAATAAATTATGGTAAAATAAGACATAGGCAGATCAGGGGATGTAATTTATGACAATTGATGAATTAGTTAATAAATACTATGAAAATCTAAATGATAGTGATTTATATATTTGGAATTATATTTCAAAAAATAAATCTAAAACATGTAATTATACAATTGAAGAATTGGCTAAATGTTGTAATGTTTCTAAAACAAGCATTATTCGTTTCGCCAAAAAATTATCCTTATCAGGTTTCAGTGAATTAAAAGTGTATTTAAAACTCGAAAAGGATAAACCTGCTTTTGAAACAAAAGAAGAAGATTACTTGAATCAATTATGTTTAAATTATTCAGAATCAGCACAATCTTTGAAAAATGCAAATATGGATAGTGCTTTTGAATATATTTATAATGCTAAAAGAGTTTTTATATTTGGATCAGGATCCATACAGTTAAATGCGGCAAAAGAAATTTATCGACTATTCTTTAATGGTGGAGAATACTTTCATTATTTTGATAGTAAATATGATATTGAAGATGTTATGTATAATTTAACAGAGAGTGATGTAATGATGATTATTTCTTTGAATGGAGAATCGGATACGGTTATCGATTTAGCTAAGAAGTTGAAGCTAAAAAATATACCAACAATTTCTGTGACACAATTTAAAATTAATACGTTAGCAACATTAAGTACAGAATCTTTGTATTTTTCATCCCATTCATATCAATTGCCAGGAAATGGACGCACAGTAGGATTACTTAGTTCATTGTTTATATTTACCGAAATATTTTATATAAAATATCAAATTTATAAGAATAAAAAAGGTAATCCGCAATTAGATAGGGTCGACTAAAAGTTGGCTTCAAAAATTGTAGGGCCGAAAACCCTATGTGTGTTTAAAGGATTATTAACTAGGGAGCAGAGATTTCAATATCTCTGCTCTTTTATAA
>NZ_VUMR01000018.1 GCF_009696075.1 Holdemanella porci | reverse complement strand
TATGCACAAGAATCTACAATATCCAGGACAGTCATGTTCAATATCTCATTCTATTTTTAATGTGATTGGTTCCTTATCAAATCAAATTCGAGATGTTTTACCTGTCCTATAAATATACTAGCATCAAGTCGTACCAGCCTCTAAATGGACTTGCTCCTGTTCCTGCTTCTCCATATCCCCATGCAAGGTTTTCAGAATATCCATATACGCCGGAGTGATTGCCTTCTGCCTGTGCGTAGTTAGCATTGACCTGAGCAACAGCCATAGCAGCCATGCTTACTTTTGGTGTAGACAAGCCATTCTGTTTACGAAGCTTGTCGTATTCTTTTAAGTAAGCAATACTAGCCTGCATATTTTCTAGACTTGTTGCATCTCCAGCCTGTCCCATATGTGTATAAGAAGCCAGTTCGCCTCGACTTGGAAAAGCGTTGTTCACATTGAAAATCTCTTTTAGAGCGTCGTAGCAGCCAAGGGATTCGAAATATCCTTTACTTCCAGCTGTCAAGCGACTTAACTCTGTAGCGTACTTGGATTCAAAATCAGCAAGATTCTTCTTTGCCTGTTCCAAAGGGCTGGAAGTGCTGTTGTAGTCGTTCAAGGCTTTGTCGTAATCTGCTTGAGCTTTGTCAACTTCACTTTGAGCATTCGCAATCTGTGTGTTTAAAGCTGAGATTTCATTATTCTTGGCTTCAATTTCTTTTTGATTTGCATCGTAGTCAGTTTGAGCTTTGTTTAATGATTCCTGTGCATTCGCCAAGTTTGTTTTTGCTGTTTCTAATTCTCCAACAGCTAATTCATAATTTGTTTGTGCAGTCTGTTGAACGTTAACAGCTGCATCGTAAGCTGTTTGAGCCTGTGTCATTGCTTCTGACAACGCTGTTACATTATTTTGAGCTGTTGCCAAGTCAGCTTGAGCAGTTTCTAATTCTGCCTTTGCGTTCTCAATACCGTTTTCATCTTCAAACTGATCAACAACGGCTTGTTTTTCAGCAACAATATTTGTTTTTACAGTAACGTCAGCCACTGCATTATTATATGCAACTGAAGCTTCTTCAACAGCCACCTTTTTCGCTTCTGCATCCGCAATTGCGTTCGTCAATTCAGTGTTAGCAGCATCTGCTTTTTCCTGTGCTGAAGTCAAGGTTTCATTTGCTGTTGCTTGTTCGGATTTTGCTGTTTCCAACGCTGTTGTTAAATCTGCAACGTCTCCTAAAGAAGCAAGCTTGTTTTGAAGTTCTGCCAGTTCAGTCTTCTTTGCATCCAAATCTTTTTGAGCCTGTTCTAAATTAGCAGAAGCTTGTTCATTCAACGTTGTTTGTTCTTCTAATTCTTTTTTAGAATCATTGATTTGTGTTTCTAACGATTCGATTTCATTAAGAATAGGTTGCAATTCGTTCATGATTGCATCATATGTTGTTTGATAGTTTTGTTTTACTGCTGCATCACGAGCATCATAAGCAGCCTGTACAATTTCAACCTGCTTAGAAGCGACGTTAGAAGCTCCCTTTGCTGAATCAACAGCAATCTTTTTGTCTTCCGTAGTTTTCTGAGAATCATGTAGTTTAGATTCTAATTCATCAGATTTTGTCATTGTTTGTTTAACATACGCAACATGACTCGTTGTAGCACTAATATTCATCATGTTTGAACTTACACCTTGTAAAGCAGTCATTCCTGCAATTACACTCATTAAAACTTTTTCGTTTGTATGTTTCATAGTTTTTTTCCTCAACTTTCCTAATCTAAATTGTATTGATTTAATTCTGTCGCATTTGAACTTGGAATATAATCCAAATCCTGTCTTACACTTCTTGCGATAACTACATATACTGGATATTCAAAATACTGATCTGAATATTCACCACAATGTTTGCATCGAAATGGAATCTTATAACGTTCAAGATGTTCACTTATGTATCCAGATACAACAATTCGATCTTTTTGATGTATAGAATCGTTCATTATTTCAGCAATTCTATGAAATCCATGCACATAAACTAGATTTAACCGTTCAGTACCCGATTTAATTTTTTCTGTAATCGATTCCTTTAAAATCTCTTGTGCTGCTTTAGGACGATTATTAGCTACTGAGAACCATGTATGGTTTAAGCTTGTCTTGATCGGATTTGGAATGACTCCACTTATAGAAACGGAATTTATTCCTACTGAATCTGGAAATATGGATCCGGGTGAAACCTCAAAATCATCTAGGATAATATCTGTGCGTTTTGCACGTCTTGAACGCGTACTCACTTCACCACAATGTGGACACTTCATAACTTGAGTTCTAATATATTCAAAACAAGCAAGTCGTCCTGTTGCCACAAAATAATCTCCAGCTTGAATTGAATCTTGTGCTCTTGTGATTAAATCTTTGTCAACAATCACACATTTAATTCGTTCAAACTTAGGGATATCGTATCGATCAATATCCAAAACAATTTCTAAACCCTCTTTGTAAAAATCATCCTTACAAATTCTTGGTTCTTCAGCTACAATACCTGCAATTCTACATTTATTTATACTCATAATAATTTCCTCCTTTTCGTATAAAATAAAATTTAAAATCAATTTGCTAACAAAGAAGTCATCAATACAACTAGATGACACAGAATATCTTTTTTAAATAGACTTGCAATTTTCAAAGCCATCAACACTTTAATACTCCATAGCCTCATCCTTTCTTACCTCCTCGTCGTCGTTTTCACGGCTTAATCATATCGCGATATATAAATCAAAAGTTTTTTGTGAGACTGATTCCCCATCTACATCATTTGTAACAATAGTAGAATCATTCTTCACATCAATTTTTTCTCCTCTTTGATTACGCCTTCATTCTAAATCGAATCTTCTAAACAATCAGAAGTATGAGACTAGTTTCCCATTTAAAAAGTTAATTACAATTTTCGTACTTAGAATTTATTCAAATCAATCCGATCAATTACTATCACAAAAAACACCCACAAAGGAGTATATTTTTTCTCCCTGTGGGCACCAATTTTAATTATTTGTATAAGTAGATTTTTGTGAATAATCATTTGTTTTATCTTGCATTTATTTTTCATCATGCCCGATATATTCATATACAATACCTTTTAATACTTCTTGATTTACATATATATCGACATCTACACATTTAAACAAATACCCTTCACACTCATATACATCAACATTTCTTTTGGTTTCTTCATCAATTTGATAAACCTCTCCCTCTACAGTTTCATTTTCACAAACAACAATCCCAGGATAATAAACCATATCTATTTTTTTATATCCTTTAATAATACCCTTTCCTAAACATTGGGAATTTTCCAATAAATCATGAGCTCTTTCATTTTTCTTAAGAGTTCCATATACAAATAAAATATACTTTGCGTTGTTCATATTTTTTATACCTCCTACACCCTTAGTCTATAAGAAAAAAATAAAAAGATTGAATTCTGAGATTAATTCCCCATCTTCAATCTTTCAAATTATTTATTAAGACTGTGTTTTAATTTTATGCCTGTTTCCATTTTTATCTACTGCATAGTAGACTGGTTTTTGATTTTCAAAATCTAAATCTACTTTTCCTACTACAATACCATCCTCAGTATCAAGTCGTGTAAATGATCCCATTTTATTTAAAGTTGATAAACTTTCTGTTACAATTCCATATTGTCGATTATAGTATCGTTCAGAACAATAACTTTTAATATACCCATTATAATCATCTTTTTTTAGTTGTTTTAAATAAGATAAAAAAACATCATCTTGATAATTCACATCAACTTTTTTTGCGTATTCATCTAAAACATTTCTTGCATAACTTGATAATTGATGATAAATCTTTGTCACAATATTATTATATATAGCACCTGTTATATCACGTTCTACACCGAGCATACGACAATATTTTATATCACTACTATCATTAGTTACTTCCTTAAAGCACTTTTCAGACAACGCTAATAAACGTAGCGTCAACAAATAGACTTCTTCCATTGATAAAACCAAAAAAATTGGATGAACTGATTGTTGAGCATATAGTGCTTTATTTTGCCTTTGTATTGGTTTATCGAATTCTTCAGTATCGTCTAAATTTTCTCTAAAATATAATTCTTGACGATAATCATTTTCCTTTAATTCTTTAATATATTCTTTAGTAGGATCACCATCTTCTAATTCATTGGCATTTGCATTTTCATCAATATCTTCACTATAATAGATGGCTTTTACAGTTCCAGCAGTAGACACATAACTCGTCTTCTTATTTCCTTTAAAAACACATAAAGCTTTACAGAACGGAAACGCAACGTTCAAAAAATAATAATCTGAATCATGATTCAAACTTTTCCAATATCCTCTTTGTTTAGATCGAGGCTGGTTTCCACTACCACCTTTCAACGTAATCTCTTTTGAAAATACATTCATTCCCATGAAATCATTAATTTCTTTACGTGTCTTAGGCAAATGCATATACTTCATCAATGATACAGCATTTTCTAATGTTCCATAAGTAACATTAGAAATAAAGTCTTCAATCGTATTCCAATAATCATCATAAAATTCTTTATCCTCAACATATCTGTCATGATCTTTATCTAAAGAAAAACGATCTGCACTATTTACATTAAAACCAGGCACATTTAGATTCGATTCTCCTTTATCATCTTGTTTTTTATCTAACCATTTCCAATTGATTTTTGAAGACATATATGGTGATAATTGTTTTTTGATTTTTCTAACAATGTTTTTATACTGTTCAAAATATTCAAAATCATTTATATAAGCACTCAAAAGTAAAACTTCAGTCAATTGATATACTTCTGTGGCATTTAAAGCTACAAATACAGGATGAATCGTATCTAACTCATCTGATTTTGAACCAGATATCCAAGTTGATTTTCTTTGCCCCTCTTCTTTCTGCTCATAAAAATGTACCGGAATATCTGTATCAAATATTTGAAATACACTGTTTTCATCCCGTTTTAAATATTCATTGATTTCTTTATTCTTATTCATTAAATTATCTTCATATAAAAATTTTGCGATATCTTCTTTGGTACGCGGATAATGCGTAAACTTAATCAATTCAATCATTCTCTCCACATATCGAATTGTTTTCTTTTTTAAATTTTTTTGTGTATTAAATTTTTCCATACCAAATATCTCCTTTTCGTATTTATTATAGAATACAAAATCAAAGCCATCACAAGTTATGAGACTATTCTCCCATTTTCATTTATTACATACATAGTAAGACTTAAACCTAGATAAATCAACTGCATTCGGGGAACCAGTCTCATATATTAAAAAGATTAAATACATTAGGATATGATTAAACCGTAAAACCACAAGGAGGAAAAATTATGTCATTAATTATTGGCTACAACTTTAGTATTACAATCGAGGATCAAATGTATTGTGACTTAATAGAAGGAACAACAGATATTCTTACAATTCCATTTACTAAAGATTCTATTTTTAAAGGAGACTTTTTAACACTATCACCTATTTCTAATCCTAATAAACATGCTGACTTTGAAATCATTGGACACGTAAGATCTGTTGAAGACAAAAATGGTACTCCAATTAAGAAAACCATGCGAGTAAAACAAATTGTTGATGACTCAAATGAAAATGTATCATCTGCTCAAAATCACATGAACTATTTAAAAGCGGTTGACAAAAAAATTGATCATAAGCTCCAAAAATTGGGTGATAAAATCAAATCTAATCTTATAACAATCGAAGAGAAACAAAGATTGTTAAATGTAACAAATGCATTTCTACATGATTTAGAATGTAGACGAGAAATGTTAGATATTATGAATGCGCATGAAGCATTTGAAAAATTCAAAATCAAGCTTGATGATGAATATCATTTGGGCATTGCAATCGACGAACACGATAGGCGCAATGATAGTTTTAATTATCAAATTAGCGAGCTAATGAAAGAAAATAATACATTAGAAAAAGAGATGGATGATCTAAACCATTTAAAACAATATATTTCTAATGAAATCCGTTCATGCAAAGATGAAATTGAAAAGCAATCGTTTTAGCTGTAAAAGAAGAGCGCTAATCAATTAAATAATAACTAGTTATTACATTGTAAACAGTCTCTTAAATCTTAAGTTAGATTATTCTAAGTTAATAATTAGTAATTCACAATAAACGAGTATAAAGTGAACCTCCTTTAAATAGTCAAAAATTTAAAGACGGTTCACTTTTATCATGCTTAAAATCTTTCGGAATCAGAAAAAAGAATTCAATCCTTATACACTAATTTTTAATATCCTTATTTTAACAGCCTACAAATTGAGAGGCATTTCAATTTTACATATGTTGCTTTGTGTTAATAGATATTTTTTACATTATATATATTAAATATTCTCTCTTTTATACATAATATTGAAAAAGAAAATAATTTTTTGTTCAACTTAGTCTGTATTTCTTATATAATTATCTTTGAGCGTAAAAAATATTACGCTAGCAATCTTGTGATTGCTTAATTTAAGCTTTAAAACATAAAATTTTATTAGATATGTAGAATGTGGTAGGGATAAACATGAAAAAAAACATTAATTTTATTGATTTATTTTCAGGATGCGGTGGTTTAAGTGAAGGCTTCTATGAACAAGGATTCACAGGTATTGCTCATGTAGAATGGGAAAGTCCCATGGTTAACACATTAAGAAATAGGCTTGTCAAAAAATGGGGTTATACAGAAAGCAAAGCAAATGCTTCGGTCATCAAATTTGACATACAAAAAACCAATGAACTATTAAACGGTAATTGGTCTGAAGACACAATCAAACTTTACTCAAAAGATAATAGCTCAGTTGTGATTGAAAAAGGGATAGATGGACTAGTCGGAAATGCAAAAGTAGATGTTATTATAGGCGGACCACCTTGTCAGGCATATTCCATTGCGGGAAGAGCTCAAGATCCAAATTCAATGAAAGATGACTATCGAAATTACTTATTTGAAAGTTTTGTAAAAGTAGTGAATCATTACAACCCAAAGCTGTTTGTATTCGAAAATGTACCTGGCATTTTAAGTGCTAACCCAGGTGGAAAGCCTGTTATCAACAGGATATATAAGGCTTTTGAGGATATTGGATATGAAATCCGAAAGCCTAATGAAATGAAAAAATCAATATATTCTGCAGCCGATTTTGGTGTGCCACAGGACAGAAATAGAGTTATCATTTTCGGGGTCAAAAAAAATGGTGATATAAAATTAGAAGATTTATATACTGAATTATCAAAACTAAAAAGCAACGGCCCTCGTAAAACAGTTAAAGATGCTATAGGCGAAATGCCTAAATTTATTCCATTGGAAGCTCCATACAAATGCGGAAGAAAAAACATATCACATGAGGTAATAGGTGAAAATAATTATTCGTTAAATGAAGCAAGGTATCTAAACAAAAGGGATATATCAATATATAAAGAATGGGTAGATAATAATATGAATAATCTACCTACTCAAAAAAAATTAGAATATTATGCTAACAAAGTTGGTAAGAAAACAAATCACAATAAATATCGTAGTTTAAATTGGGACAAACCTTCTCCTACTATCGTATCTCATTTATATAAGGATGGTCATATGTTTATTCATCCTGATTCTAGCCAAGCTAGATCCATAACAATAAGAGAAGCTGCAATACTTCAGTCATTTCCAAATGATTTTATTTTTTTAGGTTCAAATGCATATTGCTATAAAATGATAGGAAACGCTGTACCAGTGTTATTTGCAAAAAAAATAGCTGAAGCAATTGAAAACATTTTAGAAAGGGATGAAATATAAATGAATAATACATCGAAAAAAACTTTAAATGTACTTGTAGCTTGTGAAGAGAGCCAAAGAGTTTGTTCAGAATTTAGAAAGTTAGGTCATAATGCATTTAGTTGTGATATTCTTCAATGTAGCGGAGGACACCCTGAATGGCATTTCAAGCAAGATGTTCTAGAAGTCATTAAAAATAAAGGTGGAATTCTACAAAACGGAACAAGCAAGTTTATTGAAGGAAACTGGGATATAATGATTGCACATCCTCCATGCACTTTTTTAGCAGTTAGCGGTGCAAAATGGTTCTATCATCCAGATGATAAAAATTTACCAATCGATCAAAGAAGGCCACATCCAAAATTTCCTAACAGAGCAAAAGACAGAGAAGAAGCAGCATCTTTTTTCATGGCATTAGCAAACGCCAATATTAAATATATTGCTATTGAAAACCCTGTAGGAATCATGAATACCCGTTTCAGAAAGCCTGATCAAGTAGTACAGCCTTACTTTTTTGGAGATAGTGCATCAAAAAAAACTTGTCTATGGTTAAAAAACCTACCACCTTTGAAGCCAACTGAGATGGTTGATCCTGGTGAGTTTATTGAATTCGGCAGTGGTAAAAGGTTACCAAAATGGTACTCTGATGGATTAACAAAAACTAAGAACGCAGCAGAAAGAAGAACTTGGCGAAGCAAAACATTTCCTGGATTTGCAAAAGCAATTGCTATTCAATGGAGTGATTTTGTTATAAAAGAATCGGAAAACAACTATGATTAATGACAAAATTTTTATAGGACCTCCAGGAACAGGAAAAACTTTTAAAGCTAAATACTCTGCAATTTGTATTATATGGGAATATTTGCAAGAAAATTCTGTGGATTTAGGTAATAAAACACGTTATTATGATCCAAATAATTTTTGTGAAGACTCTTTTAACTATGTTCAGAATCATTTTTTATCAGATAATGGAAATAGTTTAATCAAATTAATTTCAATGCATGATGGCATGACTTCATCTGATTTATTATTTGGAATTAGTTTACAAACCACAAACGGTCATACCTCATTTCAAAATATCGAAAAAACAGTAGTGGAACTAATATCAATATTAAATAACGAAGATAAAGTCGCAATTTTAATATTAGATGATATAAATCGCGTAGACACATCAAATGTTCTAGGGGAATTATTATATGCATTCTCTCATAAAGGTGATGAAATTACACTTTCAAATGGAAAAAGAATTTCAGTTCCTCATAATTTACATATATTTATGACTATGAATGAAGTATTTCCGATGTTCAACCTTGATATAAGCCTAGTCAACACATTTGAGTTAGAATATCTTCGAAACAATGAAATGCAACTAATAAAATCTATTAATAATTGGATTTTTAAATATTATTATTTTACTTGTTTGTCAGATGAAGATATAAATATTATCATTAAAAGCAAAAAATTAATTATAGAAAAACTAGATGAAATGAGAAATGATGGCAACATTATCAAAGATGAGTTTCTGAAACTTTTGAAGATTGACATTAACAGTTATTTTAACGAACAGAATTTAGATATTTTAGAATATTGTGTCCAAACAAATGAAAATAGTCATTACTTTTGTGAAGATGATATAAAAAAGCCAAGAAAATACCGTGATGTTATTCAAGCTGCAAATTTAATCTTCACAATATACAAGAAATACTACAGCCAATACAAAGCAACTAGTATTCATGCTAATTCATTAAAAGTATCTGCTTTGTCAGAATGGCAAAAATATAACAATTTTATTTCTTCAAGAATTAGTATTGATTACAGAGCTCAAATAGATTTGTTTCATTTAGGAATGGCATACTTTTTACCACATAATAATGTGTCTTTATACGAAGCAAAAAGTATGATAATCCATCAAATAAGAGGCCAAGTAATCCCTTTAATTAAACAATATATATATGATGGTATTCTTGAAAATGGTGACATTCCTTCATATGATGTCACTTCAACAAGATATCAATTGACAGATATGTTTGACGATAAAATTTTAATTAATAAAAAATACAAATATGCTGATCAATTTGACAAGGGCATCAGAAATGGTTCTTTTGATGACCTAAGAAATCCTGAAAACAGAAGTCATAGATATAACCCTCATTATTCATTAGTATTTTCAATAATTGAAACTATTGTTAATTCACACTTAATCAGCTATTGGCAACTAATGGATTTACTATGTAATGATTTTAATATTATAAGAAAGCAAAGCAATGACAGCATACATCACTATGATGGAGGATTACTTGCAGAAAAAAGCATAGCAGCCACAATATTGGCGGGCGATAACGCAAGAGGTAACGAAACGTTAAAAGCATATACAGAATCATTACATAAATTCAAATATAAAGGGAAAGAATATCTATTGTTTAGTAAATATTCTTTTCCTCGCCGCAATCTTAATTATTCAACTGAAGAATGTAGAGAAAAAGAAATAACCCTTAACAGAAGAGATTCTTATCTAATCGTTAAAGTCTTAATTTACGATTATTTTTTACAATATAAATCTAATATTAATGGATATTTAAACGAAAATGATCAAATAAAT
Organism: Holdemanella porci; assembly: GCF_009696075.1. Taxonomy (GTDB): domain Bacteria; phylum Bacillota_I; class Bacilli_A; order Erysipelotrichales; family Erysipelotrichaceae; genus Holdemanella; species Holdemanella porci. Next base: position 19,195 of record NZ_VUMR01000018.1, on the reverse strand, counting down.
TCATCCATAAAAAATGAATTAGCTTCAACTGCAAGTAAAATTGATCAAACATTATTAAAAATCGATTCTATAGAATGGCATGGTGATGATATTAACGAACGATTATGCAATCTATATAAAGACATTACCAGTTTAGATTTGTGGAAAGATATGAAAAATAGAAATCTGAAAGGAGTATATATGGGATTAAATAATAACTATCAAGCAATTATGGATGCAACTGGAATACACCAAATAATACTACAGGGGCCTCCAGGAACTTCAAAAACATATGGTGCAAAGAAATTTTTAGCTGAGAAATTAAATATAGTTGATACAGATGGAAAATGGAAACAAGAGATTCTGGAAAAAAACAGATTAATTTCTAAAGATGATAAGTATGAGTTGCCTGATACATCAACCAATCTTTTTTGGGATATCATTCAATTTCACCCATCCTATACATATGAAGACTTTGTTAGAGGCATCACTGTTAAAACAAAAAATAAAGATTCAAAATTAAAAGGAAGATTATTTTCAAATGATAGTAATTCAAATTATGAAATCGAATTAGATAACTCTTCTAGTTTGTATTACGATACTGTCAACAAAGTTCTTGGAAAAATCGCTCAAATTGCCCAAGAAAATCCTAATAATAATTTTTATTTGATTATAGACGAAATCAATAGAGCCAATTTAGCAACTGTCTTTGGTGAATTGATTTATGCTTTAGAGTATAGAGATGGAAAAGGTGTGTCAACCCCCTATATAGTTAATGGAAGTCCAAATATTATTGTACCAAATAACTTATATATAATTGGTACAATGAATACAGCCGATAAATCAATAGCCTCTATTGACTACGCTATCAGAAGAAGATTTTTATTTTTTCCAATTTTGCCAAATATCGTTACAGTATACGACAACGTTGAAAAAAATATTGATTCAATTGAATTAAAACTCTTTTATTTAACTGAAAAATACTTTGATGCATATTATAATAAGGACGATTATAACATTGATGACATAAAAATTGGCCATACTTTCTTTTTGAGAAAACAGATGTGTGGACAAGATAATGATTTTCAGAATCAAATGAAATTGAGATTTATTTATCAAGTACTTCCTGTAATGAAAGAGTACTTAAATGATGGAATTCTAACCAACGAAAGAAATGTTGACGCTTTTAGTGAAAACGAATCAGATACTCTAGATGAATATTTAACTACATTTGAAAAATTATTAAAAACTAGCGACTATTCTAAAGTTGAAAAATTATATAATGATTTTTTGAGTATATTAAACACCAACAATTCAGCTCTTAATAGTCTAATAAAATCTGAAATTGAATCCCGCAATAACAGTGATTAAAAGGTGTCTATGAAAAATTTAGAATCCAAAAAAATACGTTTATTTTTCAAAGAAAGTAACGGTGATTACATTAAAGATTGGTCACCTATACCAAGGGAATTTAGAATCCCCTCTTCGACATTCGTTGCTGATAACATGAACAATACTGACGAGGAATTTATGGGTCTGTTTAAAACAACAAACAACACTTATAGAACTAGTGGTACTATTGGTGTTGGCTGGTTAAAAGATTCTCAAAGAAAAACGATTATAGATGATACAGGCAATGCTTGTGCAATATTAATTAAACCTAGATTTAAAGTTTTAGATCCATGGGAAATGTTAGCAGAAGTCTTTGCTGATCCTGAATACGAAAATTATATCCTTGAAAATGGGCCATTTTATAAATTCAACGTTTCTGAAAAAATGATTCCAATTCCTTCAACAGAAAAAGGTGGAGAGTTTTTAGCAGCATTATCTTTTCTTAATATATGTAGCAAACTCTGTAGACGACATCTATCTCGTCAAATCTCTTTTACTGAAGAAAATCTTAATGGAAAAATTATTGGAAGCATTGATATGGCAAAACATATTAAATGTAATGTCTCCAAAGGAAGAGAAGATAGAATATATTGTAGATATCCTACATTTACCTTAGATAATTTAGAAAACAGAATTGTTAAAGCCGCTTTGATAAAATCGCATAGAATAATCCAAAGCAATCATGCTAAAAGCGAAAATATAAATAGGCTGTTTTCATATTGTCTTTCTTCCTTAAAAACAGTTAGAACAGTTAAAATATCAAAAAGTGATTTTAATAAGATTAACACTACAGGATGCAACTCTAATTATAAACCGGTAATAGAATTGGCTAAAACAATCCTTTTTAATAAAGGTATATATGATTTATTTAATTCAAACACAGATGATGAGTATAGATTTGTCATACCTTACACAATAAATATGGAACGTCTTTTTGAATTCTATATTAGATCAATAATAAAGAAAAAGCTTCAAAATGAAAGAAACAGCCTTTATAAACTAGATACTTACCGTTCAAAAGATACCAATCCATTAAAAGTTTATGAAGATAACCCCACAAAAAAGGTCTACTTAATGAATTCATACATTCCAGATATTTCAATATATACTGAAATCGATGGTGAAAAAAAATACATTGCAGTCTTTGATGTCAAATATCAACACAGTACCAATCAGGCATACGCCTCATCCATAAGGCATAATACGCATCAACTACTTTTTTATACACTGTTATTAAATGTTAAAACCTGTGGTTTTATATTTCCTAGCGAGCAATATGCTGAATCCATTGAGGATGGTATATCACTAAATATTATGAATGGTAACAGAATAAAAAATACAGATGAAAACATTATTAAATATTATCAATTATTAATGAATTTAACATCTGAATCCGACTGTATAAAGTCAGTAAATCAAATATTAAAAGTAATCAACAATAGTTAATATATCCTAACCAATATATTTATTTAATGTTTTTAAGCGTAATAATTCCAGCAAGTATCTCCTTCTAGATACTTGCTTTTAGTATATATAAAAAATTAAGATTCTTTTTAAAATACTCATGTATAATAAAATCATGGATACAGTTTCTAAAAAACAAAGACATATAAATATGTCGCACATTAAAGGTAAAAATACTAGTCTAGAACTCAAAGTAAGAAAAAGACTATATCATGATGGATACAGATATAGGGTTAATGTTCCTAATCTACCTGGAAAGCCGGATATAGTCTTATCTAAATACAATACAGTTATCTTTATTAACGGATGTTTTTGGCATAGACACAATTGTAAATTAACAACCACACCTAAGACTCGTACTGAATACTGGAACAAAAAGTTTGAGCGTAATATACAAAATGATTTAATCAATCATGAAAAACTACGTAATTTAGGTTGGCATGTTATTGTTCTTTGGGAATGTGAAATTAAGGAAAGCTTTGAACCATTAATCGAAAGTGTTGAGAATGAATTAAACCAATACTATCTTAATGATCATTTATAAAAGAAAAGGAATCTCATTATGAAATTATTAAACTCAAAATCAATATTAGATTGTACTGATCAAGAAATAGAACAACACAATCAAGAATGCTCTGCAATCATAGAAAGTCTTCATAAATATGATGATTATGATTGTGCAGTTATCTATAAATATTTTGATGAAGCAAATAAAGAAAAAGAACCAGTCATCAAACAATGCAATCTATATGATTGTTTAGACATGGTTCAATATGCAGATATCAAAAACGGTGTAGACTTTGCTACAGTTGAAGGATTCCTAACGTTTATTTGCTATGGATCTGAATATGAATACAATAATCGAATACATCTAATGACTACTGGTATTCAAATAAGACCATATAATAATAAAATGGAATTTCTGCCTTTAGGCATTAATTTAGATAAAATCAAAATATAATTACATATAGAAATCATCAAATAATATATAATACAAATGAACGAATGCAAATTTTATGAGAGGAAAAAAATATGATTTATAATGAATTTAATTTATCAGATTACAAAAACAATTATAGAACAATTGAGGGTATGCACAAATGCTATGGTTTTGAACATAATGGAATTTTTTATTCTAATAATATGGTGTATGAAAAAATAGAAATATTCTATAAAGAAACCAATTCAGAACATCTTATATCTTCAGTTGATAAATCAAATGGTAAACCAGAAATTAAAGCACTTTATATAAATTTCATTACAAATATAAACAAATTTTCCAAATCAATATTTGAAAAATTTTTGGACGAAACAACAGATAAATATTCTGTATTTACTGAAGCTGAAGTTAGTAATATGGATCAAAAAAGAAAAGATTCCACTCGGATTGCTAGTGGAAAAACAATTATTGATGGAAAAATTTATTATGTAGCAAACAATCTAAATCAAAGTGAATACATTTATAGTATTTTTAATCATACACCTGACAAAGATTTAGATAAAATTATATTTAGAATCTATTCTAAAAAAAATGATTCGATAGAATCAGAAGAAAACGAGAAGTTCGAAATCAGCAGATTTATTAATAGATTTATTAGTAATAATGAAAAGACTAATATTTCTTTTAATATTACTCTAGATAAAAATACTACCAACATCTCTCGTTCAAGCTCTAATTCTAGCTCTCACCCAAAGAAATCCAATAGCAATAACAAGAACGTTACAGTTGACTTTGATCACATTAATAAGGTTCGAATAGAACACGGAGATTTAGGTGAATTCCTTATAAAAGAATACGAAATTAATCAAATTAGCCAAAATGAACAATTAACCCAAAAAGAAAAATCAGATTTGACATCTAAAGTTATAATTGTTTCTAACGATACTTCATTAGGTTATGATATCGTTTCAATTGACACTAACGGAAAGGAAAAACACATAGAAGTTAAAACAACAACAAAAAACTCTCGTGATCAATTTTATCTGTCAAAACATGAATTTGAAGTATCCAAAAACGACCCTAACTATTACATCTATAGATTATATAATTTAAGAGAAGAGAACGGAGAATTAAAAGCAAACTTATCCATTACTAAATCCGATTTTCTTGAAAGTGATTTTGATTTAGAACCCTCCTCATATATAGTCAAAACTAAAAAAAGCAATAAGGATAGTTAATAATTTTAATTATTTAGGATTGGCAAACACTACTCCACCATATATAGATCTTAATTGATCTAACGTATAGGATTTTGTTTGCCAATCCTTTTTTGCATCTTGAAAAGTATTTGTAATACCATCAAGATTCCCTTCTTGAACAGTTATTGTATTATCTTTTACTGCGATTACCATTCCAACATGGTTGTGTCCAATAGCAGAGAACACTGCACCAGCTTTTGGTGAAGAAGATCGTTCAAATTTATCTAGATGTGCTGACACCAATTCCTTCACACAACTACTTCCATCACCGCTAAAGCCTGGATCGTATCCATATAATTCATAAAATCGTCCCCAAGCAAACCATGTACATTGTCCATATAATCCAACCTGTGCGTATGGATTCTTTGTCACCCAGGCTTCTAAATTATTAAAATTAGGATTTGTACCGCCTCTAAAAGTAATCCCTACATATCTCATAACATGATCAACGTAAGAAGAATCTCCATACCCAGATACATTTAGCTCTTGTTTTTTATTGTCAGAAAACTGTTGTGCATTATACTTAGAATACCCACCAAAATTACGAATTGCCCATTCAATATAGCCAGAACCGTAATTATATCCTTGCAAAGCCAAATATATACGTTCTGTATCGGATGAATCCTTTACTTTTGCTTTCTTTAAACAATCAGAAAATGTATGTGTTCCCACTTCAATGGAATATTCAGGATCCGTAATTCCATTAGGTACTCTAGGATATTTTGTATTATACCCTGACTCACTTGCCTGCATTGGATCATTGCCTTTCCCTCCTGACTCCTGCATCATAATTGCCTGCAATAAAGAGACATAATCCTCAATATCATACTCTTTTGCATATTTACGAATTGTATCTTCATACGCAATAACTTCATCACTTAGAGCAACAATTTCACTGTTTGATCCACCATCCTGTGCCAACACACTAAATGTTCCAATAAATAAAGTAACAACAAGCAATAAAATCAATCCAGTTCCAAAAGAAAAAAGTGTATTCATCGCTGATACACTCTTCTTAACCACTTCTATTGATGTTTTTATTACTTTAGTTGTGCTCTTAACAGCCGGTTGTGTTACTACTTTATCCGTTGTTTGTTTAATCTTAGAAGCATTTACTTTATTTACGACATGCTGCTTTGCCTTAGATACATACGTGATTCTTTGATTTCGCACCGGTGTAGACTCGCTAATCACCTTCTTTTTTGTTGCTTTAAACCTATGCTCTCTATGCTTTTGTTTAATAAACTTTGTAGCGCGCTGCTTTGATTCTATAAACGTTTGCTTAGCAACTTCATTAACGTTATTCGTAGCTTGTACATTCGGATTTGTTTTAACAGACTGTTCTACCTTTTTATCTTCTTCCTTATTTCTTGTGTGAATAGTTTGCTGTTTAACAAAATGCTTCACATTCCCTTTAACATCCTTTGTTTTTATGGATAGTACTTTCTGTTTTGTCTTTATATCACGCAATTTTATCAACTCCTTATCACAATCAAATCATTAACATTTTTAATAAGTATAAAATTATTTACTTTCATCACCCGTTTTTTAATTTTCGGTCGAGTACAAAAAAAGAAAGATTCAGTATGCTATTTTAAGGAAGGAGGAGTCCAAATGAAACAAAAGAGACTGTCTAGAAAAATTAGAAAATCATATACAATTCAAACCAATATTGATGAACTAGCAGAAGTACTAGCTAAATTGCTTTATGAATTGAAAATTGATCAAATCCACATTATGACATACAAAGATCGAATTGATATTTTTGCGACAAAAAAGATGAAACTTTTATATGTGGAGTTGTATGAAAAAATATTCAGTCTAACCGACGATGACATCGATAGAATAGATGAATATGAAAAAAGAATTCAAAAGTTAAAAGAATCAAAGTGAGAAGAATCAATGAATTCTTCTCACTTTATCACCAGGCCTAGTTGTATTTAAATCATACAACAATCCTTTTGGCATCTTATTTACAAATGGAACTATAGATCCACCGTACTTAATCAATCCACATCCAGTAGGAGCATTTGTAATATAGCTCATCTGTTCTTCTGAAATATTTAACAATTTAGCCAAGTCTTCTCTATCATTGGCTGATTGATTCAACATGACAATAAACTCAGAATTGGATAGCATACTAATTCCTTGTTGAGACGATAATAAATATTTAACATTCTGTGTAATCCCTGTAGGATATGCATCTCTTTTACGGAATTGTCTCCAGGCCGAGGCAAAGAATGTTGCACTTTCTTCATTCTCAAAAATAACATGAATCTCATCAATGAAGATATGAGTACGTTTCCCTTTTCTCCAGTTTTCATTCACACGATTGATAATGGCATCTGTAATTACCAATAGACCTAATGTTTTTAATTGTTTTCCCAAATTAAAAATATTAAACGATAAAATTCTAGACTTGATATCTACATTCGTTTCATGAGCAAATATATTTAATGATCCATTTGTAAATAATTCTAGCTTAATAGCTAAAGATTTAGCCTCTGGTTCATTTTGCTCCAATAACTTTTTATAAAGATGTTTTAACGTTGGTACATAGCCATTGGTTTTTGCTTCCTGGTAAACTAGCGTTACACATCTATCGATAATAGATCTGTCAATTGGTGTAATACCGCCATGATTAGCATCTAAATTTTCAAATACAGACATCAAAAATTGAGATTTATCGGCAATTGAGTTTCCACTATCACCATATCCCTCTACCATTTCCATTGCATTAATATAATCCGTACTATTTGTACCAATACGAATAATCTGTCCGCCTAAAGCATTGATTATAGAATCATATTCTCCTTCTGGATCTGCAATGATAATATCGTCATCTGTAGATAAGATTAAAAATTCAATTTCTTCTTTTGTTAAGAATGATTTTCCAGATCCTGGAATACCAAAAAAGAAAGAGTTTGGATTTTGAAGCAAAGCCTTGTTACAAAGAATAGGATTGTTTGTAATCGCATTTTGGCCAAACCAAACTCCACCCTTTTGCATAATCTCATGTGCTCTAAAAGGAATAAACACAGCAGCACTTTCTGTTAATAAAGTACGCGTAATATTTAATTTATTCACTCCTATAGGTAATACAGTTTGTAGGCCATCTAGTTGTCTTTTTGAAAAATATAATGTTTCTAGTTCACAAACATATTTACGGGCTACAGCCTTCAGTGTTTCTGTATCCTTATTTAATTCTTCAATAGAATCAGCTAAATGCACAACCGTAATGTTACAAAGCATCATTCTTTGATCTCGTACAATTAAATCATCCAGAAACTCCTTGCACTCTTTACGTTGCAATTCCATATCATATGGAATGATTGCTGAAAAGTTGTTATTTCGATTTTGCTTCATTTGCCAATCTGTAATATTCTTTTCAACACCAAGGAATTTATTTTCCACTTCTCGGACTGCTTCATCTGTTGGCACTGTAATAATATCCATTGAATACATCAAATTTTTATTCAAATCACACAACTCCGATACAAATTCATCTTTCAAAAAACCAGGATAATTATTTAAATAAAGAACACGACCATATTTACCGTCAAACTCAAAATACTTATTATGATATTTACACATTCTTGGCGTAATTAAATCTTTAAAAGAATGTCCTTTCCTAGCTAAATCGGATAGATCTAATTGGAATTCCTCCGTTTCATTTCGATAAAAATCATGTAATATCTTCAAACGTTCTTCTGCATCCAATTCAATACAAGAACTTCCTAGTCTAGAAAATAAAGTTGAAAATTCTGCAGTTATACGAGAAAAAGTAAATCTAGCTTCTTCTATGTTACTTTTAAAAACTGTTACAGTAATATATTTTTCCTGGATAATATCATCACCTTCAGCTAATTTGGACAATAACATATCGTTGTACTCAACTCTATACTTATCCAAACCATCTTCCTTTAATGGAATTAAAATATCTTCTTTAAATTTCTTTATATCCACTTTTCGATTGTTAATGGTAATTTTCGTCATTACAGATGGATCAAATGAATTTAGTAGATCACTATATGTTAAAAATAAATTATTTTTATCTTCTCCTGATGCAATCTTATAATTAATATCCAAAAACCTATAACTCTTTGTGTATCTTTTTCCAGAACGAAAAATACCATCCTTATAGACCGAATCTACTGGGATGGTATCCTGCACTGTCCTAGGCACTCTTATTCTTTCTTTGTTCTGCTTTTTTAATCTTTCGTAACTTTTTATCATGTACAATCGACTCCTTTCTTGATTGTTTAATCATTGGTTCAAAAACCTCATTATACAAGTTAAATGGTTTATTGATTAAATCTCTAGACGATAATAACAATGAATTAAATATCGTCTTAACAATATCTTCTGTATACATACCCTGAAATCTTATAAATCCAAAAGCTGCAAATGGTGCCGCTCCAAGCATACATAACCAGCTAGTAATTTCAGTCCCTAGCGTATCATTCAACAAAAAGAAAATACCACAAGCTATACCACAAGCTATAATAGAGAATATACTTTGTCGAAGAGATAAGCCAAAAAAGATACTCTCCGTATAATCCCGTATTTCCTTATTGATCTTAATTTCAAAATTAGATTTCATCATCAAAATCCTCATGAATAATGTCCAATGGGATAGATGATGAAAACATAATATTCTCCATTGGAATTATCATCTTCCCATCTCCTCTAACAATTACAACTTGATCCTGTTCATGTTGTAACTTATACATAATCCTATCTTTCATAGGCAAAGTTGAAGGTTCAACTATCTCAATTGAATCTCCTGTTTTTAATACAATCGTATTTAATATATATTCTTTCATGTTACTTTCCTTTCCTGCCAAAATGGCATAATAAAAAGCAGGATTTCCCTGCTTCATTGTTTTATAAATTGTAATATTCTAATAATTTATCTAAAGAAATATCTAATCCTTTTGCTTTCAACAACTCAATTCGTTGATAGTACAGTTTAATCAATAAATTTTTTGCGTTTATACCGTAATGAATTTCATTGTGACAATTACTACATAGCGAAACAATATTTTCTTCAACATCAAGTGAATACTGAAAATCATCTTGATAAGCCATCGGAATTAAATGATGTGCTTCAGTATAAGGTAAGCTATCACTTTTTCTAAGAAATGTAAAATGCTTATCATTAATTTCACATTTATAATCAGCATGATTTAAAGCATTCTGAGCTTTTAATCTATCTCTCTTATAGTACTTAACACCTTTAGTTGTATAAGAAGCATTCGGTTTAATAATTTTGTTGTTTGAATATTCAAAAGGACGACTAATAACAATAGAACTATTGTTAATAGATTTATTTAATTGCTCATCTTGGAATTCATTACACTTCTTTATTTCAATCGCCGTATTAATGCAATTTTGAGAATCAATATATTTTAAAGTTTGTTTAACAAAATCTGCATCTTTCGATTTATTTGCAAACCAAACATTAGATTGACCAAATCCTATATTATGTGAATTATCCCTAGCCCTAGGAATTTTAAATTTACGTTGAGCTGTTCTTAATAAAGTTGCATTTTGATAAGCAACTTCAATATTGAACACACGATGATTATAAGCACAACGATTTCTATAAACTTTCGCATTTTTATACCATCCGATAATAACAGTAGAGTTTATTGTGGGACTCTTGGCGCATAACACAACTAATACATTATCAATCCATTCTTTATTTTTAAATGATGAATCAATATTTTCTATTCTTAATTGCTTAGGAGAGTTCATATTATCGCTGTACCCACCAATATGATTTGTTTCCACAAACCCTCTAATTATTCCATCTTCGCATTTATGAAAATTAAATTTTTCTTCAGCATCACCTGTTTTATCAACATATTTTCCCCCATTAATAGGTTTTTCATCAAAATTAACAATATCGTAATGATTCATATATGCTATGTTACAAAACAAAATTCTTTGTCTTTTATTCATAAAATCAAGTCTCGATTTTACCTCTTGATACAATTCTTTGCCAGCTGCAGTAGAAAGTTCATATTTTTTACCTTTGACAATAGATTTTGACCAATCTTCAGGTGACTTTATCCATTCCTCTTTAGGAAAGAAAAATGGATTTTCTAAAATTATACATCCAATCTCGTCATCCATTTTTATATTGTTTTTTGATCGATATGATGTAATTTTCTTTTTCATTTCCTCTTCTGATTTAACACCATTCCCAATTCCATACCTATTCCATGCTTCACTAAAAGTTAGCTTGCAATACCTTGAAAAATAAGCTCCTCCTACTATTTCTCCATATTCTCCTTTGTCTTTTTTCGAGTGTAACTTAAATAAAAACAAATCTCCATTTTTTAGAACTTTAAACTCTTGAGTTCCAGGAGTCCAAAAGTTAATAAATCCATTTAAGTTTTCTTTATTGTGAACGAGATTATTCATCCAGTCTTTATCAGTAATCCCTACATAAAATTTTTCCATACTTTTGCCTCCTCAAGAAATTGTTGGTAATATTTTTTTCAACTTTTTATTTGGCTTAATTAATTGATTACATAATTCTTTCCACAATTTTTCTGTAGGGCAGTTTTCATGGCAAACAGTCATATCAAAAAACATATATGGAATATGCGAATTTGTGAAACCATAGAAGTACATTGTATATTCATCTCTATATCTTGCCCATTCATTATAATCTTTTTTATTTAGATATGGTTGGAAATCTAATGCATTGCAAAAAGGCTTTAATTTATTTATAACATCTTCATTCACTTTACTACCATAAGAAAATGTACAAACTTCATCACATTCTTCAGGGATAAGAGTTGGGACAAAGCCATTTTTTCCATGACTCACTTTAACTGCAGGAGCTACTAAATCTATTTTAGTATTTTTATCAACATAAACAGTTGTTGGCATTTCATATTTAGCTTTGGGATCTAAAGATAGTTTATATGTTTGAACAGAAAATTCACGTTCTGGTATATTTATTTGAATATAGTTATTACCTCTATGTTCATGTTGTACAAATATTATTTTTGAAAAATATATTTCTTGTTTTTGCATTATAATCAACTCCAATAATAAATAACTACTATTATCATTATCAAACACCATTTCTATTTTAAATGCAATAAATACTGTTTTAGGTTATCATAACCCCATCATTTCTTTGACTATACGATCACTCATCTTAATAGAACCAACTAAAACCAGCATATTAAATATCAGTTCACCAACATAACTCCATACCATAGATACGCTAGATGCTGTAGTATCAACTACCGGTGCACTAGACGCAAAAGCTGAAAAAATGATACAAGCAAGAACAATAATAGCTCCTTCTAAACATACTCCTGCATAACTTTTAATAAACGTAAATGCTGTATTTTGTGTGCTTTCTCCTGCAGCTGCTGCAAGCGGTATTGGAGAAATAGCTGTGTACATATACAATTTAAAGAATCTTCCATATACAGTTAAAATCATCACAAACGATAATATTGTTATTAATATGGATCCTAAAAGTGTAACTGCCCATAAGGGAATAGATTCCAGGAAACCTGTATTACTTACTGCATCAATAATTTCTTGAGGCAGTACGGTTTCACTTGATACACCTAATCCTGCAGTTTCAGTAATCGCTTGAATAATTCCTTGTACTATCTCAAATATCTTTGTCATTAATTCCATTCCATACATGACCATTCCCCTAGCAATAATAAATCTTAAAAACAATTTAAAGGCCTGTTCCGGCCTTTTTACATCCTGCCAACTTGTACAGGTTCTGATCAATCCCCAAACAAAGAATAGCACAAGAAGTGCTAATCCAATTGCTTGAAGTGCTCCATGTATTTTAACTATGATTTGCCAAATATCACCACCTTTGAATGTTTCAGGTGATTCTGTTAACAACAGCCATATTTCAGCTAATTTAGAATTCCAGGTATTGATGGCACTAGTTAGGTTATCTATGATTCCACTCACTAGAAATCACCATCCTATCCAACAATAATATTCAAAATCTCTTTAGCAAATGTAATAATGATTCCTCCGGCTACCGTCATAAAGCCATTCGCTCTTTGACTTGGATCATGACTTTTCAAAGAAAGTCCTACCTGTACAATTCCAAAGCCTAATAAAATCATTCCAATCGCTCGGATAAGTCCAAACATAAATTCACTGAAGTTATTTACAACAGTAACTGGATCATTTGCTGCATAAATCGGTGTTGCAAAGTTTCCTACAATCACCAATGCAATATATACAAAGAATAATACTTTTCTAATCGTTTTTAGTTTCTTCATCTTCTTCAATCTCCTTTAAATAGTTTTCTGTTTCTTCTACATCCAATAATTCATACTCATTATTACTAAGAAGAATATTTTGCCAATCCTCAATAAAATGATTCACTTGTCCATGAATGTACGGTTCACGACCTCCATCCATTGTTTGTTTAATACGAGGATGTTTTAACAAATTAAATTTTCTATCTCGTACAGGCCTTTCACCTTTCAAAAATAGAACAGCATAATTATTGTCCAGTAAACGAACTTCATCAGAAGTTAACAATTCCCTTCCAGTTCTCTGAGAATTTGTTGTGAAGCTTCCACTTCTTCCTTCTGATTTACCATACGTATTTGTATCAATCGTTGCCTTTCCAAGTTCCTTACTTATATATTCATGGGTACTTTGTTCATTTCCACCTAAATATAATTTAGAATCACAGTTCCCCATAATTGACTCCCAAGTATCCTTATATAACGCTTTGATCTGTGCCAGGTTCTGTAAAATAATTGATACAAAAATAAGTCGTGATCGCATTGTCGAAAGCAATTTATCAAACTCATCTGGTAAAGCAACATTGGCAAATTCATCCATAATAAAATGTACTGGTACAGGAAGCTGGCCACCATGAACAAAATCTGCTTGATAATATAACGTTTGAAATAACTGAGTATACAACATACCGATGACAAAATTAAATGTTGAATCATTATCAGGAATAATCGCAAATAAGGCTGTTTTCCTTTCTCCTATCTGCTCTAACTCCATTTCATCATATCTAGTAAGTGATGCAAGTTCTTCCAAGTTAAAAGCAGCAAGTCTTACACCAACTGAAATCAAAATAGATTTAGCGGTCTTACCTGCTGCCTGTTTATATATTTTATATTGTTTAAGTGCTAAAGAATTACTATCTATCGTTTCTAGACGCTTAAATAACTCATCCAACGGACTCTCATATTCATCTTCATCTTCTTTTACTTCAGCATAATTAAGCATCTCCATTACCATCGTAAAGTTTTGCTCATCCTCCGGCGCATAATGGTATAAATATAACATCAATGCTTCAAGCAATGCTGTTTCACTTTTCTCCCAAAATGGATCGTTTGTAGAAGATCCTTTTGGAGTTGTATTACGAATTAGATTCGTGATCAATTTCAATACATCCTTGTCACTTTGAATATAATGAAATGGATTATACCCCAATGATTTAGACATATCGATTAAATCAATAACTTTGATTTCATATCCCTCATCTTCAAGCATATAACCTACGCTCTTGATAATTTCTCCTTTTGGATCTAATACAACATAACTCGTATTACACTGCATAATGTTAGGCTTAGCATAATATCGAGTTTTACCAGCACCAGAACCACCAATCACAACCGTATGAAGATTTACGTTTTTAATTTTTCCATGAATATCCATTCGTGTTTTTTGCGTAAACAACTTATTTTCAAAAAAATCCTTATTCGAATGTTTCTTCACTAAAGAGCGTATATATCCCCATCTAGCTGATCCATACTCTTCTTTTTGTCTGTAATTCTTTTCGTTGGATAAGTAAATACCAATTCCTAAAACATAGATAACCAGGAATAATCCAATCGTTTTTAAAGAATTATCACACCATTGAAATTGAAAGGGATGATTCAACGCTTCGCTTAGATAAGGTAGTGCATGAATGAGTCCTTGATCCATATATGGTGCAATCAAAACTGCAAACCATATTGTAGGAATGATTAATAAGCCTAGAAATAAATATTCGTCGTTCTTAGCATCTCTCATAGTGATCTTTTATTGATGGATGGTCTGCATCACAAACCTTTACAATAAGAGAATCTAAAAAATCATAGTTCTTATGAGCTAATCGCTGTTTATCTCTTAGATCAGCTAATGCCCTAACAATAATTCTTCTCTCTGTATCATCTACCTGAATTTCAATTATTTCGTCATCATTTTTCTTAAACCATTTTCTCATAATCGTTATCTCACTTTCTTTTTTGATTTTTTCTTAACTGGATACTTAGGCGCAGAAGATTTTAGGTTTTGCTGCTGTTTAATGTCCTTCAATTCCTTGCGAACAGAAGGCCTATCCGTAGTAGCTGTTAATCTTTTTCTTTCGACGGTTTTCTTCTTGTTTTCTTTCTTCGATGTTTTTGAAGATGGCTCGAACGGAGTACCGTCCTTGCTTGTCCGAGCTTTGTTGGGGTTTTCCTTATCATCCATTAGCTTTGACAATAAAGCATCATGTTCTTCATCACTAAGTGGCTTAGCATCATCTATACTCTGTTGTGATAATACAGATTCACGAATTGCTTTTGTGTCGATAGTAGCTAGATCAAACTTATCTACCATCCTTGAGATTTTAGAAGCATCTTCTGCTTTTACCATAATATCCACAATTCCATCTGTATTATTCTTTTCTTTCAATACAGAATATAAAACTCCATAATGTTTTGCCTCTTCACAAAACTTTTTTAAATCCGAATGATGAATAGCAAAGACTTTTAACTCTTTATCCGACTTTAACAAGTTATTTAAATTGGTTTTTCCTTTCACTTTTTTATTGTCTTTTAAAATAGCATATAAAGTGACAGCCAAAGATCTTGCTGCCATGCCGCCTGCTTTTAAACCAACTTCAGCAGCAACCTGTATACCTTCCAAGGTCATCTTCATCATTTGATCTGCAGTATCTGCACTGTTCATAAATTCAAGCTCCTTTCATATTCTTTTTGTGTTTGGATACGCTCATCTTCTAATGCATTCACCATTTTTAATTTATCTTGGATATCAGGAACTCTCTTTTCTATATCTTCACATATTTTGATTTCCTTTTTCCCATGTGCAATTTTAGAAGTTAACGTATCACGATCCATTTCTAATTGCTTTTTTAGATTTGGATTACGTGTTCTTTTGATTTTATTGTAGATGGATCTTCTTTGATTCATCCAAGATTCTATTTCTTTATTTAAAGACAATTTAAAAGCGAGCACATCTTCTATTGTTTCTAGATTATGCTTGCCTACAAAAGTATTTTCATTTGTGATTTTATCCATATAGATCAAATCCTTTCTTAACTGTGGACTTGGATATTTCTGTCTTTTTCCTTTAGGCCGAATAATTCCCAGTTCAAAACAATATCTAATATATAGGGCTTTGATTCCTTTTAATTTTGTATGATCACCATGATATTCCTTACATGGCACAATATCCTTAACTGGCTGCATCGGAAATAAATAATTGTTGTTGATTCGTTCCATGATATGATTTTCATCATATCGACCATCACGAGCAAGTTTATAAAATCGAAACTTTCTTTGCGACTGTGGATGTTTTAAAGTCCAGTGCTTACCAGTTAAATCAACAACGTATCCAATATCTTCAAGCCCTGATTTCATTTGATCTAAAGTCCTAGCGTACGCTAATACAGAATCCACATCATAACGAATAATCTTCCTAAAATAGATGCCATCCTTTTTTTCTGCATTCCATTCTCCATAATTCATGGCTTTCCTTTCCGGTTTTTCAATAACATTCAAACCATGCTGTTTACATATTGCATCATTCAATTCTCGAAAATGATCAATATCTTTTTTCCGGTTATCATACTTCATGCCATCTACCCAGGAAACTGAATTCACAACAAAATGGTTGTGCAAATGGTCTTTATCTAAATGTGTAGATACAACGACTTCAAATCGATTTCCCCACATTTGTTTCGCCAATTGCACACCTAATGAATGACATTCTTCTGGCGTTACTTCACCTGGCTTAAAAGACTGTACTGCATGGTAGGCTAGTCTTCCATCCATCTTGTTATAGGATAGCTTTGTATTCATCATCTGCTTTAGTGATGTACTAGGTTCGCAATTGATTCCAGTAATATATTCTTTCTCATTTGTTTTATATCCCTGAGTTGTATATGCCAACACTTCTTTTAATCCATCGCTTAATTCTTCTTTTGTCTTATCCGAATTTTCAATGTAGTTTAAAACTCTTCTCAAATCATCCTTTACTGCCCATATTTTTGTGATTGCCATAATTC
Source organism: Holdemanella porci (assembly GCF_009696075.1). Taxonomy (GTDB): domain Bacteria; phylum Bacillota_I; class Bacilli_A; order Erysipelotrichales; family Erysipelotrichaceae; genus Holdemanella; species Holdemanella porci. The sequence goes on along the minus strand of NZ_VUMR01000018.1, from coordinate 1,845 downwards.
CTCCATATTGATAGGTTGCCGAATCAAAAGCATAATTTCGTTAATTTGTTTTTGAAGCGCCTCATAATTTTCCATGTAAACTGAATCATCCATTTTATTTTGTTTATAAACTGCTCCAGCTATTCCGTTTATACTCTCTGCAATTTGTCTTAGCTCTTGAATCACTTCTACTAGTTCTACACTAGGTGAAGGTCTAGGAACCAATCCATTTATACACATACGTAAATAAGATTCTCTTGATTGTCCTGAATATTTCACCAATTCATTAAGATGATTCCATTCACTATCCGATAAACGAATGACAAATTGTTTATTTCTTTTCCGCATCTTTATAAAAAGCACCTTGTATAAACAAAATATAGAAAACTCCAATAATCAAACCACCCAGGAAACTTAATAAACTTATCGTTACTGTACTCATATTTAATATTCACCTCCGCAAAAAAGAGCTACCAACTCTTTTGATAGCTCAGGGTCTTAGGGATGTTCCCTAAATACTTGTCTTTGGATATCCAAAGACGTTGCTTGCTACAACTGTAGACACTAATTGTCTGCAGCCTTTTTCTTATCAGGTATAAGATCTGCTAGATCCTGATTCATTTTTTCTAACATTTCTTTTTTCTGATTTAGTAATTTTAAATTTGAAGATAAGGTATTATTTTCTTCTATTAGAAATTTTATCTTTTCCTCATTTTTAGTTTTCCTTTTTTCAATAAACGAAATTCGCCTAATGATATCTTCGTATTTAATCATTTTCAATTCTCCAAATATCAATGAAGTAATTGTGAATATTTCTGTTTGTTGATTCTCTTTTCATAATCATCTGATTTCTCTAAAACATGATTATCCTTATCATAATGATATAAAATATCAGACAGCTTTTTATCTTGATCCATAAAATTAGGACCATTCATAAGTAAAAGCATTTCCTTCAAACGATCTATATTCAATGTTGGAGAATCACATAAAGCTAAACATTCATCTGTTGAAGAAGGAACAATATAAAGATCATGTCCTAATTTTTCAGCCAGATTATTCAAAACTCCGGAATAAAAAATTGTTGCTGCTCCATCCGTTCTATGTTCATTTGTCAAAACTACAAAATGCCTGTCTTCATTTTGCCATGCTTCTTGTTCTGGAACGCCCATCAGCAATGTTTCTAGTGGAATAATTTCTGGTTTCATCATATTTGGTGATGAAATCAATGCATCATTGTGTAACTGCGATACATCAATTCCATAATAATAAAGCATCTCATTTGTAACTCTGGCCGAGCAAAATTGATTATCAGTTGTTTTAATCATCACTCTATATACAATCGCTAAATCTCCAATAACTGTATGTGGCTCCATAGATAATTCTTCTTTATTAGTTTCTGCATTAATTACATTCATGAATAAGAAATCTTTAACTGAATCGTAATCAAGTAATGCATTCACATCTTCTAAAACTTTATCATTGTGAATCATATTATTCATCCTCTCCTTCTTCTAATTTTTCAAAATAAAAAGCCAATCTTTCAAGATTGACTGTATTAAAATCACACGTTTCTAAATCATTCATTATCAATATCCTCAACTTCTTGATACAAGCCAAAAAGCGGATCCTGTGTATCAACTTCGTCCACATCTTCTTCATAACTGTCAATTGCGTAAACAATATATTCTACAATATCACTAAACATATTTTGTTGTACTTGTTCTAAAGCTTTGATGCTAGTGATGCTAGTATATTTATAGGACAGGTAAAACATCTCGAATTTGATTTGATAAGGAACCAATCACATTAAAAATAGAATGAGATATTGAACATGACTGTCCTGGATATTGTAGATTCTTGTGCATA
>NZ_VUMR01000017.1 GCF_009696075.1 Holdemanella porci | reverse complement strand
TAATACAACACGAATTCACTCACATTGTGAATATGAATCTCCACAAAATTTTGAAAAACAATATTTGAAACATAAACATTAAAAAAACAGATATTTAAGTTGTCTTAAATCTTGACATAGTACCAATATTCTTCTTCTACTAACCATATACCTAATTCCTTTTCTTTGATTATACACCAAAAAAGCCGCCATATTATAGGCGACTCAGTTATCATCTTCACTTTTTACATTTCTAGAAAATGACTATTTCAACAACTCCATAATTTCATCTTCACTCTTCGACAATGACTTAGAAATAAGCTCTAAACTCATCCCATTTGCAAGCATCACTTGAATCATTTGTTTTATCTCTTGATCCTTTTCTTCTACTTTCTTTTCAGCCTTTTCTTTTTCTTTTTGAACTTCTTTCATTTGTCTTTGAGTTTCTTCAAGTTCAAGCTGTAGCTCAATTCGTTCTTCATTTTCATGTAGTTTTTGAAAATCTTCTATTATTTTCTTCCAACGATCATCCGATATGGTTTCTACACGCTTCTCTAACATTTGAATCACCTCATCATTTTCTATCATTACCTTAATTTTACTATCATCCATTCCTTTCTGGCAATTCAAAAAGTAATAAATCATTTTTTCTTGTTCATTCATGTCTTCAAGCGGCTTATTTAAATCTACTTTTGGCATTTCTATTGCACGTAACTTCATACAATCTTCTTTTTCTTCTTTCACTAAAGGTAAATCACCATCACATTTCAACCTGAATGTATTACATATATTATTATTTTCAACAATATTCACATTAAAGAAAATCAGGACAATAGTTTCCTTTAATTAACCATAACTTTTCCCTTCCATATCTTGTGAACCATGAAGTCTAGCTAAATAATAAGAAAAGCGATTCATTGAATTATCTTTGGTTTGCCTCAACTGCATCTCTAAATCTATAGTTGTTTTATCATTAAATTCGACTAATAAATCCAATCGAGAGCTTTTCATTTTACTATAGTCTTTTACCATTTCTGAATTCTTTACAACAACATGATTCACCTTCCTTTCCAAAAATACCATGAGTAATGATTTTAAGGCATCATTGGCTTCTTTACAATCTTCGCCAAAGACATATTTAAAGGCGAAATCATTTAATAAATTTGCACTCCTCATGAGCACCTCTTTTCTAGTAGGCATTTCTGGTAAATTGCATATAATGTATCTAACTATTCTCCTAGATATATAAATATCGCAATATGGATTTGTATTTTTTTGTAGCTTGATTACTTAACCTGACAACAAATCTTTAGTTAAGTCTTTGAATACCTTTAATATTGATGTTGAAAAGAAGTATCCTCACTTTTGTTTCATGAACCAAGAAACTGGTAAGCCCACAATTACATCTTTGCTTTTTTAACTCCATTACCTACATACTCATATACGTAAAAAAATGAAGTTTTTCAAAAAAATTAAAATTTTTATACAAAAAAACTAGAATCATAAAGACTCTAGCTCTTTGTTTCTATTGGACCACTATGAAATTCTCTTTCAATATCTGGACTATACAATTTACTCCACTCTTTTTTACCCTATATCTTCTTTGCCTCACTATTTAAATTAAAAAATATAGCATGTGGCACGCAACAAGAAATGTCCAAATTATACTTAAACAATTCTAGTTCTGTATCCGTTATAGTTTTCTTTAAAATCTTAATATATAAAGAAACCATCTCTTCAAATTACACCCACATTCATTTAATCTACTTGATCTACTAATCTGTCTAAAACTAACTCATTACTTTTATATTTGAAAACACATTGCTTGTTTAAATCTTTATTCTTTAATGAAAACCACACTTCACTATCCGACTGTTGAGTGATTGAATCCACATAATATGCTTCATCCTCAATTTGGTCATTTGCACTTTCAATCAATTCCTCATCTGAATATGGGATTGCAGTTTGAACTTCTTTAGTTTCTCTAAGTTCGGGCTGTGCTTGTGTACAAGCCGTTAATAATAGTTACACTAATACTAATACTTTCATACAATTCTATACGTGTTCTCCTTTGTATCGATTTCAACTGTGACATTATTACTAAAAGTAGTCTGTTGAACATGATCATTGATGATTTTATGTTCTACCATTTCTTCATTTTTAATTTTTTGATAAAAATCTAGAACAACATTTGCACGTTTAATTCGATCTTCTATGGACAAACCATCGCTTCCAAAATTACCATCCACATTATCATAAGGTGCATTCCTTACTACATATGGAATACCCCCATTTAATAACGCATACAACATATAGTCTTCTTGTCTTTTTTCCATTGACCAAGGCAAAATGAAACAATCATGATACACTAGATTGAATAAAGGTACTGCTATTCCCATTCTTTTCTCATTTTCATCTTTCATCATAAACTCATAAGGCCCATAATGCGAAAAAACAAGTTCTCGCATAGCCCAATCACTACACTCCTCACTTGAAGGAATGATTCCCTTTGAGATCATATATTGAAAACAAGCCCTTCTATATTCCATGCACTCTTTTCTTGTCATTAAATGTTCTAAATTAAAACACTCATCCATTTCATTACAAGAAAATACATCTAAATATACGCAATCCAAATCAATATGTTTTAAGATCTCAGTGTAGTTTCTTTTTACATACTTTGGTGCTAGACTTGCACACAAATAATTTTGTCTTCCCCCAGCCCAATTGGCATGTTCAAACACACTACCATCCTTTAATTGAATGGCTTGGTTTTCATCATGTGTTTTTGCCTTATAATAATAATCACGATACTGATCATGTAAGCCAAATAAATCATTTTGTGAACGCAAACTTTCCTGAAGATCCTTTAAACCAGTCCATCCACCAGCTTCAATACATGCCGGCAAATAATCCGGATGACAATTATCGTAGCCAGGATCTCCCCAGCCATCTAAATGAAGATATAGTTTGTTTGAACCTAATTCATGAAGACTTTGCATCATCTCTTTTACCGAATCAAAAGAATGAATTACATCCTCTTGTCCATTATAAAAACGTGAATCCTTTTCCGTATGTGCCTTAATACCCGTATGTACAACAGCACATTGTTGAAGTTCTGATATTTTAGAAAGTGTAACTTCTTTTTCTTTTAAAGATTTAAATAAACCGGTTTCTTTAACGTACTCTCGATAAATCTTAGCAGCACGATTATAATCCATATTAAGCTCAAAAGAATATCGAACAACACGCTTATATCGCATCTTACCTAAACTTGTTAACCATACAAATTGAAGTCGTGTACCCTTATCATCATGATCAATTGTATATTTAGAATCCCAGGGCGTTTCATTGATTGCGATATACCCTTTTCCATTATTGGTTTGACTAAGCCAAGGCATATAGGCAGCACAACTTGTAAACTGGCCATCAAAGGCAATATGACTATAATCATACTCATACCGATTGGGAATCAATAATCCTTGCATATAAGGAATCGTTGAATAGCCATCCTTATCTTCACACACAAAACTATCAGGAAAATGTACCTCTTTAATATTCTCATCCACTTTGGGAATCCACTCAAAATAATAATGATTCGTACTATCTTCTTGCCAAATATATGTATCAAAATATTTATACGTGGTATAAATACCCTTTCCTAAGCCAGTAGTTCTTTCTTCTGACTTGATGAAATCATCGCTAAAATTTATTTTTTGATCATTTTTCGTTACATAAAACGAATCTAGATTATGAATCCAATTTTCCATATACAAATACCTCTTCTAAATTATATCAAACGAAAAAAAGTATCCATTACGATACTTTCTTTAATATTCTTACTTCATAAGGCTTGAACTCAAATGCATTATTAACCGAAAGTTTTTCATTGGTTTCCATGTCGATGAAATCACCTTGACCATTAAAGCTTAATGTTTGAGCAACACTCTTCATGTTCATACAAATCCATAGGCATTCCTTTTCATCTTGTCTTTGATAAATACAAGCCGTATTTGTGATACCAATCTGTGTATAATCTCCATAAGATAAAGCGGAATGATTATGTTTCAGATGGATTAACTTTTGAATAGTATTCGTTAATTCATTCCATTCAAACACTTTGATTTCCGGTCTAAGATCCGTATCATTCCAATTTTTTGTACCTTCCATACCCCATTCACTGCCATAATAGATACATGGAATACCTGGCATTGTAAATAACATGGTATAAATTAAAGGCAATTGGTTTTTATCCTCTAAAATCGAGGCAACTCTTTCGACATCGTGATTATCCACAAAGTTAAACAAATGCTTACCCGTATATAAACACCATGGATCTTTGCCAAATTGACGATTCAATGAATAAAGAATCTCATAAAAATTTGCTGAATTAAAACTCGAATACAACCCTTTATAACACTCATAATTTGTGACAGAATCCAACATATTCTCATTCATCCATTGATTATAGTCACCATGTAAAGTTTCACCTAAAAGGAAGAAATCTCTATCTACATGGTTGTGTAAAGTTTGTAGGAAATTCTTATCCAAACAATAAGCTACATCTAATCTTAAACCATCAATTTTAAATTCTTCTTGCCAGAAATCCACTACATTTAAAATGTATTCTACTACTTGTGAATTTTGAAGATTCAACTTCACTAAGATATCATTGCCTTCCCAATCCTGGTACCAGAAGCCATCGTTGTAGTGATTGTTTCCATTAAAATCAATATAGAACCAATCCTTATAAGGTGAATCCCACTTCTTTTCTAATACATCTTGAAACGCAAAGAAATCACGTCCCACATGATTAAACACGGCATCGAAAACAATTTGAATACCATTTTCATGGAATTGATTTACAACTTCCTTTAAGTCTTCATTGGTACCCAATCTTGTATCTAACGTTTTAAAATCCGTTGTATCATAGCCATGCGTACGACTTTCAAAAATTGGATTCAATAGTATACAGTCTATGTTTAATTTCTTTAAATGAGGAATAAAATCCTCTAATTTATGAATTCTGTGTTCTAGAACATGATCATTCTCAAATGGCGCTCCACAAGCTCCAAAAGGATAGATTTGATAAAATATACTCTCATTCGCCCACATAAAATTACTCCTTTGTGATATCGCCTGCTTGAACATGAATTAAATCCATCAATGTCTTTGGATCCATCTCAATCTGCATACCAATCTTACCTGCACTAAAATAAATCTTATCTTGATTTAAACAATCCTTTTCAATAAAGGTACGAAATTGCTTTTTCATACCCAATGGAGAACATCCACCACGAATATAGCCCGTAATCTTATTGATGTCCTTCACATGAATCATCTCACAAGATTTGACTTTGGCTATTTTTGCGCACTTCTTTAAATCCAATTCCTTTTCAACTGGAAGCATATACACTAAGTATTCCTTTGTGTTTGCCTGTGTAACTAAAGTTTTATACACAGCTTCCACTGGCTGATGTAACATATTCGCAACATGCACACCATCTACAGGATCACCCTCTTTATGTTCATACGTATGCGCTTCATATTCTACTTTATGCTGATCTAAAAAACGCATCGCATTGGTCTTTTGAATCTTTTTCATGTTTGAAACTCCTCTAATAACTCTTTAGCCACCAAGAATTTCGTCTTATTCTGCTCCATCGCTATTTTTTCAATATAGTGATGCGCCTTGTCTTCACTCCAATGATAATTTGAAATCAAAACCAACTTACAATGATCCACCATCTTCAACTCTAAATATTTCTGTTCAAGCTTACTGATCTTCTTTTCATAAAGCTGGATTCGCCTATTCACACTCATAAGAATCTGAAATGCTTCATACAACAACTGCTTCTTGATGGGATACGACAGAACTATTATACCACTATCTTTACACTGATATGAAACTTGATCATAGATTTCCTTATTGCACACCAACAAAACTTGCGTATTTAAACTTTTCGCAAAATTTAAAAGCCCACTTGTCGTTTGCGAATATAAGATCACAACAATCTCAAAATGCGTATTTCTCAACTTATTTAACGCATCATTATATGTCTTTGACAGCACATATTGATAATTGGCCGTATTTTTTAATATAGCTAAGAATTTCTCATTTCCAAGTACTAATACTTTACTTGCCTCCATACGCACTTACCCAACATAAATATCCACTACATCTTTTCCTAAAACTTGTTTTAACCAATCCGAATTCAAAGCCTTTATCTTTGCCTCTTTTAAACTTTGAGGAAGCTTTTTTGTATCACTCGATACAATATCCGTACAAGGATCAGGTACCATGTTCTTTTCAATCCCCTCTAAACCGGCATAAATCAATAAGGCATAGGCCAAATAAATATTACAACTACAATCCGGACTTCTTAATTCCATACGATTTGTCGAATGTGTAGCCGGAATACGAATCAATTGATTACGATTCTGATACGACCAGGAAATATAGCTTGGCGCCTTATCCTTACCTAAACGCTTGTAGGAGTGTTTTGTCGGATTTAAAAAGGCTGTCATCTCTTCAATACGATTTAAAATACCGGCCATAAAAGGCATCAACAACTCTTCATGTTGATCCACACTCATATTAATATGCATCCCATTACCTGGCTGATCCTCTAAAGGTTTTGGTGAAAAGTCAGCTACTAAACCCTGCATATTCGCAATGGCTTCAACAACCCACTTAAATGTCGCCGCATTATCCGCTGCTTGTAAAGCACTTGAATAACGAAAATCAATCTCATTTTGCCCAGGACCCATCTCATGATGCGAAACCTCTGGATCAATTCCCATTTCCGATAATGTTAAACAAATCTCACGACGAACATTTTCCCCTTTGTCTAATGGAGAAACATCCATATACCCCGCACGATCCAATGGAACATAGGTGTTTTCTCCATTTTCATCCTGCTTAAATAAGTAGAATTCAAATTCTGAACCAAAGTTAACATCTATTCCCATACTTTTCGCTTTTAGGATTGCCTTCTTTAATATATAGCGCACATCCCTTTCAAAAGGCGTTCCATCCGGATATTTAATATCACAATACATACGAATAACACTTCCATCCATACTGCGCCATGGCAAGATACTCATAGTGTTTGGATCTGGATATAAGAATAGATCACTATGCACTTCATCTAGAAAGCCGTCAATGGCACTGGCATCAAAGCTAATGCCCTCCACAAATGCCCTTTTTAATTCGGTTGGTAAAACAGAAACATTTTTCTGTGTACCATACATATCAAAATAAGAAAGACGAATAAATCGAACGTCTTGTTCTTCACAAAAATTTAATACATCCTCATATGTCATACAATTCACCTCGAATAATTAATACACTATTTTCATTCTATTTTCAAATATTTTTACATTTTTTCATTGACAACACAAAATATCTGTTTATAATGAATGCATACATGGCAAGGACGCCAAAGAAAACATAGGTCAACCCCTAGTTTTTTAGTGTCCTTGCTTTTTTTTATGTAAAGGAGAGCCATTATGAAATCAATCGTAGAAGAAATTTTTGGAAGTAAAGTTTTTGATGAATCTGTTATGCGAGAAAAGCTCGCAAAAGATACATATCGCGAATTAGAAAAAACCATTCGCGATGGAAAACAGTTAAATATCAAAATCGCAAACGCGGTAGCCCACGCTATGAAAGAATGGGCCTTAGAACAAGGTGCAACACACTATACACACTGGTTCCAGCCAATGACAGGAGTTACAGCTGAAAAGCATGATGGCTTCATCAATCCCGATAAAGATGGCAAAGTCATTATGGAATTTAGTGGAAAAGAATTAATCAAAGGTGAACCAGACGCCTCAAGTTTTCCAAATGGCGGATTAAGAGCCACATTTGAAGCAAGAGGATATACAGCTTGGGATCCAACAAGCTATGCCTTTATTAAAAACGGAGTCCTTTGTATTCCAACCGCTTTCTGCTCTTACTCAGGACATGCCCTAGATAAGAAAACACCACTCCTTCGAAGTATGCAGGCCATTAATAAACAAGCCTTACGTATTGTGAAATTATTTGGCAATGACGATGTTCAATCCATTAAAACAACCGTCGGACCTGAACAAGAATATTTCTTAGTTGACCAGAAATATTATGAACAAAGAAAAGACTTGATCTATACAGGACGTACATTATTTGGTGCACCATGCCCTAAAGGACAAGAATTGGAAGATCATTATTTTGGAACAATCAAAAGTCGTGTTCAAGAATTTATGTCCGATTTAAATAAAGAGTTATGGAAACTTGGCATCTTGGCAAAAACTGAACATAACGAAGTCGCTCCTGCACAACATGAATTAGCCCCAATCTTTACAACGACAAATATCGCAACAGACCACAACCAATTGACAATGGAATTGATTCAAAGAGTTGCGAAAAAACATGGATTGGTTGCCCTACTTCATGAAAAACCATTTGAAGGCATCAACGGAAGTGGTAAACACAATAACTGGTCTTTATCTACGGATACAGGAATCAACCTACTAGAACCAGGCGATACACCTCATGAAAACGCACAATTTTTAGTCTTCTTAGCCGCTATTATTAAAGCTGTAGATGAACACCAAGACTTATTACGATTAAGCGTAGCCACTGCAGGTAACGATCACCGACTAGGTGCTAACGAAGCCCCTCCAGCTATTATCTCTATTTTCTTAGGTGATGAATTAACTGCTGTATTAAAGTCCATTGAAGAAGACAAACCATATGATGGAAAAGAAAAAGAATTGATGAAGATTGGAGCAACCGTTCTTCCTAAATTCCCTAAAGATTCAACAGATCGTAACCGTACTTCTCCATTCGCCTTTACCGGAAACAAATTCGAATTCAGAATGCCGGGATCTAACTCAAGTATTGCCGGATGCAATATTGTGTTAAATACAGTCATTGCGGATGAAATCGAAAAATTTGCGGACATTCTTGAAACTAGCGATGATTTTGAAAGCACATTACATGCCTTGATCAAAGATACAATCAAAAACCACAAACGCATTATCTTCAATGGCAACGGATATGATGATTCTTGGGTTAAAGAAGCTGAGTCTAGAGGCTTATTAAACTTAAAGACAACTCCAGATGCCCTTCCATACTTCAAAACCGATGAAAACATTGCCCTATTTGAAAGACAAAAAGTTTTATCTAAAGAAGAAGTGGAATCAAGATATGAAATTTTAATGGATGAATATGAAAAACAAATCAACATTGAAGCATTGACAATGTTAGACATTGCGAAAAAAGACATTTTACCAGCTGCAAGTAAGTTCTCTAAAGAATTGACAGATACAATCGCTAATAAAAAGGCCATCGGTATCGACTTAACCTATGAACTTGAAACGGCTAAAAAAGTCAGTGAATATTTAACCGAAGCTTACCAAGCTATGATGACACTTGAAAACGATGTTAAAAAACTACATGAAATTGATGATTTTGAAAAATCAGCCTTCTATGTAAGAGACTTCATCATTCAAGACATGGCAAATTTAAGAAAACCATGCGACGAACTTGAAGTCATTACTTCTAATAGTGATTGGCCATTTCCAACATATGGAAAATTATTATTCGGAATTCAATAAACCGGCATACGCCCGGTTTTTCCGTCTATAAAGGAGATGTAATTTATGTGTACAATTATTGGTTATAAATCATTAAAAGTAAATAAAGAATCCATTCATCAAGCATTGCTTGCGACATATACAAGAGGTCCAGACGATGAAAGAATTCAAGAAGTCGGATGTGGCTATCTAGGTTTTCAAAGACTATCCATCATGGGACTAAGTCCTCTTGGCATGCAGCCTTTTGAAAGAGATGGCAATTATGTGGTATGTAACGGCGAAATCTATGGATTTCGAGAAATTAAGTCCGAATTAGAAAAATCCGGCTATACATTTATTTCGCAAAGCGATTGTGAAATTCTTCTACCACTCTATGAAAAATACGGCTTAGACATGTTTAAAAAGCTAGATGCTGAATATGCCTGCATTATTTATGATGCCAAGAAAAACGATTTTATTGCCGCCAGAGATCCAATCGGAATCCGTCCATTATTTTATGGCTATGATCAAAATCATAATATTGTCTTTGCCTCTGAAGCCAAAAACCTAGTTTCCATTGTCGAACAAATCTTTCCATTCCCTCCTGGATTTTACTATGCCGATGGCAAATTCACTTGTTACTTAGACATTACTAAAGTTGATGAAGTAATTACTTCAGATCTTGAAACCATCTGTTCTAATATTCACGATAAATTAGTGGAAGGTGTCAAGAAAAGATTGGATGCCGATGCCCCACTAGGATTCTTATTGAGTGGAGGATTAGATTCAAGTCTAGTATGTGCCATCAGTCAAAAATTACTCAATAAACCCATTGAAACCTATGCGATTGGAATGGAAGAAGATGCGATCGATTTAAAATATGCCAAAGAAGTCGCTGACTTTATTGGTTCTAACCACCATGAAATCATTATCAATAAAGAAGATGTCTTAAATGCGATCAAACCCGTCATTCAAACTTTGGCTACTTTTGATATCACAACCATTCGCGCCAGCATTGGAATGTATCTTATCTGTAAAGCCATTCATGAACAAAGTAACATTCGCGTTTTACTAACTGGAGAAATCAGTGATGAATTGTTTGGCTACAAATATACAGATTTTGCCCCAAACGCCCAAGAATTCCAACAAGAAAGTGTTAAACGTGTACATGAACTGTATATGTACGATGTATTAAGAGCCGATCGATGCATTTCCACAAACTCCATTGAAGCCCGTGTTCCCTTTGGCGATTTAGATTTTGTCAAATACGTTATGGCCATTGATCCTGAAAAGAAAATGAATACATATAATAAAGGAAAATATTTGCTTCGTCATGCGTTTGAAAAAGACGAAATTCTTCCTTACGATATCTTAATGCGAGAAAAAGCCGCCTTTTCCGATGCGGTCGGTCACTCATTAAGTGATGATATTAAAGAATATGCCGAAAAGCAGTATACAGATGCTGAATTTGAAGAAAAAATCAAACAATACAAATACTGTTCTCCATTCACAAAAGAATCTCTATTATATCGTGAAATTTTTGAATCTTACTACCCTGAACAGGCAGGTATGATCAAAGATTTCTGGATGCCAAATAAAAACTGGCAAGGATGTAACGTCAACGATCCGAGTGCTCGTTATTTATCAAACTATGGAGACAGCGGAAAATAGAAGGGTTGTGTAAATTATGAATTTTGAAATCGAACACGATGCCTGCGGTATTGGTTCCGTAGTCCAAATCGATGGTAAACAAAGCTATGATGTCTTAGACAAAGCATTGCACATTGTAGAAAAACTAGAACACCGTGCAGGTAAAGATGCCAGTGGTAAAGTGGGTGATGGAGTTGGTATTCTCCTTCAAATCAGTGATGACTTTTTTCGCAAAACATTAAAGAAAGACAACATCAAACTACCCGAACACTATGGTGTCGGTATGTTTTTCTTGCCAAGAAATAAACTGCTTTTAAACCAACACAAAAAAATGTTTGAAAAACTTGTCGAACAAGAAGGATGCACATTCATTACTTGGCGAAAAGTACCATGTGATGATTCCATCTTAGGCCAAAAAGCCAAAGATTGTATGCCTAGCATTTACCAAGCTTTTGTCCAAGGCGATACAGACCTAGAACAAAAACTATATGTGATTCGACGCGAATTTGAAAAGAGTTGTAAAGAAACCTATGTGGCCTCATTAAGCAGTCGTACCATTGTTTATAAAGGTATGTTTCTCGTTTGTCAATTAAGAAAATTCTATTTAGATTTACAAGATGAAAACTATAAGTCTGCAATTGCGATTGTACACTCACGTTTCTCTACCAATACAACACCATCATGGCAAAGAGCGCATCCAAACCGTTATATTGCCCATAATGGTGAAATCAATACCATCCGTGCCAATGTCAATAAGATGTTAGCACGTGAAGAGAGTATGCATTCAAAATTCTTGGATGAAAATTCAAATAAGATCTTACCCATCATCAATACTTCGGGTTCCGATTCTGCCATGTTAGATAATGCCCTAGAGTTTTTAGTCATGAATGGCATGCCACTTGAAAAAGCCGTTATGATCTTGATTCCAGAACCATGGAAACACCAAACCATGGATCAAAAGAAGAAAGATTTCTACCACTACTATGCCACAATGATGGAACCATGGGATGGCCCAGCCGCTATTTTATTTAGTGATGGACAAAAAGTCGGAGCTGTTTTAGATCGTAATGGACTTCGACCAAGTCGTTACTATCTAACAAGCGACAACATGTTGATTTTATCAAGTGAAGTGGGGGTATTGGATATTGATGAAAAGAAAATCGTAAAAAAATCAAGACTTGAACCCGGTAAGATGTTACTTGTAGATACAAAGAAAAAGAAATTGATTGAAGACTATGATCTTAAAAATGAATATGCCTCTTCAAATCCATATGGAGAATGGTTAGACAACCACTTATTATACCTGAAGGATCTGCCAGCTCCTGATAAAAAAACACACATCCACTCTCAACATGAAAGAGATATTCTTTATAAAGTCTTCGGCTATACCTATGAAGATGTAAAAGATATTATTTTACCAATGGCCCGTGTCAAACTTGAACCAACAAGTGCGATGGGTACCGATATTCCTTTGGCAATTTATTCCCAAAATCATTTAAGTTTATTTCATTACTTTAAACAACTCTTCGCCCAAGTAACCAACCCACCCATTGATTCTTTACGTGAAGAAGTTGTCACAGACACAACCATCTATATTGGTAGTGATGGAAACCTACTCCAGGATAAATCCGGCAACTGTACCGTCTTAGAGGTCAACAATCCCATTCTAACATCACGCGATATGGATAAGATTCGTCAATTAAATCAGACAGGATTTAAAAATGAAACGATTTCTCTATTATTCTATCGTGGCACATCGTTAAAAGAAGCATTAGATAACTTATTTATTGAATGTGATAAAGCCTATCGAAATGGAGCCAACATCTTGATTCTTTCTGATAAAGGTGTTGATGAAGGTCACATGGCCATTCCTAGTCTTTTAGCTGTATCTGCCTTAGAACAACACTTAGTTAAGACGAAAAAGAAAACCGATGTATCCATCATTCTAGAAAGTGGTGAACCAAGAGATGTTCATCAATTCGCAACGATTTTAGGTTATGGTGCAACCGCCATCTATCCATATTTAGCACATGAATGCATTGAAGAAATGATTCAATTAAATATGTTAGATAAAGAAGTCAACATTGCGATTGATGACTATAATGAAGCCATTTTAAAAGGCATCGTTAAAATTGCTGCTAAAATGGGTATTTCGACTCTCCAATCGTATCAAGGTGCCCAAATCTTTGAGGCCATTGGAATCTCTAAAGAGGTCATCGATACCTACTTCACAAACACCATTAGTGAAGTGGAAGGCATTACTTTAGAAGACATTGA
Source organism: Holdemanella porci (assembly GCF_009696075.1). Lineage (GTDB taxonomy): Bacteria > Bacillota_I > Bacilli_A > Erysipelotrichales > Erysipelotrichaceae > Holdemanella > Holdemanella porci. The sequence continues at coordinate 16,379 of NZ_VUMR01000017.1, read as the reverse complement.
AAAAGATTTGATCTATCATCATGATCGTGCTTATGATCCATTAGGACTTACAACCGATACAAGTCTAGATTCCATTGGATTCCATAAACTTAGAAAAGGTGATGGAAAAGAAGATCACTTATATTCTCCTGAAACCATTGTGAAACTTCAAAGAGCTACACAAACTAATAACTACGATTTATTTAAAGAATATTCGAATGAATTGAATTCAAACCATCAAAAACACCATTTAAGAAGTCAATTGCACTTTAAAAAGACAAGAAATTCAATCCCATTATCGGAAGTGGAAAGTGAATACGAAATCGTAAAACGCTTTAAGACAGGTGCCATGAGCTATGGTTCTATTTCTGAAGAAGCCCATACATGTATGGCCATTGCCATGAATCGATTGGGTGGTAAATCCAATTCGGGTGAAGGTGGCGAAAAACCCCAACGTTTAGGTACCGAAAAGAACTCCGCTATTAAACAAGTGGCGAGTGGTCGTTTTGGCGTAACCGAAGAATACTTAGTCAGTGCCAAAGAAATTCAAATCAAGATGGCACAAGGCGCAAAACCAGGTGAAGGTGGACACTTGCCAGGCAAAAAAGTCTATCCATGGATTGCGAAAACTCGATATTCAACGCCAGGTGTATCTTTGATTTCCCCTCCTCCTCACCACGACATCTATTCCATTGAAGACTTAGCCCAATTGATCTACGACTTAAAGAACGCCAACCCAAAAGCCCGAATCAGTGTTAAGCTTGTTTCCGAAGCGGGTGTAGGTACGATTGCCTCTGGTGTTGCCAAAGCCGGAGCTACCGTCGTCTTAATTTCTGGTTATGATGGGGGTACAGGTGCTGCCTCCCAAAGTAGTATTCACCATGCGGGTCTTCCATGGGAATTAGGTTTGGCTCAAGCTCACCAAAACTTAGTCGAGAACGGTTTAAGAAGTCGTGTTTTAATTGAAACCGACGGTAAGTTAATGACAGGAAAAGATGTTGCGATCGCATGCTTACTTGGAGCGGAAGAATTTGGCTTTGCGACGGCACCACTTGTTACTATGGGATGTATGATGATGCGTGTATGTAATCTAGATACTTGTCCTTTTGGTGTGGCTACACAAAACAAAAAATTAAGAAAGCATTTCAAAGGAAAACCAGAATATGTCATGAATTTCATGTTGTTTATTGCGCGTGAATTAAGAGAAATTATGGCTGAGCTTGGCTATCACACAATCAATGAAATGGTGGGTCATACGGACAATCTAGAAGTGGATGAAGATGCGAATATGGATTACTCTAACATTTTAATGAAACCTTACAATATTCATTATGAGCCAAAAGATACATACGATTTTGAACTTGAAAAAACGGTAGATATGAAGACATTGCTTCCTAAGTTTGAACCTTATTTCAATGAGAAAAAGCCTCATGCTGAAACAATCTCAATTTCAAGTACAGACCGTACAGTCGGAACTATTTTATCCAGTGTAGTCACAAAACAATTTAATAACACTCTACAAGACGATACATATACTGTTCATTGTAACGGTGGTGCTGGACAATCTTTTGGTGCCTTTGTACAAAAAGGAATCACATTAGATGTACATGGTGATGCCAATGACTACTTTGGTAAGGGCTTGTCTGGTGGCAAATTGATTATTCAGCCAAAAAATGAAGCAAAATTCAAGCCAAATGAAAATGTCATTATTGGTAATGTGGCCTTATATGGTGCTACTAGTGGTGAAGCCTATATTCGTGGTATGGCCGGTGAGCGTTTTGCGGTACGTAACTCAGGAGCAAGTGCTGTAGTCGAAGGTGTTGGTGATCATGGACTTGAATATATGACAGGTGGTACTGTTGTGATTTTAGGTCAAACTGGTAAAAACTTAGCGGCCGGCATGTCTGGTGGTATTGCGTATATTTATGATCCTAACCATGATTTATATACACGTTTAAATAAACAATTAGTCAATACGTATGAAGTGAGTGGTAAAGCGGATATTGAAACATTAACGCAATTATTAAGGAGTCACTTCAAATATACAAATTCAGATGTTGCAGAAAAGATTTTATCAAATCTTGATCATGAATTATCCAACTTTAAAAAGATTGTACCTAAAGATTATGAAAAGATCACAACATTAATTCAAGAATTAAAGGCCAAAGGCTATCATGATGATGAAGCCAGTCTTATGGCTTTTGAACAAGTACATGCTTAGAAAGGATGAAAGAATATGGGAAAACCAACAGGATTTTTAGAATATGAAAGACAAGAAAACGAGGCCATCCAACCTCTTTCTCGTATCACAAACTTTAATGAATTTCATCCTTTTTTAGATGAAGAAACAAGACGTAAACAAGGTGCGCGCTGCATGAACTGTGGCGTTCCCTTTTGTCAGTCGGCCATTAAGTTAAAGAACATGGTGACAGGCTGCCCATTACATAACTTAATTCCAGAATGGAATGATGAAATCTATAACGGTAATGATAAAAGAGCGTTATCTAGATTATTAAAAACCAATCCATTCCCTGAATTTACCGGTCGCGTCTGCCCTGCTCTTTGTGAAAAGGCTTGTTTGAACGGCTTAGACCAAGAACCAGTCACAATCAAAGAAAATGAATTGTATACAATTGAAACAGCCTATACTAACAAATGGATGACACCTTATGTTCCTGGTGTACGCTCCGATAAAAAGGTCGCCATCATTGGATCAGGTCCTGCAGGACTTGCGCTTGCGCATGATTTAAATCGAAGAGGTCATTCTGTGACAGTCTTTGAAAAGGAAGACCGTATTGGTGGTTTATTGATGTATGGCATCCCAAATATGAAGCTTGAAAAGAAAGTCATTCAAAGAAGATTAGAAATACTTACAGAAGAAGGAATCATTTTTAAAACCAATGTGAATGTAGGTAAAGACATCACCAAAAAAGAATTGGAAAAAGAATATGATGCGATTGTCTTTGCGACTGGATCTAAAAAGGCTCGTGATCTAAATGTAAAGAATCGTGATTGTACAGGCATTTATTTTGCGGTGGACTACCTTACAAAGGCCACGAAACATTTGTTGGATAACACAGAAGAAATTTCTGCCAAATATAAACATGTTGTGATTGTCGGTGGTGGAGATACTGGAAATGATTGTGTTGGTACAAGTATTCGTCAGGGTTGTGCAAGTGTTGTTCAAATTGAAATGATGCCTAAAGCACCCGATGAAAGACTTCAAAGTAATCCTTGGCCAGAATGGCCAAAGATCTGTAAGACAGATTATGGTCAAGAAGAAGCGATTGCCGTCTTTAAAAAGGATCCTCGCATCTACGAAACAACAGTTAAGGAATGTATTTTAGATGAAAAGAAAAATCTAAAACAGATCAAGACGGTAAAAGTCCACTTTAACAATGGTAAGCTTGAAGAAGTAAAAGGTTCCGAACAAATTTTAGACTGTGATTTATTATTGATTGCAGCTGGTTTTATTGGTGTTGAAGATGATTTAAAGAAGAGTTTTAAATTGGAAACTTCACAAAGAAATACGATTGTGACACAACCAAATTCTTATCAAGTTAAAGACAAATACTTTACAGCTGGAGATTGCCATAGAGGTCAATCCTTAGTTGTATGGGCTATTCATGAAGGTAAAGAGTGTGCTAAAGAAGTGGATACGTATTTAATGGGTTACACAAATATGGAATAATTTAAAGTTCATTTAAGCTTATTGCGATATCCTTGTATTGTAAATAAGGAGGTACAAGGACATGAAAAATGAAATGCCAAAAATTCCAAATTCAAATCATAAATTATTAAAGAAAGGTACAAAGCTAGTATTGAGTGCGGCCACATTTGGTGTAGTTGCGGCTGGAAGTTTTCAAGGTGTCAACTATGTGGTTGATAACTATAATAAACAAAATACAACAGTACAAAGCACAAATGTTTTGAAAACTTCAAGTTCAACCACTTCAAATGTGAGTGCAGTCGCTCAAAATTGTATGCCAAGTATTGTATCGATTACCAACGTTTCGGTATCGGATGTACAAAATTATTTTAGTATGTATGGAAATAACTCAAGAAGCAATCCGTTTACGCAACAAGAAAATACAAGTGTAGGTAGTGGTGTGATCATCAATAAAAAGAATGGTGAAATCGATATTTTGACAAACTATCATGTTATTGAAAATGCCAAGACCTTAACTTGTACATTAGCGGATAATACAAATGTTGAAGCTACAGTAAAAGGTGTAGATGAAAATCGTGACTTAGCTGTGATTTCCATCAAGACAAAAGACTTAAGTGAAGATACTTTAAAACAAATTGCGATTGCGACAATTGGAGACAGCGACAAACTTCAAGTTGGAGAACAAGTCGTTGCGATTGGTAATGCGTTAGGTTATGGTCAAAGTGTTACAACAGGTATTGTATCAGCTACAAATCGTAGTGTTTCAACAAGTTCAGATACAGACAAATCACAATCGTATATTCAAACCGATGCAGCTATTAACCCAGGAAACTCGGGTGGAGCATTATTGAATATGAGTGGCGAATTGATTGGCATCAACTCAGCCAAATTAAGTGATACAGATGTAGAAGGTATGGGCTATGCGATTGCGATCAGTGATGTCAAAGATTCTATCGATACAATGCTACAAGGAAAAGATGTAAGTACATCATGCAATACACCTTCTTCTTCATATTATCAACAAAACGATGAAGATCATGAAAGCGATTCCGTATTTCCATTCGATTTTTGGAACTAAAACAGGGACTTGATTCCTGTTTTTTATTGTTGTAAACTATTGAAGATGTTTTTTTGTGGATATGGATCTAAGGACCATAATCCATGTATGAAGACATCCATTTGATTAGTTACATCGTATTCTTAAAAAGAAACGAAAGTAGGAGGAAATATGAACAAATCAAAACTATCAGTACGCCAGATGTGCGTGTTGGCTTTATTTTTAGCCATCGAAATCATCATGTATTTAACACCAATTGGTTACTTACGTATTAACGCATTAAGTGTTACATTAATGCACGTGCCTGTCATTATCTTGGCTAGTACAATGGGGCCTGCAGCCGGTGCTTTCTTAGGATTCATATTTGGTTGTACTTCTGTAATTGGAGCTACAATGACACCTGGAATCACAAGCTTTGTCTTCTCCCCATTTATCACAGTTGGTGGTATTTCTGGTAACTTCTTTAGTTTAGTAATAGCTTTAGTCCCACGTATTTTATTAGGTGTGGTTGCTGGTTATGTATTTAAATTTGCAAAAAAATACGCAAAAAACACTCCAGTCGCTGCAGGTATTGCAGCAGCTGTGGCAACCGTATGCCACACAATCATGGTATTAGGATTGATCGTTATTTTATTCGGTCCTCAATACTCACAAGCTTTAGGCATTAGCCAAGCTGCATTGAACGGTGTTATGGCTGGTGTCATCGGAACAAATATGATTCCTGAAGTCATCGTAGCCGTTGTTTCAAATATGGCTTTAGCGACTGCATTAAGTTCAAGATACGTTGGAATTGCTCAACAAGCATAGACAATGAATAGTGTAACTTTGGTTGCACTATTTTTTTTATTTGGATTATAATATTTTGGGTGATAAAAATGGATTTAAATTGGAAATTAAATAAAACAGAACATATTGTACAAGATGAATGGATCGACTTTCGTAAAGAGTCTTTCATTCTTCCCGATGGAAAAGAGTTTTCTCCTTTCTATAACTATTCAAGAAGAAACTTTGTTGTGATTATCGCAAGAACAAAAGATGATAAGTATATAACTGTTCGTCAATTTAGACATGGACTTAAATCTGTAACCACTGAATTTTGTGCCGGTGGCATTGAGGGTGATGAAAAAGACAGTGCATTACTTGCAGCTAAACGTGAACTTGAAGAAGAAACAGGGTACGTTTCAGATCACTGGAAACATATTTATACCATTCCCAGCAATCCGACTATAGCGGATAATTATGCGTATTTATATTATGCCGATGATTGTGAAAAAGTATCGAATCAACATCTAGATTCGACAGAATTTTTAGAAGTCAAAGAATATACAGAAGATGAAATCAATGATTTAATTAAAAACAACGAATTTGTTCAACCAATTCATCTAATGGGTTGGCTAATGGTGAAAAAAGGCGTATTATAGGGATATAAAGGAGACTTATAAACATGGAAAAATTAACTAAAAAGGACATCATTTCAAACATTGCTGAAGATTCTCACTTATCTAAAAAGGACATCACTGAAGTTGTTGACTTGGCATTAACACAAATCTTTGAAGGTTTAAGTGAAGGAAAAACGGTGGATCTTGCAGGATTTGGAAAATTTGAAATCACTGAAAGAAAAGCTAGAGAAGGATTCAATCCTCTAACGAAAGAAAAGATTCAAATTGAAGCTAGCAAATCTGTTAAGTTCAAAGTTGCCAAAGCTCTAAAAGAAGCTGTAAATAAATAATATCAAAACAAAAAGCATCCTTAGAGATGCTTTTTAATTAGTTTCTTCGATCATTACAACTCATTGTATAATAATCCTTTTTATTTTGATACATTCTTTCATCGGCGAATTTACTTATTTCTTGAACCGAATCAAAATCTTGTTCTGAAGACTTGACGACACCATACGATACAGATATCGAATTTAAGTGCTTGCCATGCCATTCATGAATGGTCGCATTAAATCCTTGTAATATGGAATCTAGATTAGAAACAGAGTATTGAATCCATACGACAAATTCATCTCCACCAATACGATAGATCTTTCCATAAGGGGCAAACGCAAACTTCATGCAGTTACTAGCCGCACAAATAAGCTCATCCCTAGCACTAGGGCCAAGTAAATCATTGGTTTGTTTTAGATCGTTTAAGTCTAAAGAGATATAAGCCCATTCCGTATTCGAAGTACACATATATTTTCTTTTTCATACTTCTCTTTTAATACTCTAGAAAGCATAAGAACTAGTAAGCATGAAGCTAAAGTTAAATAAATACCGACAATCAATATCGCTGCGATATTATTTTGAGAAAACATCGATTCAGATTTGGATACAGATACATTATAATTTCCGTGTTTTCGAGTTATATATTGATAGTTTTTATTAGAAGTCAGTATCTTCTTCCCTATTTTATTTTTGTCAGTAGCCCCCTCAATTATTTTCGTCTTTGAATTTACAACATACATTTCCATTCCCTTATACACAGGCATATTAGATACGACATTTGAAATTTGGTTTTGTTTCAACTCTTTTAAAAGACGCTTTGGCGTAATACCCACTTGAACCCTATGCGTTTTCGACTCATTCCAAGTGATCGCATACATCATCTCTTTAGCTTCGGCCGTATTTAGTGTTACATCCTGGCATAATGTTAAATCATAATTGTTTAATATTGTTTAAAGAAAGCCATATGTGCACCAGAATCAAAGCTATATCCAAAGTATTAGGTATTGAACCCGAATATATCGTTCCTGTTTCATCAATAAAATGAATTTTATCCACGGACATTAAAGATGCGATTTTTTGAAGTTCATCAATATCATATTCTACTTCCGGCTTGGCATCCACAATATAAGATATGGTCTTAACACGTACTATATAATCATCTTTTAATAATTTCACAAACTGCTCTTCACTCGACTCATTTTTATCGAGAACCGCAATCACACGATCCAATAATACATTGGATGTGGTTGCGCATTCTTTTCATTTACATATCTTAATATACATGTTTCAAGACTCAATACGAGGGCAACAATGGTGATTGAAAGCACTAATATTTTTCTTTTTCTCATAATTGCTATTTTAGATTATATTTTCAAAAAAAAGTGGCATTTTTTATGCCACGATTTTTTGAATCGATTTCTTCAATTCTTCAGCCGCCTTTTTTGTATCCTCTTGATCCATAATAGCCGATACAACACAAACACCTTGAATAGGACTCTTTTCTAAAACAGAAAGATTGTCTTTATTTAATCCTCCAATTGCACAAACTGGAATCTTGACAGCCGAACAAATGTCATTCAGTGTTTCAACACTTGTAATCTTTGTCTTTACATGCGTCTTTGTCGGATAAATGGCACCACAACCCAAATAGTCAGCCCCATCAGCCTCTGCTTTTTTTGCAACTTCTACTGTCTTTGCGGTAGCCCCAATAATACAATCTTTTCCCATGATTTTACGAGCTACAGAAATTGGCATATCTTCATTTCCTAAATGAACACCACATCCTACAGCCATTGCGATATCCATTCGATCATCAATAATTAAAGGGATGTTATAGGCATCCGTTATATTTTTGACTTTAACTGCTAACTCATAATATTCCAATGTTGATTTATTCTTTTCACGAAGCTGGACAATGGTTGCGCCACCAAGACATGCCCCTTTTACTTTATTTAAAAAAGTATCTTCATCATAACCATCTGAATTGGTAATAAAATATAATGTATAATCGACTTTTTTCATCTTAACACCTCAATTTTAAACAAAGATTCATCAAAACTGGTAAGCTTATAGATCTCATCCATAAAATGCATATGGAAAGTTCCAGGGCCCTCACATTTTGTCTTTTCTGCAGCAACTTCATAATAACAAGTTGCCTTAATACAAGCCAATAATGGAGAATAACTGGCTAAAAATGTAGCGATTGCCACATTTAACATACATCCAGTCCCCGTAATTCTTGAAAGCATATCACAACCATTTGAAATAAGATTAACCTCTTTGCCATCTGTAATGACATCGATCTTGCCGCTACAAACAACTACACAACCAAGATGTAAAGCCATATCTTTTAGCCATTTTGCACTTTCATAGATATTCTCTTCATCGAGAACATCCGCATCTACACCGTGCGCATGACTTGTCATTCCATAAAAAGCTTTACATTCACTGATGTTGCCTTTAATGACGGTTGGACAATATAAAGAAACAAGTTCTTTGGCATAATTCAATCGAAGTGTTGAACAAGCCACTCCCACCAAATCTAAAATAAATGGAATTTTATTTTCTTTGGCACACTTAGCACTAATCATCATAGATTTAGCTCTAACATCATCAAAGTTACCTAAATTTAATGCCAAAGCCGCAGAATGGCAAGTGATATCATCAACTTCATCGGGGTGACAAGCCATAATTGGCTTCGCCCCTAAAGCTAATATAAGATTTGCACAATCATTAATTGAAATCGGATTTGTGATACAGTGAATCAAATTATTCGTTTGTTTCAACAAATTTTTGCACTCCTAACTTTCTTTGAATATTTTCTAGGATTCCACTACGAGACATCGACTTCAATAAAACATACGCAATACTTCCACCGATGATTGTACCCATTAAAAAGCTAGGTACATAGAACATCCATGTAAGTCCAGTTCTTCCCCATAAATATGTCATCACTGGATACGAAAGAACAGAACCAATTAAGCCAGTACCAATGATTTCACCAAGTACCGCAGCCCAGATTTTTCCTTTACTTACACGATATAAGATGCCAGATAATGTAGCTCCAAAAATAGCGCCAGTTAAAGCTAATGGTGGAATTCCCATAACAGCCATACGGATTAAACCAATAGCTAAAGCACAAAGAAATGAATACCAAGGCCCCATAAATACAGCCATAGTGATATTAATAAGATGTGCCATTGGACACATTCCTTCTACACGTAAAATGGGTGAAATGACCACTCCAACAGCTACCATCATTGAAAAAAAGACTAAGCTTAATAAGTAATTGTGTTTATTCATAATACTACCTCCTACAGATACAGATGGCCTAGAAAACACGCAAAAACCATCTGTGGTTTCGGTATTAGACAAACAGTCCTCTCTCATCCTGTCAATTCAGGCTCCCTCGCTTGTTTTCTATACTCTAGGCGCTCCCCTACAGTAAGGCAATAAAATAAAAAGACCTGCAACGTAAAAAGACAGGTCAAAAAACATCTATACTTCCTACGCCGGCATTATCCGTCAGGTTTAATGGGTCGAAGTCGAACTTCCTCTCAGCAATAGCTCCCCAGATTTATTTACTACATTTAGAATTCTAGTACAAAACACACTAAAGTGCAAGGAGTAATTCATTCATAAAAACATACAAAATGAATTTTTTTATCTATTATTCTAAACCATAATGTCAAATGATAGAGGGTTGTAATGTTACAACCCCAAATTTGATAAAAGCTTTATAAATTTCTTCTCATTCATCACATCATTTGTCACATACTCACCATTATAAAATAAGGCATAGGTAGTAATGGGTGTTGGCGCATTTTGCGCCTTTTCTTTTGTATCTAGATGAATCGCTTTAAATGCGATATTTAAATCTTTTGAAACATTCTCAATCACTGGAACATATTTCGCATTAAAAGGACACTGGCTTGTATAATATAAGACAAAACCTAGTTCGTCTATATGACAATCTTTCGCACAAGATTTAAATTTAGGTGAAACCAAATCCTTAAAACTTAAATACCATAATTGAATACAATTATTCGCTTCATCACACACTTTAAAACCTTTATACGCAAGAAATTTAGGATCGGCAAGATACGATGTTTTCTTTTTGGTAGATAGAATACAAATTCCATCCATACCCTTCTTCTTACTATCCTCAATACACATATTCAATAATTCACTCGAATAGCCATGACCCTTTAATGACCCAGAAACCCATAGACAATCAATATACATAAAATTCTTGGCATCGAGTGGAATCCACGCATTCTTTGCCGGAATATATTCAATAAAACATTTCCCTCTTACGCTTGATTTAATAAAGACAAGACCATCCGTAAACGATCTGTCAACCAATCCTTCTTTGATCTTACCTGTACATCTGAATTACTACTAATTGCACAACAAATGTGTTCTTGTTCTATATTTTCTTTTGTGACATATACATAATCTATTTTAAACACCTCAAAATCAGTACACTAAAAGGAGTTGAAATTCATCAACTCCTACGTGTTTTATTTATCGAATTTAATAGCAGCCTGTGCCGCAGCAAGTCTTGCGATAGGCACACGATATGGTGAACAAGATACATAGTTCAATCCAACTCTATGACAGAATTCAATACTTGCTGGATCACCACCATGTTCTCCACAAATACCTAATTTAATATTTGGACGAGTACTCCTTCCAAGTTCAGTAGCCATCTTTACAAGTTTTCCAACACCTCTTTGATCTAAGTGTGCAAATGGATCGGATTCAAAGATTTTTTTATCATAGTAATCTTGTAAGAATCCTCCTGCATCATCTCTTGAGAATCCAAATGTCATCTGTGTTAAGTCATTTGTACCAAATGAGAAGAATTCAGCTTCTTTTGCGATTTCATCCGCTAATAAAGCAGCACGAGGAATTTCAATCATTGTACCAACATGATATTTCATGTCTAATTCGGATTCTTGAATCAATTTGTCAGCTACCTCACATACAATCTTTTTAACATAGCGAAGTTCTGCAACATCCCCAACCAATGGAATCATGATTTCTGGTTCTATCTTCCAGTCTGGGTGTCTTTCATTGACAGCTAATGCGGCCTGAATCACTGCTGTTGTCTGCATTTCAGCAATTTCTGGATACGAAATAGCCAAACGACATCCACGATGACCCATCATAGGATTGAATTCGTGTAAGCTAGAAATGACAGATTTCAATTCATCCAATTCAATGTGCATATCCTTAGCTAATTGTGTAATATCATAAGAGTTTGTAGGTAAGAATTCATGTAAAGGTGGATCCAAGTAACGAATTGTCACTGGTAAACCTTCCATAGCTTCATAGATTCCTTCAAAGTCACTTCTTTGCATAGGCAAGATTTTTTCTAATGCGACACGTCTTTGAGCTGCCGTTTTAGAAACAATCATTTCACGAACCGCTTTAATACGATCTCCCTCAAAGAACATGTGTTCTGTACGAACTAGACCAATACCTTGCGCACCAAATTCATGAGCTTGTTTTGCATCATGAGGAGTATCTGCATTAGTACGAACTTTTAATGTACGTCTTTCATCCGCCCAATTCATGAAACGTTCAAAATCACCTGAAATACTTGCAGGAACGGTTTTAATAGCACTACCATAGATATTTCCTGTTGAACCATCTAAACTGATCCAATCTCCACGGTGATATTTCACACCATCAATTTCAAAATATCCTTCATCATCATGCATTTTGATATCTCCACAACCACTGACGCAGCATGCACCCATACCACGAGCTACTACAGCAGCATGACTTGTCATACCACCACGTACAGTTAAGATACCTTGAGATACATGCATACCTTCAATATCTTCTGGACTTGTTTCTAAACGAACTAAGATGACTTTGTGGTTACGACTTGCCTCTTGAATCGCTTCTTCTGCACTAAATACGATTTGACCACATGCAGCACCTGGACTTGCTGGAAGTGCTGAAGCAATTGGTTCAGCTTTCTTTAATTCATCCGCATCAAACATTGGGTGAAGTAATGAATCTAATTGTTTAGGTTCAACCATCATTAAAGCTTCATCAATAGTAATCATGCCTTCATCCACCATGTCGCACGCAATCTTTAATGCAGCCTGAGCTGTACGTTTACCATTACGTGTCTGCAACATGAATAATTTACCTTTTTCAATTGTGAATTCCATGTCCTGCATATTACGATAGTGAGTTTCCAATTTCTTAGTAATATCCACGAAATCATCATAAGCATTAGGCGCTACTTCTTTTAATTGATCAATCTTTTGAGGTGTACGAATACCCGCAACAACATCTTCACCTTGGGCATTCATTAAAAATTCACCATACAATTTATTCTCACCAGTACTTGGATTACGCGTAAAGGCAACACCTGTACCACAATCATTACCCATATTACCAAATACCATCATCTGTACGTTAACGGCAGTTCCCCAGCTTGAAGGGATATCATTCATCTTACGATAGTAGATAGCACGAGGGTTGTTCCAAGAACGGAATACAGCTTCAATAGCCCCCATCAATTGTTCTTTTGGATCTTCAGGGAATTCAGATTTTAATTCATTTTTGTAGAACACTTTAAATAATTCTACTAATTTCTTCATATCTTCAGCATTTAAATCTAAGTCATCGCTAATGCCTCTTTCAGCCTTTACTTCATCGATGATCTCTTCAAAACGCTTTTTACTCAACCCCATAACAACATCTGAATACATTTGAATAAAACGACGATATGAATCATATGCGAAACGCTCATTATTTGTTAAGTTAGCCACAGTTTCTGCAACTGTTTTATTCATACCTAAATTTAAAATAGTATCCATCATACCAGGCATACTTGCACGTGCCCCTGAACGAACAGATACTAATAAAGGATTGACTTCATCCCCTAACTTCTTTCCAGACTTCTTTTCCAATAAATCTAGATATTCCATGATTTGAGCTTTAATACCATCATTAATTGTTTCATTATCTTCATAATATTGGTTACAAGCTTCTGTAGTGATTGTGAATCCATAAGGCACAGGCATTCCAAGTTTAGACATTCCAGCTAAGTTGGCACCCTTTCCACCTAACAATTCACGCATCGTTTCATCGCCTTCATTAAATTCATAGACATATTTTTTATCCATAATATTTTACCTCCTATTTGTAACCGTTTACATGTGTAAATAATTATAGCATACAAATTTACATAGCGATAGTTTTTTTGAAATTTTCACAAATAAAAACCTATCCGTTTACACCAATAGGTTTATCCACGCTTAACAACTGCACTTTTTTGTCTAAACGCTATACCATTTTTTACAGTATGTTCATTTTGCAATCGGCAAGGATGACAGAAGCATTAAAATAGTTGAAAAAAAGGACCCGGACAACTAAATAAGTTGTCCAAGCCTAAAATCAGCTTTAAACCGTTTTGAGGGTATATGCAGCTCCTTAAATTCTTGGAGAGCAAATACACCTAACTCCATCCAAATTTATTTCGCCCTTTTTAGCAGCAGACTCACAAAATATATAGTTCATATAACTCCTCCTAAACATACTTCTACTCTAATTTTAACTGTTTAAGCAAGAAAAGAACTAGAATATTCTAGTTCATACTTGCATGCTCTCTACACTTACCACAAACAGAATAGTTTGGACAAGCATCTGTACACGCATTGTCTACGACTGTCCTTAATTGTGCTGGCATCATTGTTGTGATTTCATCATCATCATATCCAACCACAAGACTCTTTTCTGATAAAAGAATCGGTCTTTTTAGAATCGATGGATTTTCCTGAATCAAAGTAACCAATTCCTTCATCGAATAATCATCGATATCTTTTTGAAGTGCCTGGAATGCCTTCGAACGAACCGAAATGATATCTTCCGTTCCATTTTCACATCGCGACAATAAATATTTAATTTCACTTTCCTTCAATAATGAAGTAAATATATTCTTTTCAACAAATTCAATTTGGTTGTCTTTTAACCACTGTTTTGCCTTACGACAACTCGCACAACCTGGAGAAGTATATAAAATTACCATAATAATAGCCTCCTTCAACTAATTATATCATAATACTAGGTTTAAAATAAATAGTTGTATCTTATATTTAAATATGCTATATTCTTCTCTAGTGAGGTCAAGAAATGGAAAAAGCTATTTTATCAAGAATCAATTTACAACGACAAGATACTCATATTGCACAAGAATATTTTGATACAATATCAGACTTAATTGATACACAAGAAGTACAGGGCCTAAAAAAATGCAGCCAACACATGGCTACATCTCGCTTCCAACATTCTTTAAACGTTTCTTACTATTCCTTTTTAATTTGCAGAAAATTCGGTCTTGATGCCTATAGTGCAGCACGCGCCGGTTTATTACATGATCTATATTACTATGATTGGAAAACAGATGACAAGCGTCCTCTTGAAGGGAATCATGCGATGATTCACCCAATCATTGCCCTTGAGAACGCTAAAAACCTCACATCAACAAATCCAACCATTGACGATGCCATTTTACATCACATGTGGCCATTAAAAACAAGCCACCCAAGCACAAGTGTTGGATGGATCATTCAAGCTGTAGATAAATTCTGTGCCATCACAGAAATGGGACATCAATCTCTATTTCGAGTAAGTCGTTCCAACAATCTATTAAGCTATTGCATTCTATTTACATTCCTATTAACAATGTAGGCAGCTAGGATTCTCTAGCTGCCTTTAGTTTTTCCTTAAATTGTTCTAGCCATAAAGAACCATCTTTATCCAATCCATACTCACCCATTTGAATACTTGGCTTTTTCTCCCCATGGAAATCACTTCCACAAGTAATCAATAAATGATATTCCTTCGCTAGCTTTTCATAATATACATTTTGATCAGGCGTATGATAATTACTATAAGCTTCAATACCATCCACTCCAGCATCTAATAACATCTTGAGCATCTCGTCATTTTTATAAAACGTAATAAAAGGATGCGCTACAATCGCAAGTCCACCAGCCTCATGAATCTTTTGAACCGATTCGACAAAATCAGGCATTGGTACATATACAAATAAATCCGAACCATATTGACATTTATCCCAAAAGAAATTAACGGGTGCCGGATCACTTCTTTTACCGCCTGGAATATAATCCTTAAAATCGGGAATATCTTGATAACGAGGATCATTGAACATATGCGTACACATCACAAACCAAGGATTTTTGCCATTCGCCTCTTTCAACACAGCCTCCTCATCAATTTCAACACCATACTTCGCTCTTAATTTTTCGCAACGAGTTGAAAATGCATTTCTAGATTTCACTTGCGTTCTTTCCAATAAATTTTGAAAATAGGTATCCTCTAAATCGATACCATATCCAAGTAAATGTACATCTGTGTATCCAATACTTGTTGAACACTCAATAGCAGGAATCACTTCAATATCCGCTTCTTTACCAAGTTTGATCATTTCCTTAACACCGCTGATACAATCATGATCACTTAACGCAATGGTTTTTAATCCTCTTTCTTTTGCGATTCCAATCAATTCTTCAGGCGTGAACTGTCCATCTCCCGAATAACAGGAATGCATATGCAAATCAAATTCATTCATTTCTATAACCCTCTTTAAATCACATAGAAAAATATAATCACAAAGATACCTAAAATAATGCGGTACCAACCAAAAATTGTAAAATCATGGCTCTTTACATAGTTCAACAAGGCTTTAATTGCGAATAAACTCACCACAAAAGCCACAAAAGTTCCCAATAGTAATAAGAACAATTGTCCAAAACTAAATAAACCTACCTTTATAAAATATTTGGCTTAACTAGCAATTTGGTGACTTTGCTATAATTCTTCTTTTTATCACTTACACGAATAACCACTCGTTTTTCAAATCCTTTAAGCGAGTGATTTTATAGATGTTTTTCAATCTAAGTAGTACGTA
>NZ_VUMR01000016.1 GCF_009696075.1 Holdemanella porci | reverse complement strand
TATAATACAACACGAATTCACTCACATTGTGAATATGAATCTCCACAAAATTTTGAAAAACAATATTTGAAACATAAACATTAAAAAAACAGATATTTAAGTTGTCTTAAATCTTGACATAGTACCACTTGCCTCTCTTGTAGGAGCTACACAATCAAATGTGTCGGCACCATTTTCTGTACCAATCAAGATATCATCTGGATGAGACAATCCTAATAAGTGTCTTGGTTTATTTTCAGGGAGTTCTTCGTTACACCAAGTTAAGATATCACCTAGTGTTTCTTTAAGGAAAGCACCACCTAATCCATAACCATCAAAATCCATTTGAGCGTACTTTTTACAAGTTGATCTTCTTAGATCTTCCCAACGTCCACCTTGGATTACACCATATAAAGATTGATGGTAGCCTAAATCATCACAATGTTTCTTATGTTCATCAAGACTTCTCTTTGCCCAACGCTCAGTTCTTGCCAAGGATTCAACGTTATACTCGTATGTATCGGCTAAAGAAGTTAATTCATCATAGGCCATATGAATATCGGCTCCAATGCGACATTGAATTTGCATACTTTCTTCTGGACCAATAAAATCTTCTTGACCTGTAAATGGATCGTGAAAGTGTACTCCATCTTCTGTTACGTGGGCCAAACGTTTTTCTTCTTCGGTATTCTTCATATTGTCTTCACGTTTCATGCTGACAACTTTTCCGCAGCCAGAACCTAAAGACATCACTTGAAATCCACCGGAATCCGTTAAGGTTGGACCGTTCCATTTTGACCATGCGGATAAACCTCCATTGGCGGCAATCTCAGGGGAAATGTTTCGTAAATGATATCCATTACTCAACATGGCTTGAGCATTAATACTTTTTAATTCTTCCATAGAAACAAAGCGAACTTCACCATGTGTTCCTACACACATGAATGCCGGCGTTTTAATGTCTCCATGAGGTGTATGTATAATTCCGGCTCTTCCTAAATGACCAGGAATTCTTTTTTCAATTTCAAAATAAAATTTATTGTCGTTCTTGTATTCCATAAATTCCTCCAACCCATTTATTCTATCACATATTAGCGGCGTCTTATATAGAAGATTATGCTGAGTATAGCGATAATACCGGCAATATATCCAATGGATTGAATGTTAAGAAGATTAATGGTTTGTCCTCCAATAAAAGATCCTAATCCAATACCTAGATTAAAAATACCTAAGAAAATACACATTGTTACAGAACTTGTGTTTTCATCGATCGCCAATATCGTCTCTGATTGACAAGACAAGAACATATACAGCACACTATACACATATGGATACTGTACTTGGTTTTTTAATGCAATCTAAGAACAGTCGTCACTTCGATGCGGAGAGGTTCAATTTAGCACAACTCTTGTTGAAAACCCCATTTTTTCTTTCTATAATATATATCGGTGATAAAATGAAAAAAACAATTTGGATAGCAACGAGCAATGCTCATAAAGTCGAAGAGTTTCAGACGATGTTGAAGGATTGCCAAGTTAAATGCTTAAAAGATCTAGGTCATAAGATTGATATTGTAGAAGATGGTACAACATTTGAAGAGAATGCGCTAATTAAAGCTCATACTTTATTTAATGAACTTCATGAACCTGTAATCAGTGATGATTCTGGTTTGGAAGTAGATGCGATGGATAAGAAGCCAGGTGTGTATTCAGCTCGTTTTTTAGGTGAAGGCACAAGCTATGATATCAAGAATCAATATATTATAGATCAGGTAAAGGGAAAAACGCGCACGGCTCGTTATGTGTGTGTCATTGCCTATATTGATGAAGATGGAAAAGAACATGTATATCGTGGAGAGTGTGAAGGCTTGATTCATGATAAAATGGTTGGAACAAATGGCTTTGGATATGATCCAATCTTCTATTATCCTGAATTTAAGACAACACTTGCCAATGTGAGTGAAGAAAAGAAAAATAGTGTATCTCATAGAGGGGTTGCACTTGAGAAATTTTTAAAGGACTGGAGTAAATAATATGTTGCATGTAGTATTGTATGAACCTGAAATTCCCCAAAATACAGGAAATATCATTCGAACTTGTATGGCTACGGGTTCGCGTTTACATTTAATTGAACCATTGGGTTTTTCTTTGGATGAAAAGCATTTGCGTCGTTCAGGAATGGATTATATTAAGGATGCGGATATCCATATTCATAAAGATTGGGATGCGTTTGTGGCTGAAAATCCAAGTGAACACTATTATTTTATGACTCGTTATGGTAAAAAAGCACCTAGTGAATTTGATTTTACTAAAGAAGAAGGCGATGTTTATTTGGTTCTTGGAAAAGAAAGTACAGGTGTTGATAAAAAAATTCTTCAACATCATTTAGATACTTGTATGCGTTTGCCTATGGTCGCAAATGCGAGAAGTTTGAATTTGTCCAATTGTGCTGCCATTATCGTTTATGAAGTATTACGCCAACTTGATTATCCTGGACTAAGTACACATGAAGAACTTAAGGGAGAGGATTGGCTTGAAAATCTTAAGATTGATTGATCGTTATGTAGATTCGTTTGAAAAGCGAATCTTTATTTTTGTTATATTTATAACAATGTATTGGTTGTGGCAGAATATTTGGCAGTTATTATTATTTTATAAAGTATATTTTATAGCTGATTATGAAAGCTTGTTCAATTTGCAGGCGCATCTATCCAATTATGAATCGAGTGTTTTGATTCGTATTATATATTATGTGATTTCAAATCCATCATTGAACATGGCTGGTCTTGTTAGTTGTATAAAATTGATAGACATAATGGGGATTGTAGGATTGCTGATTTTGGCTCAAAAATATCAAATTATTATCATTTTAAATGTATTTAAATACATTTGGTGTACCATTTGGATTGTAAAAGGTATGAATGCTGCAAGTGTATATTTGGTAATAAATTGTTTAAAATGGCTTTCAATAGGCGGTTTGATCTTTGCTGGTATAGTGATTCTTCAATGGCTTTTTGGCTTGGTACGTATAATCTTAGAACACGATAGATTTGTTCACAATTTGTAGACAACGTTATACATGTTATAAATTATGTACAATTTTTTACAAAATCACATAATTTACCATAATTTATATTGAGATGCTTTATATAAAGGTTATTAAGAAATATTTAAGAAATTAATTACTAAAAAGTGCAAATGATTTTTTTGCGAAAATTTGCAACAAAAATTAAATCTTGTTAAACTTCAGTTGTTGCAACGAAGAGGTGATATGATGAATTTTATCGAAAAGCACAGTAAAATTTTAGCCGTAAGCCTATGTCTACTGACTTCTGGACCAATTGTTTCGACAATGTATGCTAAAGAAGTTCAACCAGGATGGCATGGTGAAGGCGCAGATCGTTATTATGTTTTAAAATCAAATCGTCAGACAGCTACTGGTTTAACAAAAATCGATAAGGAACTTTATTATTTTAATAATAAAGGAGAAATGCAGTTTGGATGGCAGACTGTTTCAGATGAAACTTACTATTTCCAACAAGACGGAACTGCTGCAACAGGTTCTGTAACTATTCAGGGTAGTGAGTATCATTTCCAAAAAGAAGGTGTCCTTCTTCATGGTTGGAGTAATGATGGTAAATCATACTACGATGAAAAAGGAAACAAAACTTCAACAAACTGGGTTGAAGAAAATGGTTCAAAATATTATTTTGATGCCGATGGAAATTGTGTAACAGGATGGCAGGAAATCGATGGCCAGAAGTATTTCTTTGGTGAAGATGGAAAGATGGCTACAGGTCAATTTGATGTAGACGGAAAAACATATTTCACTCAAGAAGACGGTACTTTCCGTACAGGATGGCAAGAGATCAACGGTCAAAGATTGTATTATGCAGAAAATGGTGAAGTAACTAAGAATCAAATCGTTGAAATCGAAGGTGTTAAATATGCGTTCGATGAAAATGGTAATTTGATTAAAAATGCCGAAAAAGATGGATATAAGATTGATGAAAATGGTGTTGCGACTGAAGTAACCCCTTCTGAGGAAACAACTCCAACTCAAGATACAACGACTCAATCTCAGACTCAGGCTCCAGCACAAACAACTACTCAAAGTGCTCCAGCTCAAAGTACAACAACTACAACACAAGCGCCAGCACAGACATCGACTCCTAGTGCTCCAGCTAATAATTATGTAGCCCCAACCCCAAGTGTGAACAGTTCAGCAATCGCTGCTGCTGCATTAGCACAAGTAGGAGCTACACAAGATTGTACAATGTTAGTAACAAACGCTTTGAGAGCTGTAGGAATTAATTTCCACGGTTGGCCAGAAGATTATTTGAGTCTTGGTACAATCACATCAAGTCCAGTTGCAGGTGACATTATTGTTTATTCAGGACATGTCGCTATTTACATTGGAAACGGACAAGCAGTTCATGGTGGATGGTACGGAAGCCAGACTGTTGTAGCAAGCGTTTCTTGTGACAAGGCATTAATTGGATACGTTCACGTAGGCTAGATTGAATTCTAGCCTTTTTTTTTGCTTTTGTGGTAGAATTATTAATATATTTTCAAGGAGGTTTACTTATGAACTATATACAAACGCAAAAATTTAGTGATGTTTATGTTTCTTGTAAAACCATGATGCCTTTTCATCGAAATACAATTAGTGCCTTAAACGTGCTTGTGTATATGATGAAGGCGAAAACGCAGAAAATGAATTCGAAACAAAAATTAGCTTCTACCTTAAATCGTGCTTATGGAACAAAGGTGTCTTACGGTTTAACATCTTATGGAGATCTTGTTCAACTCGATGTTCGTTTTCAGTTTGTCCGTCCAGACTGGATTGAAGATAAATGTTATTTAGATAAAATTAAAGATATTATGGATGAAGTTCTGTTTCATTCTGTATTGGATGAGGAAAACTTTAAGGAATCTGTGTATTTATTAAAAAATAGATTATTGGCACAAATGGATGATCCTGCTAATTTATCATGTATGTATGCCTTTGATATGGCACATGATAAACATTCAATTTCAATTCCAGTGCAGGGAAGTTTAAAAGATTTAGAGACACTTACTTTAGACGATGTGAAAAAAGTCTATACGCTATATATGGAAATGGCAAAACACTTCTATATCTGTGGTTATGTAACGGATGAATTGTATGATTATATTGATGGTTTAGATTCACATTGTGCTTTTATATCAGAAAGAACATTGCTTCCTGTAGTAGAAACAAGCTATAAAACGTTTGAAAAGGATATTGCGCAAACTTGTATTTCGCAAGTCTATTCGACAGGTGTTGATATTTCAAGTTCGGATTATGAGGCTGAACTCCTTTTAAATAGTATTTTGGGGCAAAGCCAGAAGAATTTAATGTTTGATGAAATTCGTGAAAAGAATAGTCTTTGTTATTCTATAAGCTCTTCTATTATTCGCTTTGATGGAGCTTTATTAATTCATACGGGTGTGAATCGTAAGGATGTCACAAAAGTATTAAATTTGATAGAAACACAAATAGATCGATTATTGAATATGGATTATGATGATCGATATTTAGAAATCGCAAAGATGGACTATAAGGACCGTATTATTAGTGGATTAGATCATGCTCAATCTTTGATTGCACAAGCTTTTTTAGATGATCTTTTACATCGCCAGCTCACGCCTGAGCAAAGAATTGAGAGAATTATGAAGGTGACAAAGGATGATATTTCACGTGTTGCTTTACGATTGAATTTGGCTTCAGTGGCCATTGTTGCGGAGAAAGAAAATGAATTATAATTTGGATATTAAAAAAGAAACATTGTCGAATGGTTTACAGGTGATTCTTGTTCATAAACCAGATTATCAAAAATCACTATTTCTTTTAGGAGCTAAAGTAGGTGGATTTGATATTGATCAAAGAGTAGATGGGCAAGTGATTAGACATAAGAGTGGGATTGCGCACTATTTAGAGCATCAAATGTTTTATTTGGATGGAGAAGATGTAAGTGATTTATTTGCGAACTTACAGTGTTCTACAAATGCATATACTTCTTATACAGAAACGGCATTTTATTTTTCGACTACGGCGGATGTGAAAAAGCCATTAAAACTTTTATTGGATTTTGTCGAAAATTTAGATGTGACAAATGAAACGATTGAAAAAGAAAAGGGGATTATTCTTAGTGAATATGATATGTATCAACAATCGCCTGAACAACGTCTTTTTAAAGAAACTTTGATTTCTTTATTTCAATATCATCCAATGAAAGTGGATGTACTCGGTTCAAAAGAAGATATTCAAGATATGAGCATGGAGGATTTAAAACAATTTTATGCATTAAATTATGATCCTAGTAAATTGTGCCTTGTGGGTGTAACTGGAAAAGATACAAATGAAATCATGGATTGGATCAAGGAATGTCAAAAAGATGTGTTGAGTAAGTTAAATAAAAAGATTGAGCGTGTCTTTAAGGAAGAGCCAAAGGAAGTAAATCGCAAAGAGTATGTCGATCACATGGATATTCATCAGCCATTTGTATGTGTTGGCTATAAGATGGATGCTTGCAAGACAAAGGCAGAAGCATTTGAAAAAGATTTTGCAGTGAATATGTGGTTAGATTCTATTATGGGGCCTTTAAATCCTAAATTTCAAGCATGGCTAGATCAAAGAATCTTTACACAGTTTGTGGGTGCAGAAGCGGACTTTACTTTGGATCATAGTTACATCTTGTTTTATGCTCAAACAGTAAATCCAAATGCCTTTATTGAACTTGTAAATGAGCTTGTACAGAATACGTCGATTTCTGATGAAGACTATCAGTCGTTGCATGCACAGGCAATCGCAAATAATTTGCGTGGCTTAGATCATTTTGATGGCTTGGCCAATGATTTACTTCGAAGTCACTTTGAGGAGTACGACTATATAGAGAATTTAAATAGCATTCAAAATATGAAAATTGAGCAGGTACATGCCTATATTAAGGATTTGGATTTCTCACATTCTTGTGTGACAAAAATTCTTCCGAATGACTCTATCTGATCTAATTTGTGTTTTTTTAATCGAATTAGAGGGGAAAAACGCATGTAAAACGCATAAAAAGACGACCTATAGATAAGATAGGTCGTTTGTTTTATATGTGACATATTTGTAGAATACCATTGAAGAAGGATGGTGATAAATATGGTGGTCAGAATTGAAGGAGGATAATCAATTATGAATGCGTTTAGTATCGTGGGTAAAATTACGGACATGCCAATGTTAAAGGAGACAAGCAATGGATTAAAGACTTGTGAGCTTCCAATTCGAGTGCAGCGTAATTTTCCAAATTCAGAAGGTGTTTATGAAAGTGATGATGTGGTCGTTGAAGTATGGCGAGGTCTTGCAGAAACTGTAAGTGCTTCGTGTAAGATTGGAGATTATGTAGGAATTAATGGTCGTATTCATTCGCGTAAATACCAGAAGGATGACAGGGTATATCTAAACTATGGCTTTGTAGCTGAAAAAGTTGATTTTCTACGTTGATCAACAGATAAAATACATGAATTAAGAAAACACATCCACAAAAAAAAGAAGCGATCCATTCGCTTCTTTCTTGTTCTATGCCTAAGATTAACGGTTGTAGAATTCTACTACTAACAATTCGTTGATTTCTTGAGCTGTGAATAGTTCTTTACGTTCTGGGTAACGAACATAAGTACCTTTCTTAGCATCTTTGTTTACTTCAACAAAATCAACAGTTGCTGTTGCAGCTTCTAAAGCCTCGTTGATTACGCTTAAGTTTTTAGCGCGTTCACGAATTTCGATAACTTGTCCTGGTTTTACTTGGAAACTAGGGATATCTACTTTTTTACCATCTACTAATACGTGTCCGTGGTTTACTAACTGACGGCTAGCACGACGAGTACGTGCAAATCCCATACGATAAACGATGTTATCTAAACGAGATTCCAACATTACTAAGAAGTTTTCACCAGCAGAACCAGCTTTTTTACTTGCTTTTAAGTAAGTGTTGTAGAATTGTTTTTCACTTAATTGGTAAGTGTGACGAATTCTTTGTTTTTCCTGTAATTGGATACCGTAGTTTGTTAATTTTGGACGACGAGCATTTCCGTGTTGTCCTGGAATTGTGTTACGACGAGTTAATTCTTCACCAGTTTCTAATACTGAGAATCCAAGACGGCGTGACTTCTTCCAAACGCTTCCTGTGTTTCTTGACATAATTTTTCCTCCTATTGTTTTATATCATCCACAAAACAATAACAGTACAAATCTTTAAAGGTTGTGTTGACAATGATATTTTCCGCTATCAGCTATTAGCTTACTCATATCGCTTAATAAGGCTGCAACGCATATCCTTTAACTTTGTATGCTGCTATCAATTTATGCCTATGTATCATATCAAAGAACATTAATAAAATCAAGAAAATGATGCAATGATTTTGAACTTTTGCTATAATAAGAATGGTTTGCAAGGAGGTACCACTATGGATAGTGTTTTGAATTTCTTTCGATCAGTATACGCGTTCATTCGAAATCAACTTTCTGTGACTGTAATTATCTATCTTTGTATAGCAATTCTAGTCTTGATTTTGATTTGGATCATTATGCGTATGATCAAACGTAAAAAGGCGTCGAAACGACTTTCAGATCTTGAAATCGAAATGAATGAAATTCGTAACAATTCCTTGGCCTACAAATTCAACAAAGCATCGGCATTCGCAAGAGTGAATGATGACATCATGGATAAAGTGAAAAGCTTGACTCCAAAATATGATACTTGTCAAAAAAACTTAAGTGCTTGTGATGATTTGTTTAATGAAGCAGATGATTATGTTTCTAGACATTGTCTTCGCAAATCTATGCGAGCTATGGACGATTTAGAAACAATGATGGACGAGACAAAAGAAAGAATTCGTATCGTTACTCAGTCATTAGATCACATCTTGGCTCGTGAAACAGAGGTTCGTGAATCGGCAAATGCTTTAAAAGAGCGTTTCCGCAATGTGAAAACTGTTTACCAAGATAATCGTTCTTCATTTTATGGATCTGTTAATTATGTAGATTCATGCTTAGAGGAAATTGAAAATGAATTCTCTAATTTTGAAGAGTGGATGTTTGCTTCAGAATTTAACAAGGCAAAGGAAGAACAAGAAAAAATCTCAAAAATGGTGGATGAGATTAGCTCTAAAATTGCAGCCTTCCCTGGACTCTATGAAAAGGCCAAAAATGTATTGCCTCGTGCAATTAACGAAGTTCGTTTGCACATTAAGGAATTACAGGAAAAAGATATCGACTTATCTTATTTAGAACCAGAAGAAAAATTAACAACCATTCAAAGTGCTTTGTCTAGTTCAATTGATCAATTGGATGCAGGTGAATTTGAAATGGCACAAGAAAACTTGGAAATCATTGGAGATCACATTCTAGCATTACAAGATGATGTAACGAATGAAAAAGAAGCTTATGATGAAATCCATGTAAGTCTTCAATCTAATTTAGATCTAGTTAATGTCATTGGTCAGGAACTTGAGGAAATTATGGCGCTTTATGCCAATATTAAAGATCGTTTTGGTCTAGAAGATTGGACACACCGCTTCTCTTTGGCACAAATCCAAATGGAAGATTTATCAAATCGTCGTGATGAAATTCAAAAAGAATTGAAGCAAAATCAACGTCCTAGCGTAGATGTAGTTCATGGTTATCGTAAATTTTCAGAAGATGTTAATGAATTCCACGATCAAGTCAAGGATATGAAAGAGATGTTAGTGGGAGCAAGCAGTGATGAATCACGTGCTAAAAAACAATTGACAAAATTACAATTGATTTTAAATGAAGTACGTTTAAATACAGTAACACGTCATTTGCCTAGTATCTCATCTCAATTTTCTGCAGATTTAAAAGAAGGCGAACGCTTGATTCAACGTGTTCGTGTAGTGTTGGATCACTCACCATTAGATGTACAAACATTAAATGCAGATTTGCAGGATGCCATCGACTTTGTATATAAGTTATACAATAACGCAAACAATTTAGTCGGTGTTGCCGTTATGGTAGAAAATGCGATTGTGTTTGGTAACCGTTTCCGTAGTACGCATGCACAAATGGATTCGGATTTAACTCGCGCTGAGTTATGTTTCCAAAATGGAGAATATACTCGTGCACTTAAGATTGCAATCCAAGCAATCGAAAACATGCACCCAGGAATTTATGAGAAGTTAATAGCTCAAAAAGATCCTGCAGTCATGAACCAGGTGCAGTAATGATTTATTTTGATAATGCTTCGACAACCTCTGTACGTACAGAGGTTCGTCGTGTTTATGGGCAAATGTTAGAAACTTGTTATGGCAACCCAGATAGTTTGCATGCGGCTGGTCGCCAGGCAAGTTCGCTCATGGAAAAAAGTCGATCAAATATTGCTTCTATGCTTCATGTAGATCCAAGCGAAATTATCTTTACATCAGCTGCAAGTGAATCAAACACTTTAGCTATTGTAGGATATGCCTTGGCCAATGAACATCGAGGTCATCATGTACTCACAAGCAATGTCGAACATTCGAGTGTTCGTCATGCGATGGAGTTTTTGAAGCGTTTCGGATTTGAAGTTGAATTTCTTCCAATTAATGAAGAGGGAATTGTTACACCAGAATGCTTAAAATCTCATATGCGTAAAGATACGATTTTAGTATCGATTATGCATGTGAATAATGAAATGGGAGCTATCAACCCTATTTTAGAACTAGAAAAAATTGTACACCAAAATCCAACGTGTGTATTTCATGTGGATTGTGTACAGAGTTTTTCAAAAATTGATATTCCTTTTGAAAAACTAGATATGGCTACGATCTCTGCACATAAGATTCATGGTCTAAAGGGTAGTGCCATTTTAATGAAGAAAAAGAAGATTCAACTTGTTCCAATTATTCAAGGTGGACAACAGGAACAAGGACTTCGTGGTGGAACAGAGAATGCACCGGCGAATATTGTTTTGGCAAAGACAATTCGTTTGGCTTTAGAGGAACAATCACAGGCTTATGATCATGTTTTAAAAATCAATAAATATTTGCGTGAAGAATTAGCTAAAATCAATGGTGCGCATATACATTCGCCAAAAGATGCGATTCCTTATATTCTTAATATTTCATTTGATCAAATCACAAGTGAAGTCTTATTAAATGCTTTGGATCAAAAGGGGATTTGTGTATCCGCAAAAAGTACTTGTTCATCACAAAACACGAATGCTTCTGAAGTGTTATTGGCTATGCACAAGTCAGAATTTGATGCGACACATGGAATTCGTTTATCTTTTTCTTATGAGAATACTTTGGAAGAGGCAAAATATTTTATAGAAATATGTAAGGAGATTATAGAGAATTATGGCTTATCGTTATAATCATATCTTAATTCGTTATGGCGAACTGAGTTTAAAAGGAAAAAACCGTAACAACTTTATTAAGGCGCTTTATGACAATGTTCGTAAAGCTTTAAAAGCATTCCCAACATTAGAATTTGAAAAACAACACGACCGTATGTATATTTATCTTCATGATGAAGATTCTAAGCAGGTTAGTGATATTTTAGCTAAAGTTTTTGGAATATCTTCCTTCTCATTAGCTATTAAAGTGGAACCAGATTTAGATCAAATCATTGATGCTTGTTATGAATCTTTAGATTTAACAACACCAAAAACATTTAAGGTAGCTGCACGTCGTAGTGATAAATTATTCCCATATGTTTCAGACGATATTAATCGTAGGGTTGCAACTAAGATTTTAAAGAACAGTGACTGGAAAGTGGATGTTCATAATCCGGATGTAAAAATTGTTGTTGAAGTTCATCAAGATGCAGCCTACATTATGACAGATCGAATTCAAGGTGCGGGTGGATATCCAGTGGGTGTTGGCGGAAAGGCCATGGTTTTATTAAGTGGTGGAATTGATTCTCCAGTTGCCTGCTATTTAATGATGAAACGTGGTGTACACATAGAATGTATTCATTATGCTTCACCTCCATATACTTCACAAAATGCACAAGAAAAAGTAATGGAACTAGCTAGACTTGTATCTGGTTATCAAGGTGATGTTTTAGTTCATGTTGTTCCATTCACAGATCTTCAATTGGCAATCTATCAAAATGCGGATGAAAGTTATGCGATCACATTGATGCGTCGTATGATGATGCGTATTGCGACAGGGCTAGCTAAGAAAAGACATGCGCAAGCTATCGCAACAGGTGAATCGATTGGACAGGTCGCAAGTCAAACTTTAGAGAGCATGCTCGCAATCAATGATGTCACAAATATGCCGATTATTCGTCCAGTGGTCTGTATGGATAAAGTTGAAATTATTGATCTTTCTAAAAAGATTGGAACATATGAAACAAGTATTCTTCCTTATGAAGATTGTTGTACGATTTTTACACCAAAGAATCCAGTTACTAAACCTCGTGTGGATAAGTGTGAAAAATATGAGGCAAAATGGGACTTTGACAAGATGGTACAAGATTGTATAGATAATACAGAAGATATTTGGGTACATCCAGTTAAGGTTGAAGAAGATTTATTCTAAGAGAAGTGAAAGATAGCACTTCTCTTTTTCTTTTATGTTATAATCTTTTTATGTTGATATGTCCGGTGTGTAAAAAGAAACTAATAAAAGAAAACAAAACATTTCGATGCGAAAATAATCATTCTTTTGATTGTGCTAAACAAGGTTATGTGAACTTATCACGTAAGCAGACAAAGAATCATGGGGACAATGCTTTAATGGTCAAAGCGCGTACGGATTTTTTAGAAAAAGATTATTATGATTTTATGCGTCAATATGTAAAGAGTAAAGCTAATGGATCTATTTATTTGGATGCAGGTTGTGGTCAAGGTTACTATACAAAAGAGATAGGGACGAACTTTGAACATAGTTATGGGATTGATTTGAGTAAGGAAGCAATTCTTCATGCGTCTAAAAAAGATAAACATACGCAATATATTGTGGGTAGTTTATTTGATATGCCTTTTTTAGACGAGAGCATAGATTGTGTTACAAGTATTTTTGTGCCTTTAGGCCAAGATGAAATCTATCGTATACTAAAAGAAAATGGATATTGGATCGTAGTAGGTCCGGGTCCTAAGCATTGTTTTGAATTAAAAGAAGTATTGTATGACACACCATACGAAAATGAAATGCCTGAAATACTAGAACAATATGAATTGGTAAACCAGGAAATTATTCAGGAAAAAAAGATGGTAGATGATGTATGGTCTTTACTGGAAATGACACCATATCGATATAAAACGAGTCAAGCTGGACTTGATCGTGTAAAACAATTAGAAAGGTTAGAGGTTACGTTTGAGTTTGTCGTAACTGTGTATAAAAAATATGAAAACAAAAGTAAAAAAATGGGGAATTAATGGTGAGGGAATTGCGTTCCATGAAGGGAAGCCAGTATTTATTGAAAATGCCATTCCGAACGAAGTTATTGAATTTGATATTAAAAGTGATGAAGGTACTTATTTGGTTGGAGAATTAACTCGTTTAGTTGAACAGAGTTCAAAGCGTCGCTACCCACTTTGTCCAATTTGGAAAGAGTGTGGTGGATGTGCTTTGATGCACGTAAAGTATCCAGCACAATGCAAGATGAAAGAGGGTAATTTAAAAGAGACACTGATTAAGTATGCGGATTATAATGGTCGCATTTTACCAATTTTAAAGAATCCTGAGCCATTGTCATATCGTAATAGCTGCAAACTTCCTTTTGGTGAAGAATATGGGGAGTTATATACAGGAATGTATGAGCGTGATACAAACCATTTCCAAAAGATGGAAAGGTGTTATGTGCATTCAAAATTGTTGGAACAAACGCGTCAGGAAGTTTTAAAAATTATGAATGAGCATCATTTAAAGATGTATGATGATAAAAAGAAAACGGGTTATCGTACATTGGTGATGAAAGAATTTGATTCTAAGATTCAAATTATTTTTGTGACGGGAAAAGAAGATTTAAGTGAAGAATTTATTCATGATGTGACTCAGCTAGAGGGTGTTGTTTCAATCTGGCAAAGTGTAAAAACAGAAACAAAGCGTGAAGTATTTGGAGATATGCGTTTTATTTGGGGAGAAGAAAAGATGCATCTTCGATTAGAAGATATTCAATTATCTTTACTTCCAAGATCTTTCTTCCAGTTAAACACGAAACAATCCGTGAATCTTTATAATGTGGTTAAAGATTGGATGCCAAGATCAAAGACTACGGTTGAAGCCTATAGTGGTATTGGTGCCATCAGTTTATTTGTGAAAGATAAGGCACAAGAAATTATTGGTGTTGAATCCATTCAGGATGCGGTTGATAATGCCAATGAAAATGCGATGTTAAATCATGCAGACAATGTATCTTTCATTTGTGAAGATGCGGGTAGTGCCTTAGCACATTTAGTGCAAGAAAAAGAAGTGGATACATTGATTGTGGATCCGCCTCGTTCTGGTTTGGATGATACAATGAAGGAAACTATTTTAAAATCAAAGATCAAAACGATGATCTATGTATCTTGTAACCCAGCTACTTTGGCTAAAGATTTAGGCGTATTAAAGAAAGAGTATCGTATTGTAAAGATTCAACCAGTCGATATGTTTAGTCAAACTCCACATGTGGAGACGGTCTGTTTGATGTCTAGGAAACAGAAATAAATAGCGAAAAGTAGCATATTTACGGGCTTTTTTGAGATTAGGCAATAACTCATGAAAGTCCGTATTTCTTATATTGAAACATATCTACTGTAAAAACGGTCAGAGGGTTTAGGCCGTGGATTGGATGTCGTGGGTTGTGGCACTAGGATAGATGTTATCTGGGGTGCAAACTCAATTTGAGTGAGTGATTTAGATGTTGTCTAATTCGGCAACTCGACTGTTGGCAATATAGCAGGCAGTGGATTAGATGTTATGGAAGGAGTGAAGAAACAATGAAATTTGAAAGTCCGATGTTGGTAGTGGCCGATATTAATAAATCAGTACAGTTTTATAAAGAGCTCTTTGGACTAGAGGTTGTTTTGGATTTTGGAGCAAATAAAACATTGACTGGTGGTCTGGCTCTTCAGACACTTGAAACATATAAAGAGTTCATAGGAAAAGACGATATTTCTTTTGGCGGTAATAACTTCGAAATCTATTTTGAAGAGGATGATTTCGATGCGTTTGCTATGAAACTGAAAGATTATGATATTGATTATGTACATCCGATTATTGAGCATTCATGGGGACAGCGAGTTGTTCGTTTGTATGACCCAGACAAACATATTATCGAGGTTGGAGAAAATATAAAGATGGTATGCAAGAGATTCATCAATACAGGGATGACTGTTGAACAGGTTGCTAAGCGTATGGATGTGCCTATTGATTATGTAAATGCGTGTTTAAAATAGAGGGAAAATTATGAGCAAATATGATGCACTATGGAAATATGATGGTCGAATATAAACTTCCAATTATTACAGTCAATCCAGATGGATCTTTACGTGGTAAAGGTGGTTTATTGGAAGATGAAGCGGTTGAATTCGCAAAAATGTTAGATGCAGCAGGCATTGATATGATTCAAGTGGCTCAAGCTAACCACACAGGAAACATGGGTGATACAATTCCTCCTATGGGTGCTGTTCCTTATAACTGGACTTTACGTGCTTGTGAAAAAGTGAAAGCCGTTGTTTCTTGTCCTATCGCAACTGTTGGTCGTGTTGTCAGTGTTGAAGCAGGTGAAAAGATTCTAGAAGATGGTACGGCAGATATCATTGGATATGGAAGAAGTTTATTAACAGATCCAGATAATGCCAATAAAGTGGAAAAAGGTGAATGCTTGAACTGTAATAAAGGTTGTGTAGATGCCATCCAATCTCGTCGTTACTTAAGCTGTGTTTTAAATGCCGTAAATGGAGATGAAGAAACAATCTTCATTCAACCATGTACAGAAACTAAGAATGTCGCAATCGTAGGTGCTGGTCTTGCGGGATTAGAAGCGGCTCGTGTAGCATATAAACGAGGACATACAGTGACTGTATTTGAAAAATCAGATCGTTTAGGTGGACAAATCAATATTGCTTCAGTTCCACCAAGAAAAGATGAAATCTTACGTTCTGTACAATACTATGAAAAATTCTTGCCTGGTAAAGTGGACATTCAATTAAACCATGAACCAGCAATGGATGAATTGAATGGATTTGATCATGTTATCTTGGCAATTGGTGCTCACAATATGGATCTTCTTATACCAGTAGAAAATTCAAATGTAGTATCAAGCTGGGATATCTTGAATGGTCAAGAAGTATCTGGTAAATGTGTTGTTTTAGGTGGAGGTTTAGTAGGTGATGAAACCGCTGAATATTTGGCAAATAAAGGTCTAGAAGTTTCAATTGTAGAAATGATGGATAAAATTGCAGCACAAGAATCTGAAACTGCATTGCCATTGATGGAAGCTGATTTTAAAGAACATAATGTTCAAAAATTTGTGAATACACGTGTTAGTGAAATTAAAAATAATGTAATCTATGCAGTGAATACAAAAGATGAAACAAATGTTGAAATAACAGCGGATACAATTGTAAATGCATTAGGTTCTAAAAAGAATGTATTTGATGATAGTAAGTTAACTGTTCCATTCACTTATGTAGGAGACTGTAGTGGTGAAAGAACAGCAGATATCGCAAGTGCTATTCGTACAGGATATAAGGCTGCCAATGAAATCTAAGAGGGTGTGAAAACACCTTCTTTTTTTTGATACAATAAATGACCGTAGTTCATAAATGTATAAATCATATATGACATATATCTCAAAACGGTATAAAAATAATGACCATTGTTCATAAATATTTATACATTTAAGAATTTGTCTATTAAAAACTCATTTTTAAAGAACTAGAATGAAACTATAAATGAAAAGGGAGGAAGAGTTATGAATTTTAGTTCTTTACAGAGTAGTGTTCAAAAGTTTGGAATGAATCAAGCTTTGAAGTATTTGGAGAAGGATCCAGAAACCAATATTCCTAAATTAATGAATTTAGTAGATAAGGTTATGCCTGAAGGTTGGTATGGTTCGCAGCGTAAATTGATTCGTGAACAAATCGATGAAAAAGGTATTTGGTATGACTATATCTTGAAGCTTTATGATTTGGATGCAGGCGTTCGTCAGACTGTATTTAAAAACTTTATTTTTAATGCATCACTAAATGGTAGTACAAAACAAGAGGAATTGTCAGAAAAATACAATTGTAATATTCCTTGGGCTGTATTATTAGATCCAACATCTGCATGTAACTTACATTGTACAGGTTGTTGGGCTGCTGAATATGGGCATCAATTAAATTTATCTTTAGATGATATTGATTCGATTATTCGTCAAGGAAAAGAATTAGGTACTTACATGTATATTTATACGGGTGGAGAACCTTTAACACGTAAAAAAGATGTGATTAAAATTTGCGAAATGCATCCAGATTGTGCTTTCTTATCTTTCACAAACGGTACATTGATTGATGAAGAATTCTGTCAGGATATGTTGCGAGTAAAAAACTTTGTGCCAGCCATTAGTTTGGAAGGTTTTGAAACAGCGAATGATTCTAGACGTGGTGATGGTTGTTACAATTCTGTAAAACGTGCCATGGAATTATTAAAGAAACATAAATTGCCATTCGGAATTAGTACTTGTTATACAAGCGTAAATTATAAAGATATCGCAAGTGATGAATTCTTTGATTTAATGATTGATGCAGGCGCTTTATTCTGCTGGTTCTTCCACTATATGCCAGTAGGAAATGGGGCTGTAAAAGAATTGCTTCCAACACCAGAACAAAGAGCGTATGTTTATCATCAAATTCGTAAATTCAGAAGTGAAAAACCAATTTTCACTATGGATTTCCAAAATGATGCGCAATATGTGGGTGGATGTATTGCTGGAGGCAGAAGATATCTTCATATCAATGCCAAGGGCGATGTAGAACCATGTGTATTCATTCATTATTCGAACTGTAGCATTCATAATACAACATTACTCGATGCACTTAGATCTCCTTTATTCCAGGCTTATCATGATAATCAACCATTTAATGAAAATATGTTAAGACCTTGTCCAATGTTAGAAAATGCTGGTCGTATTCAAGAATTGGTGAAACAAAGTAAAGCAGTCAATACAGATTATGAATCCCCAGAAGATGTGGATCACTTATTGGAAAAGACAGCTCCATACGCAAAAAACTGGAAGCCAATGGCTGACAAGCTTTGGGATGAACAAAAAAAGTAGACAAATTAAAAAAATGAGTATAAAATTTTCAGCTAAGAAAGAGGGATAAAATGAAGAAAAATAATAAGCGTTTTTCGGGAATATCCAAACTTCCAAATGGAAATACTTCAAATAAAATTGTTCCAGGATGTATTGTCCTTGAAGGCGGAGCTTTTCGAGGACTCTATACATCAGGAGTGTTAGATGCTTTAATGCAGTTTGAAATCAATATGCAGTGTACAGTTGGTACAAGTGCAGGAGCATTAAACGGATTTAACTATGTGGCTGGTCAAATTGGTCGTAGTGCAAGAATTAATTTAGGGTATCGCCACGATTCTCGTTATGTTGGTTTAGAAGCTTTTAAAAACAACAAAGGAATCATTGGATTTGATTTTTTGATGAAAGGAACTCAATATTTTGATCCATTAAATACACCTCGTTTTATGAATCCAACGCGTGATTTTATTGCGGTATGTACAAATTGTAAAACGGGAAGGCCTGAATATTTTAGTAAAAATAAAACGCAGGATATTTTTAAAGCTGTACAAGCCAGTGCAACCATGCCTTATGTTTCAAAGATGGTTGAAATTGAGGATGGCTTATATTTAGATGGTGGCTGCAGCGATAAGATAGCGTATCAATGGGCGTTGGATCATGATTATGAGAAAATCATTGTGGTTCGTACACGTCAAAGAGAGTATCGAAAGAGTGAAGCGAATCCGTTCATTCAAAAAATGACGAAAAGATTGTATGCTGAATATCCAGCTTTAGAACAGAAGTTGGAATCGATGAATAGTGACTACAATAGACAGTGTGATGAATTAGTAAGGCTTGAAAATGAAGGAAGAATCTTTACGATTGCCCCAAGCAAGCCAGTAAATGTATCGCGCGTAGAGGGAGATGTGGATAAACTCGCTGATCTTTACTACATGGGGTATTTGGATGGGTTGAATCAGATTCAAAGAATCAAAGAATATTTAGAAATTGATTAAGAGGCGATGCCTCTTTTTCATTTTGTGTTAGAATAAGCGTAGGTGATTTTTATGGTACAAGAAAGACAACAAGAAATCGTAAATAAATTATTAAACTATATGGATACATTAGAAGATGGTAGTGAAGTAAGTACTTGGGATTTAATGGATGAAGTATTTAACTATCAACGCTTTAATGATGGATATTGTTTTAATGATTTTAAAATTAGCGAAGAAGAATTTATTTCGTTAGATTCGCTATTAAAGGAAAGTGCAATGAAAGAGGGATTCTTTATTGATGACTCTATTTATCAAGATGTGATTGGGGCTTTTCCTTTTAGTTTGACATTTGTAGTAAGGAAATAGGTATGGAAAAATTAGAAACATTGATTCAAGAATTATATCAAGAGCAGACTCGTGAAAAAAATATGGAGGTTCTTTCGCATATTCGTAAACTGGCAAAAGAAGAAAAACAATTCATTATTCCTGTTGGCGATGTCGAGGGTGAAAAAGTCTCTCGAAGATTATCTTTAGATGATGGTCAAGATGTATTTGTAGCTTTTACTACACAGGCTCAAGTGGATTTGGGTCAGACAACAGAAACATTAAATCAAAGTGTGATGGATGTTTTAAATATGGTGCATGATACACAAGGTGTACGTGGAGTTGTATTAAATCCTTGGAAAGATTCGTATTTTTTACCAAAAGTTTTAATTGAAATGATTTTAGACAATAAGAATCTAGAGAGTGAAATCAAAGTAGTAAAAGGAGATATTACTACTTTTGATGGAGATTGTATTGTCAATGCAGCGAATGAATCGCTTTTGGGTGGCGGCGGTGTAGATGGCGCTATTCATAGAGCGGCCGGTCCCATGTTACTTGAAGAGTGTAAATTATTAAATGGCTGTCAAACAGGACAGGCCAAGATTACTAAGGGGTATGATTTAAAGGCAAAGTATGTAATTCATACTGTGGGTCCGATGTATTCTGGTAAACATGAAGATGAGCATATGTTGAGGGATTGTTATTGGAATAGTTTGAGTTTAGCTCGTAAGTATGATATTCATACAATCGCATTTCCAGCTATTTCATGTGGAGTCTATGGCTATCCTGTAGAAAAGGCAGTGCCATTAGTATTAAAGACAATTGCGGATTGGTTGGATGCGAATAGTGATTATACAATGAAAATCAGTTTGTATTGTTTTGACGAAGGAATGATAAAGGAATATCAAAAATATACAACGTATCAGGGAGAATAATCTTCCTGATTCTTTTTTTGTTAACTATTTAGAAAAATTTCTAAATAGAGTTGAAATAATATTTAAAAGGTTTATAATCTATTTAGAAATGTTTCTAAATAGGTGGTGGTATTTTGTTTGAAAAAACGTTTAAAGCTTTAGGTGCTCCAGTCAGAAGAGACATTTTGAGTTTATTAAAAAAAGGCAAGATGTCAGCTGGAGATATTGCGAGTCATTTTGATATGTCCCAGGCAACCGTTTCTTATCACTTATCTTTATTAAAGGATGCAGGTTTGATTTGTGAAGAGAAGGATAAAAATTTTATCTTTTATCAAATTAACGCATCTGTTTTTGAGGAGGTGTTGTGTTATTTTAAGTCTTTTTTAGGAGGAAATGAAGATGTTGAAAAATAAATGGTTTCAATTTAGTTTAGCTTTGTTTGTGATTCCATTCGCTTTGAATCTGGTTTTCTATAGTCAATTACCAGATGTTGTGCCAACCCATTTTGATGTAAATGGACAAGTTGATGGGACAATGCCTAAGTTTATAGGGTTGTTTGGCATGTTATTCTTGTGTTTGGCAATTCATGTATTTACTTGTTTTGTGACGGTAAAAGATCCAAAGCGAAATAATATTCCAGATTTTATGATGAATATTTTATTTATGATTTGTCCAGTTATATGTATTGTGACAAGTATGACAATTATTTATTTTGGTTTGGGATATTCTTTTGATGTAAGTTTTGTGATGAATATTCTAGTGGGTGTATTACTAATTGTATTAGGAAATTATTTGCCAAAAGTAAAGCGAAATTATGCAGTTGGAATTAAAACATCGTGGGCTTTAAATAGTGATGAAAACTGGGTGTTATCAAATCGTGTGGGTGGCTATTGTATGGTGATAGCTGGAATCTTATATATTGTATTAGGATTGCTTGGCTATATGACAATTGGCATTGTTGTGATTCTTGTAGCGACTATTATTCCGTGTATCTATAGTTATATATTATTTAAGCGAGGAGTTTAGTTTCCTCGCTTGATTTCGTTTTGAATGCATTTGAATAAGACTTGAATGGTTTCACTAATCATTTTCTTCGTTTGATCATCCATATTATGAATGGATTTGATCATTTCAGCTATATTGATATTCTTTCTTAAATCCTTTGGGTTTTCGTAATCTGAAAAGATAGAGTAAATGGTATCAATAACTTGTTTGCGGGTATTGACATCAATGGATTTAAGCCAATTTGATAGTGTGGATTGTGTATGTTTGGATAGTTGATCATTTTGTTTAAGATAAATAAAATCACCATTTTCAACGCACCACGTAAATGGATCGTGTTGAAGGATGGATATGGCATTACTTTGGATGATTTGATAATTATTTGTTTCTTCAAGTAAGAGTCCAATAACACTCGATTGTGGTATGGTTTTAAATACTTTCTTATCGGTTTGATAAGGTGTAAGAAATCCAGGCCCGTCATGATTGTAGATACAAAAAATTGAATTATGCGTATATATACCTGCGTAAAGTGCTAAGTTAGCTCCTTTGGAGTGTCCGCCTAAGATGAGTTTGTGTTTTGTCTTATAGTTGTTTACATAGTTTAATGCAGAAATTTGACTGGGAATATTTTCTTGAAAACATAGATTAAAATCTTCTTTCCATCCTACAAAGCTGGCATCGGTTCCTCGAAAGGCAATGTAGTCTATTTGGTTGGGTAAATGAAAAGTCATAGCACAGAATTGTTTTTCATTATCTTTGTCAAAATTAGTTTGTAGATGAGAAATGGTAATGGCTTCATAGCGAAGGGAGTGTATGAATTGAAGAAATAATTCTTCGTTTAATTCAGGTACTCGGGTATCAATGCATAAAGTATCAATTTCATTTTCAAAATCGCTTAATAAATGGATTTCGGATTCGATGTCAATGCTTGAGTTTTCAAATTTGATATAGGAAATTTGTGAGAGAATCAAAGAGTCCACATTATTAAATGGGTATTCTTCAAGTGTTAAATTTCCGTATTCTTTAATGTAGTCAATGATGTTTATCATAGGTTTATTGTAGTGCATAAATACATTTAATGAAATATGTTCATCCATAATTTTAAAATTTTTAAAGTTCGTATACAATAAAGTTAGTGAAGGTGGATTGTTATGTTATTATTTGGGATTTTGTGTATTTGTCTGAGTTTAGATGTATTTGTATGTGCATTAGAGCAAGGAGCTACGATTTGTAATATTCGCTTTTCAAAAGCATTAGTTTATGGATTGATTTTTGCGCTTTGTAGTTCGGGTATGTTTTTATTAGGACACGGGATATCCACATTTATTTTTGGACGTCCATTGGCAACATTGAATAAATGTGTTGCGATATTTGTCTTTTTGATTCTTGGAAATGGAATGGTTATCTATAGTTTTAAGCGTGGAAAGTTTGTGGAAAGACTACAAGAGTTTGATACAAAACAAATTATTAAATTGGCTCTTGTTGGAGGACTGGACTGTTTTTTTGTTGGAGTTGGCTGTTATTATATGAATCTTCCTTATTTGATGGAATCTTTAATCTTATTTTTAATTGTACTTGCTGGCTATATGATTCATTTTTATATTGGATATTATAATGGGGCCGGATATCAAAAGGCTTATTATTTTCTTTGCGGAGTCGTATACTTATTTATGAGCTTATCATTAATTTTTAAATTAATTCGATTGTAGAGGTGATTTCATGACATTAAATGAAAAGGTGACAATGAAAGATCTTCTGAGTGAGGGATTGTATATTTTGATGCAACAAAAGCCTTTCGAAAAGATCACAATCAAACAGATTTGCGATAAAACAGGTGTTATTCGTGGAACTTTCTATAATCATTTTATGGATAAGTATGAGGCTTTAGAATATTTGATTCATCGTATGTTTTATAAAGGGATTGAGCATGAATCCAATCCTCAAATTATAAAACACATCTTTCATACTGTAAGTGATAATCGTGTTTTTTTTAAGTCTTGTTATAGAATTACAGGACAGAATGGTTTTGAAGATTTAATGAGTAATGTGTTTAAAGAAATATTTAGAAATGTATTTTCTTATTTAGATGTGAGTAGGATGGATTCAAGGTTCACAGTAGATTTTTTAGTGGATTATTATGCGAATGATTTATTATACTTTTTAAAGTATTGGATTTTGCATAATTTTGAACCGGATGTAGAAACATATTATGCCAAGATCGATGTTTTATTTAAAAACAGTATTAAAGAATTAAATATTCGATATATGGATAAATCTTAAATTGACAAATTATGTATTGTCTAGTAGGATAAAAACATATAAAAAGGCAATGAAGAGGGCGAGTACCTTTTAGAAATACTTTAGAGAGCTTTTGGTTGGTGAAAAAAAGCGTAGGACTAATTGGGAATAAAGACTTGGAGCTATTTGTATTTCCTGCATTAAAGGAAGCGCTGTTTATAGACAGTGACTAAGGCTGGGCAAAGTGATTTGTCTGGTAAATTAGGGTGGTAACACGAGCACTTCGTCCCTTTGTGGCAAGTGCCTTTTTTTATGGATAAAAGAAAAAGGAGAAAACAATGGAAAAGTTAACGCAACAAGAACAAGTTCGTCGTCAAAAGATGCAAGATTTGATCGACATGGGTATTGATCCATTTGGATCTCGTTATGATCGTACTTCAAATTCGGGTATTATCAAATCATCTTATGAAGACAAGACAAAAGAAGAATTAGATGAGTTACAAGTAACAGTTAAGATTGCAGGTCGTATCATGACGAAGCGTCGTCAGGGTAAGGCTGGTTTTATGAACATCCAGGATCGTGAAGGTCAAATTCAGATTTATGTTCGTAAAGATGAAATTGGTGATGATCAATATGAAATCTTCAAGAAAAATGACATTGGAGATATCGTAGGTATTGAGGGTACTGTCATGAAAACAGATCATGGGCAATTATCTGTTCGTGCTAAAAATTATACACATCTTTCAAAATCACTTCGTCCTTTACCAGAAAAATTCCATGGTTTAACAGATGTTGAAGAGCGTTTCCGCCGTCGTTATGTAGACTTGATCATGAATTCAGAAGCTAAGCATATTGCACTAACAAGACCAAAAATTATTCGTGCAATCCAACATTATTTGGATGGTCAAGGTTTAGTGGAAGTTGAAACTCCAGTTATGCAGCCAATCTTAGGTGGTGCAAGTGCTAGACCTTTCGTAACGCACCACAACACATTAAATATGGATTTCTATTTGCGTATTGCGACTGAATTGCCATTGAAACGTTTGATTGTTGGTGGTTTAGAAGGTGTTTATGAAATTGGACGTTTATTCCGTAATGAAGGAATGGATGCGATGCATAACCCTGAATTTACAACCGTAGAAGCATATGTTGCCTATAGTGATTTACACGGAATGATGGACTTGATTGAAGGATTGTTTGATTCAGTAGCTAATGAAGTATTGGGTACTACAGATATTACTTATCAAGGAACACAATTATCATTAAAGGCTCCTTTTAAACGTATTCACATGGTGGATGCGATCAAAGAAGCTTGTGGTGTAGATTTCTGGCAAGATATGAGTTATGAAGAAGCTGTGAAATTGGCTGAGGAACATGATATCGAAGTTGAAAAGATCCATAATACAGTTGGACACATTATCAACTTATTCTTCGAAAAATATGTTGAAGAAACAATTGTACAACCAACATTTGTATATGGTCATCCAACATCCATTTCTCCATTAGCTAAGAAGAATAAGAAGGATCCTAGATTTGCGGATCGTTATGAATTGTTCATTTGTGGACACGAATATGCGAACGCATTCTCTGAATTGAATGATCCAATTGATCAAAGAGAACGTTTCGAAAAACAATTAGAGCTTCGTGAATTAGGTGATGACGAAGCCAACGAAGTCGATACAGATTATGTAGAAGCATTGGAATATGGTCTTCCTCCAACTGGTGGTGTAGGACTTGGAATTGATCGTTTCGTAATGTTGTTGACAGATCAAAGAACAATTCGTGAAGTATTATTATTCCCGCACATGAAGAACTTGGGGGATTCTAACAAAAAAGCGCAAACTAAAAAACCAGTGGAATCTGCACCTGTAAAGGTTGATTTCTCGAATGTAAAAATCGAACCAATCTTCACAGATATGGTAGATTTTGAAACATTCAGTAAGTCAGATTTCCGTGCTGTTAAAGTCCTAGCTTGTGAAGCTGTAGAAAAATCTAAGAAGCTATTAAAGTTCACTTTGGATGATGGCCAACGTAAAGATCGCGTTATTTTAAGCGGGATTCACGAATATTATGAACCAGAAGAATTGGTTGGAAAGACTGCAATTGCGATTGTAAACTTACCACCAAGAAAAATGATGGGTATTAATTCTGAAGGTATGTTGATCTCAGCTGTACATGAAGAAGATGGTCATGAATGCTTGAACTTATTGATGGTTGATGACAAGATTCCTGCAGGAGCTAAGCTTTACTAGGATAAAAAAATCAGTAATTTTTGGTTGTAAATTTATGCATTTACGCCAAAAAATAAAGAAGAAAAAGATGGTTACACTAGTAGAGTGAAGCATTTTGTATTGAATTAAACAAAGAACAACTCTCAGATGAAGGGAGTTGTTTTTTTGTGCAATACAAATTTTGAAAGGACTTACTTAGTTATATGAAAACTTGTATAAATTGTTTCTGTATATTGTGAACTCGTTGAGTTTACAATCCTTGATCTTGTTAAGTTAGACAGTTTATAAACGGTAGCTAATATTTTCCACTCAGAGAGTGGAAAGTTTGAATCTATTTTGAGTTGGACAGATTTTAGAATATAGATATAAGTAAATGCAATTGCGATTGTAAAATCACCACCAAGGAAAAAATTAAATAAAGTAAGAGTAGTGGTTGTTTGGTGTGATACAATTTGTACTCTTTTTTGTCTAAATTCTACTAAATTAACAAATGATAATGTAATACATTGAAGAATGGAGTAAATAATACAAAATGACTTTGAAGAAATGGAGCAAAATATATAAAAGCACTTTGAAGAAATGTTAAATAAGTTAAATTATGTTGTATAGATGCACAACTATATATGTTAGAAGGAGCTGATCATGGGGGCAGTGAATTTTGGACAGAAGAAATCCTACAAATCATTATTCAATTTTTGAAAATATAAAGAAATAAAAAACAGGCAATTTAGAAGTTGCCTGTTTTTTGCTTATCGAATCTGTCCGTTACCTTGGACTATGTATTAATATGTGTTAATTCTTCAAGCCCCATAGGACCTCGGGCATGAAGTTTTTGTATGGAAATGCCAATCTCACAACCAAAGCCAAATTGACCTCCATCTGTAAATCGTGTTGAACAATTCATATATACAGTTGCACTATCAACGGATTGTGAAAAGCGTTTGGCATGTTCTTTATTTGTAGTTAGAATGGATTCACTGTGTTTTGTGGAATGCTTTGAAATATGTTCAATGGCTTCTTCTACAGAATCTACAATTTTAATGGCTAGAATATAATCTAAAAAATTTGTGTCAAAATCATCTACTAAAGCTTTTGTTCCATCAATGATTTTTGTGCTCTATCATCCAATCTTAATTCAACTGGATATGTATCTAGTTGTTTCTTTAACTTTGGTAAGGAATCATTGGCTACTTTCGAATTCACTAATAAGACTTCTTCTGCATTACAAACACTTGGTCTAGAATATTTCGCATTTACAATGATTTTAATGGTCATATCTTGATTTACTTCATCATCCACATAAATGTGACAAATGCCTGTACCTGTTTGAATACATGGTACTTTGGCATGTTCGATACAACGCGAAATTAAATTCTTTCCACCTCTAGGAATCAATAGATCAATATAGGCAACGCCTTCCATTAATTCATTGGCACTTTGATGGGTTGTATCTTGAATCAATTGTACAATATTTGGATTTACACCACATTGTTCAATTCCTTCTTGTAGTGCTTGTACAATCGCATTGACACTATTCCAAGCTTCCTTACCAATTCTTAAAATACTAAGTATTTCCACTTTTGATGCATAAAGTAGCTGCATCGCTTGTTACATTAGGTCGACTTTCATAAATAATCGCAATGACACCTAATGGCACACTTACTTTTTGAATGACTAATCCATTCTCTAATGTTCTTTCATTTAATATTTTCCGGTTGGATTCGATAATTTGACAACATCTAATATGCCTTGAGCCATATCATTCAATCTTTGATCATTTAACTACAAACGATCCTTCATGATATCACTTACTATTGCTTTTTCTAAATCGATTAAGTTCGCATTCAAAATATCTTCTTTATTAGCCAATAAAGATTGTGCCATAGCTTCTAAGATTTCATTCTTTTTTGCTTCATCACACAACATTAATGATTCAGTGGCAGCCTCTAGTTTTGTCTTCATACCACCCGTACCTACATTCGAGTTGACGCCTTGTCCAAAGCTTAAAAATTTTTTCATCTAATTCATAGACAACCGGAATTAATTTTGCATTTTCATTCTTATGAGGATCATCATCATACAATCCATCAATGTCAGATAAAATGATATATAAATCGGCATGAATATTTTTAGCTAGAATGGCACCCAATTTGTCATTGTCCCCAATCACAATTTCTTCAGTCGCAATCATATCATTTTCATTTACGATAGGTAGAACATTTCTTTTTAATAAATGTTCCATGGTATTGATGAAGTTTGTTTTTCGATCCTCATTTTC
Source organism: Holdemanella porci (assembly GCF_009696075.1). GTDB lineage: Bacteria > Bacillota_I > Bacilli_A > Erysipelotrichales > Erysipelotrichaceae > Holdemanella > Holdemanella porci. The sequence continues at coordinate 2,197 of NZ_VUMR01000016.1, read as the reverse complement.
AACATCGGCCTTTGTGATTAATATTTGCCCCACAATATGATTGTATTGTGAGAATAAAGAATCATAGGCATACATCAATTCACATTGTCCAATGGCTACACAAGCTTGTTTTCCTGGAAGATCATGCGGCTTTGAATCCAATCCCAATTTTCCCATGCCCATTCCGATGGCACCACTTGATACAAGAATGACTTCATGTCCTGCATTTTTAATGTCGCTAAGTACTTCACATACCTGTTTCATTCTGCGAATATGTTATAGACCTGTATTTTCGTATGCCAAAGTACTTGTACCTACTTTTATGACAACGCGCATATATTTCACTTCCTCTACCAAAAAATATTTTTTATATGGTAACACAATTATATATTTCTATAATACTTTTTTCTACCCTTTCATTGAGAACACTATCATTATTAGATATAATAATTGTATGGACAAAATAATAAATCAAGTTTTAAAAGAGAACACAATAGGAATATGGAAATTAGATGGAAATCAATTGTATGGGAATGATTGCTTTTTAGATTTAATTGGAGTACCAAAAGAAATGGATGCACAAGCATGCTTAAAATTTCATTTATCACACGTACATCCTGAAGATCAAGAGCAATTTGGAGAATATGTAAGAAAACTAAGCGAAGAAAGAACGGAAATAGTGTATCGTTTTCTACATCCTGAAAAGGGTGTTATGATGATTCGCTGTTCAGGTAAGAAAATGGAAGATGGTACGATTGCAGGGATTCATCAAGATATAAGTGATATTGTACGTTTAGAAAAGGATAAGATTTTAGAAACATATCTTGCAGAAACCAATGAGAAATTGCGTAATCAAAATGTTGCGCAGAATGATTACTATAAGGAAATTTTAGATGAATTACCTTGTGGTGTATTCGCATATACCGTAAAGGAACATAAAATTGTACATTTAAACAAAAGAGCTTTAGATATGTTTCATATAGATTCATTAGAAAAAGTGCAATGTAAGATGCGTTCGATATTTGAGAAGTTTGAATATCCAGATTCAACCACAAATGAGCGCTTGATCGCATTAAGAAAATATGATAATTCGGTAGATTTTGAAGTGATCATTAATCCTAAAGAAACTTATGAAGTTCATGCACTCGCAAAGTCAAAAGTTTTTATGAATCCAGATCATGAACGCATTATCATTACGTGTTTTTTAGATGTTTCCAATATGGTCATGTTGAAAAAAGCTTTAGAACAAGCTAAAGAAGGAAGTGCAGCTAAAAGTGCTTTCTTATTTAACATGTCACACGATTTAAGAACACCATTAAATGCGATTATTGGCTTTAGTGAATTGATGAAAAGTCATTGGGATGATCAAGAAGTGTCTAGAAATTATCTAAATAAAATTAATGAATCTAGCCAATACTTACTTTCTTTGATCAATAATATTTTAGAGATGTCTAAAATTGAGAGCGGAAAAGAAGAATTGAAAGAAAAACCATGGGATATTTATACGTCTTGCGACGATCTTCTACAATTTTTTGAACCCGATATTCGTCGAAAGAATCAGACATTAAACTATGCAGTGAACATTAAGCATAATATGATTTTAACGGACTCTTTAAAAATCAGAGAAATCTATATGAACTTAATGAGTAATGCGATCAAATACACGGATGCGGGTGGAACTATTTCTTTTTCTTTAGAAGAAATTGAAAGAGAAGAAGGGGTATCCGACTATAAGGGCATTATCCAAGATACAGGTATCGGCATTTCAAAAGATTGGTTATTGACCTTAAACTGACGGACAAAAGACCACCATGTCCTGATTGTGGCAATGAGTCTGTCAAAATCAAGGGATATGTAGCTAAAAAAATCAATCATTCCATTCTAAATGATAAGGGATGTGTTCTTGTATACCATGCCAGACGCTATATTTGTCCAATCTGCCATACAACCTATTATGAAATCAATCCATTCGTATTCAAAAGGATGAAGATATCTTCTTCTGTCATTCTTTGTGTGATGAAAGATCTCACAAAACCTAGCGAAACATTTGTATCTATTGCGGAAAGATATCATATATCACCTACAACTGTATGATGTTAGCATATAAATAGGACTAGTCAAAAAGAGAAAATTTACGCCAGTGGTACAATAGAAAGAGGATGATTCAAAGACAAAGGAAGGCAAAAGAAAATGGCAAATAAAAAGAAACAGTTTGATC
>NZ_VUMR01000015.1 GCF_009696075.1 Holdemanella porci | reverse complement strand
GATCAAACTGTTTCTTTTTATTTGCCATTTTCTTTTGCCTTCCTTTGTCTTTGAATCATCCTCTTTCTATTGTACCACTGGCGTAAATTTTCTCTTTTTGACTAGTCCTATTTATATGCTAACATCACACTATAAGATTCCTACATTGATCTTTATTAATAAAATGGATATCAGCTATAAGACACAAGAAGAGCTTATGAATGATCTTAAAGTGCATTTCTCATCCAACTGTATCAATTTTAAATCAGAAGATGCTGAAGATGAACTGTCCATGTTGAATGAAGATATCATGAATCACTATCTAGAAACCGAAGAAATCGATTCATCACTTCTTCAACAAGCCATTTTTAAAAGAGAATTCTTCCCTGTATTCTTTGGTTCTGCCTTAAAAATCCAAGGCATTGAAGATTTAATGGATGCGATTATCGATTTATCTTTTATCCAAGAGTACCCTGAAGATTTTGGGGCTCGTGTATACAAGATTTCAAGTGATGACCAAGGCAATCGTTTAACCCACGTAAAGATTACGGGTGGTGTTTTAAATGCCAAAGATAAAGTTGGTACAGATGAAAAGGTAGATCAAATTCGTTTGTATAACGGAAAACAATTTGAAATGGTACAAACCGCTTATCCAGGAATGATTTGTGCACTAAAAGGATTGAACAAGTATGAAGTAGGTCAAGGACTAGGCTTTGAATCTGACACGACAAAACCACTCTTAAATGCCTATATGAATTACCAACTTTTACTTCCCGAAGGTGTAGATGCACTTACTATGATGCGCTACTGCAGTGTACTTGCTCAAGAAGATCCGCAGCTACAAATTGAATATGATGAGCAGACGAAACAAATTTTTTTAAGGTTAATGGGATCAGTTCAAATGGAAATTCTTCAAAAAGAAATTGAGAAAAGATCTAAAGTTAAAGTTGGTTTTACAACGGGTAAAGTCTTATTTAAAGAAACCATTCAAAATACAGTCATTGGAGTCGGTCACTTTGAGCCTTTAAGGCACTATGCCGAAGTACACTTAAAACTTGAACCATTGCCTAGAGGTAAAGGACTTGTGTTTGAATCAAACTGTTCCAATGATGATTTAGCTTTAAATTGGCAAAATCTGATTTTAACGCATTTAAAAGAGAAACAACACAAAGGTGTATTAACTGGATCGCCTATTACCGATATAAAAATCACTTTAGTGGCCGGTAAAGCCCATTTAAAACATACAGAAGGTGGGGATTTTCGACAAGCAACCTATCGTGCTATAAGACAAGGCCTAAAAGAAGCAGAATCTGTATTATTAGAACCTTATTATAGTTTTGAATTAGTCGTTGAAAATCAACATGTTTCAAAAGCCTTGTTTGATTTAGAAAACAAGCATTGCTCATTTAAAATTGAAGAAGACATGAACAATCTTGTTCACATAAAAGGAACGGGACCCGTTCGTGAGTTGATGGACTATCAAAAAGATGTCATCGCATACACAAAAGGAAAAGGCCAATTTATTTGTGAATTAGAAGGCTATCATGAGTGCTTTGATCAAGAAAAGATCATTGAAGAAACAAATTATGATAGTGAAGCCGATTTAAACAATCCAACCGGATCTGTATTCTGCGAACATGGAGCAGGTTATTTTGTGCCTTGGGATGAAGTCAAGGAGCATATGCACATCCAAATTAAAGAAGCCAACACAACTTCCTATGCTTCTTATGTAAAACATACAGTTCGTGAAGAAGAATTAAAGAAAGTATTTAATTCACTTGGTGGAAACAACAAGAAAGCTGAAAAGCCAATCAAGAAAAAAGCGAAGGTTGATATGAATTTAAATCAGATTCATGTCGAAGATAAAAAGCCAGACTGTTTAATGATTGACGGCTACAATATGATTTATGACTGGCAAGATTTAAAAGATATTGCCAAAGTAAACATTGAATCTGCACGTGATGAATTGATCAATCGAATCTCGAATTATCAAGGATATAAGCGTATCAAAGTCATCTTAGTATTTGATGGATATCGCGTTAAAAACAATACAGGTTCACATTTTAATCAAGGAAATCTAGACATTATTTATACGAGATATAATCAAACAGCAGACAGCTATATTGAAAAGGCTGTACACGACTTAAAAAAGAAATATGAATTATCAGTTGCGACAAGTGATGGCTTGATTCAAAATGCGATTTTAGCCAATGGCGCAAAAAGAATTTCAGCTCGTGAACTTGAGATTGCGGTAAAAAACGTAAACAAACGAGCTCTTTCGTACCTAAAGAAATAGTTTATGATATAATAGCGAAAAAGATGGAGGAATTTGATTTATGACAAGAAAGATTGCCATTATTGGAGCCGGTCCTGCTGGCTATACATTAGCTCAAGAATTAGTTAAAACAGAAAATGAGTACCAGATTGATATTTTTGATAAGGAAGCTGAAATTGGTGGAGCCATTTATACCGGCATTCCTGAATATCGTATGCCGAAACTTTTCTTAGAAAAAGCCTATAACGGATTGATTGAAGCCGGTGTTAAATTCCATTTTAATACTTTTGTGGATCAAACTATGTTTAAAGAATTACAAACAAACTATGATTATGTAGTTGTAGCGATTGGCGCCCAAATTGAAAATACTTTTGGTTTTGAAACAGGTAATGGCGTCGTTGCCGGCTTAACATTACTTTACGATTTAAATATCAATCACAAACAAGAAGACTTCAAAAAATATAAAAAGGCCATTGTTTGGGGTGGTGGAAATGTTGCGATGGATTGTGCAAGATCATTAGTTCGTATCATTGACGATGTCACAATCGTATATCGTAGATCTTTACAGGAAATGCCTGCAAGTCCTGCAGAAATCAAAGCCTGTGAAAAAGAAGGTGTTAAGATTGCCTTCTTAAACAACATCAAAGACATTTTAAAGGATGAAAGCGGAAATGTTTGTGGTGTTCAAGTTGCGAAAATGGAACTTGGAGAAATGGATGAATCTGGAAGAGCAAGCTGCCACGAAATAAAAGATTCATTATTCAGAATGGATTGTGATCTAGTTGCGATGGCTATTGGTCAAAAAGTAGACTTTACTCCATTAAATGACGATTTAAAAACAACGGATACACACGCCTCTACATTAAAGAATGTATACATTATTGGAGATGCCTTTACTGGGCCAAAAACAATTGGTAGTGCTGTAATGGAAGGTAAAAAAATTGCCAAAGAAATCGAAGCTAAATACAATGAAGGAGCGAACTAATCGTTCCTTTTTCTTTGGAAAACAAAAAAGCTACCTACACCAACTCTTGCAGGGTTTGTAGGTAGTTTTTACTACATCATAATCTCTTTTCAAATCCACCATCAATTTCTTGATCCTCGCTAATTGTCACAAAGGCCTTTGGATCAATTTCATTGACTATTTTTTTGAAGTTACGAATCTCATACTTATTTACAGCACAGAATAAAATATACTGTTCTGTATCTGTATAAGCACCCTTACCCATCCAGTACGTTACACCGCGCCCTGTTCTTTCCATAATTACATTCTTCATATTTTCTTTCTTTGTGAAAATCAATACAGTCATATTGATATTTTGATAGTGGATACGATCACTAATAAAGTAAAGAATGGCCACAAAGATAATGGAATATAGTGATGTCTGTAAATCAAAAATAAAGGCACAAATTGTAAATAAGATCGAATTAATTATAATCGATAGCTTACCTACAGAAAAGCCTGGTTTTGTCTTCGATAAACATACACCGGCAATATCCATACCACCGCAACATCCGCTGCTCTGTAAGGCAAGTCCTACTCCAATACCACACATTAAGGCTCCAAAAATACAATTTGAAAGCATATCTGGCATAATCACAAAAGATTGTTTTGGTAAAATAGATAATGTAATGGTTTGAACCAATAAACTTATGACAGTCTTGATACAAAACTCTTTATTCATAATTTTAAAGCCCATAATGAACAAAGGAATATTGATCATAAAGTTAATGATTCCCACCAAATTCATATGTCCAAGACTTGGCACCATCTTTACAATAAAATACTCAATAATCTGTGCAATACCAATGGCACCACCAAAGTTGATTCCATTAGGTGTCACAAACAAATAAATTCCTAACGAAAGTAAGATACTTCCTATAATTAACTCAATATACTTTTCAATCTTTTCTCTCATTCTAAAATCCTCTAAACACTAGGCATTATATCATTTTTATATATGTTTCGATAACACTTTTATCGATTATACATCAGAAAAGGCCAGAAAGCTTAATTCTGACCTATGTACTTATTTAATTTTTACTGTATCCATTGAATTAAACCATCTATATGCGGATGCTTTATGCATACCTTTTACTTTCTTATTTCTTAATCCATATACTTTTACGCCATCGGTTGGAATAAATCCACAAAGATCAGCTTATACAATCATTGCTTGTTTAAAAACTTGAGCACTTTGTTCTGAATTCGAAGTATACGTTCCTGCATCTAGATCTGCATCCAATTGCAAATCGCTTAGACGTGGGAAGTTATCAACTGCTTTTGATTTTAATAAGTCATTCATACCTGTATCTTCAGGACTACCATTAGAGAAGCCTATCCATCCTGCGTCCCAATCACCTAAGGTATTATCATCGCTAATTGTCGAATTAATAGTATTGAATTCCATTGTATTTGCCTTTAATTCAATCTCGATTTCTTGCCAATCCTTTTGAAGAATTGGAATCATTGAATCCATATTGTCTTTTTCTTTGATGGATAAAAAGCGAATTGAAAGACGCTCTCCATCTTTCTCTCGAATTCCATCACTACCCACTTTCCAGCCAGCATCATCTAACAATTGTTCCGCCTTTTCAGGACTATATTCATATGTATTTAATCCATCCAATTTTTCTTTTCTCGTAACAATACTACCGCAAGTCTTACTAATAAGATTTCCAAAACTGCTTGGTACATAAGCCATGACTTCATCAGATTCATCTAATTTATAATAACTATCAATATAGGCTTGACGATCAATTCCATAAGCCAAAGCTTGTCGAAAAGCTTGATCTTTACATGGACCATCAGCTGTATTTAAATATAGCCAATTTGTACGATCACCATTATAGCTATCTAGTGTCAAATCTTTGTTTTTACTCTGGATAATCGAACTAATTTTATCCGCATCTGTTACATCAGGAATGTAATCTACTGTTCCTTTTTCTAACTCTTTAACTTCTGTTGAAGAATCCGTCTTTTTGATCATAATCATTGCCACACTATACTGTCCTTTTTTCTGCCTTAAAATAAAAATTCTTTTCTGATGAAGCACCGATGAATTTATCATATGATTTTAATACATAAGGACCTGTACCAACAGGCTTTGTATTTTTCTTCTCAATCTTAGCTGTTTTTCCCTTCTTATAGTTCAATGTTTGATCTGAACATATTCCTTGTGTACCCAAAACACTTTCAGCATCGGTTCTTGGCTTTTCCAAATGAAATACAACCGTATAATCGTCTGGTGTTTCAATACCCTCTAAATCTTTAGGATCCCATCATGATATTCGGTATATCCCTTCACAAAATCCACATTGCTTGAATACAATCCAGTATAGCTAGGATCAGCCATAACACTAAATGTTTCTTTAACATCTTTTGATGTTAATTTAGATCCATCACTAAATTTAATACCCTTCTTTAACTTAAATGTCAAAGTTGCACCATCTTCAGAAATCAGTGGTAATTCACTAGCCAAATCAATACAAGATTCTGATCTTTATCATACTTCAACAAACCTTGGTAGACCAACGATACTACACTATTATCATTTAGTGTACGATAATATAAAAGTGAAAAATCACCATTCATTTCTGAAGACAATCCAACTGTCAACGTTTGTACTTGATTCGAACTATTGCTTGTGGAACATCACACAAGCACAAATGCCATACACATGGCCACTACGCTTCGTTTTACCATTACTTTCCCTTTAAATATTTGTGTACGACCCATTATGCATCATTTTCATGTTGTTTCAATCAATTTATAATAATTTTCATTTGTTGTTAGTATCAGTTAATATCATGCTTTATATAAAGTGTTTTTTAATTTGTAAGTGATTGTTTTATTTTCAGAAAGCACTTGCATTTATTGCTTGTTTAGAGCATAATACTATGTAAATTGAGAAAAGGAGTATTTTAATGAGTAAAATTTTTGTACACGCTAAAACAATGATAGATGGTGTGAGCGATACACCTAAATTTGATCAATTGATCACTTGTGAAGACGGAAAAATCACAGCCATTGAACCTTATCATACAATCAATGAAAATGTAGTCGAGGCAAACGTTGTAACGCCAGGCTTCTTTAATTGTCACGTTCATATTATGGAACCTGTTGGTTTTGGAACGGATAAAGAATTTACTTTTATTGAAAAAACATTCTATACACAAAAACACCTAGAGGATTATATCAATAGTGGTGTTACTTTTATTCGTGTTGTAGGAACCGAAAACGATTACGATATGGATATTCGTGATTGTGTGGATGCAGGCCTTGTTAAAGGACCACACATGTTATGTGCTGGACGTTGCATCTGTATGACAGGAGGCCATGGCTGGCAAGGTGGTATTGAAGCCGATGGTGTCGATGAATGTAGAAAAGCGGCTAGAACTCTACTTAAAAAAGGCGTCGATTTAATTAAAATTATGGCAACAGGTGGCGTTATGACAAAAGGTGTAGAACCTGGAAGTGCTCAATTAACACAAGAAGAAATGGCAGCCATTATTGAAGAGGCTCATAAAGCAGGAAGAAAAACGGCTACTCACGCACAGGGAACGCAAGGTATCAAAAATGCATTATATGCCGGCATTGATTCCATTGAACATGGAATTTTCTTAGATCAAGAATGCATTGATTACATGAAAGAACACGGTACATATTTGGTTCCTACATTAGTTGCCCCTCAATGCATCGTTGAAAAAGGAGTAGAAGCTGGTATTGCCGATTACATGGTCAAAAAAGCTATTTATGTTAAAGATGCTCATGTTGAAAGCTTTAAAAAAGCTTATGCACAAGGCGTTAAAATTGCTTTGGGTACAGATGGTGGAACTCCATTCAACTACCACAACAACACAGCCTATGAATTTGAATTAATGGAAAAATACGGTGTAGATCGTATGGACATTTTAAAAATTGCGACACACAATTCAGCAGACTGCTTAGGGGTTTTAGATGATTATGGAACACTTGAAGTTGGTAAAAATGCAGATTTAGTTTGTTTAAAAGAAAATCCTTTGGATGCAATTTCAAACGTTCGAAAGATCGATAAAGTCATTAAAGACGGTGCTGTTGTAGTTGAAAAATAATCATATTTACTTTGTTTAGGGATGATTCGATTCATCCCTTTCTTTTTATAAGAAAAGGGCCATATCCACTATGACCCAACACTATTTTTCATTTGATAATACAAATGAATCATTTCGTACACTGTACGCAATTCTTTTTCACGTTTATTCATTAGCTAACTCGATTGGATTCCATATGAATTACACGATTGCAATGTGCTAAAGTTGAGTCACGATGTGACACAAAAATTATGGTCTTATCTTTTCTTTCTTCATAAATCGATTTTAAGATAATTCCCTCATTTAAGCTATCCAAATTACTAGTAGGTTCATCCAATAAAAAAAGTTTCGCATCATGTAGAAACATACGTACAAGACCCATTCTCTGTCTTTCTCCACCCGATAAAGAGCTTCCAAGCGCTTCAACCGATGTTTTATATCCATGTGGCAAAGATTGAATATATTCATGAATATTTGCTTTTTTACAAGCCAATTGGGTCTCTTCGATTGTCACATATTGCTTAGCAACTCTTAAATTATTTTCTATCGTATCATGGAAAAGAATCGTTTCCTGTGTTACATAGCCTTCATTTTTCTTAAATTTGAAGTATTTAAATTCTTAATATCAATCCCATCCACTAAAATATTTCCGTCTGAAACATCCCAAAAACGCATCAACAATTATAATAAAGTACTCTTTCCGCTGCCACTCTTGCCTTGAATTCCAATCACTTCATTTTCTTGGATATTTAAATTCATATCCTTTAAGATTAGTGCTTTGTCATACGCAAAGTCTACATGTATCTTATCCATACTGTTAAATTGAGCTTCATCTCCATTCGTTACTTTTTCAATCATAGGTATTTCATCCAAAATAGAAATAACTCTTTGTCCAGTTCTAATTGTCTGTGATAAAGTTGAACCCAAATTTGCCAATTTGATGACAGGTCCAAAAGAAGATATTTGAAGAACACTCGATCCAATCATGGATTCCATTGAACTATTCAAATATAAATGAATCAAACATAAACCTAATGATAATAAGACAACGTAAAAGTTTGTCAAAGAAATCAACTTAGCTGGAAATATTTCAATTCCTTCTCACGATTTGCCAGGGAAGAAGTCTGTTTATTCAAGCCTGATAAATGACGATCTGTATCCATATACTGCATACTTTCCTTTAAGCCACACATACTCTCTAATACATAACTATTTAGATTGGCAGCTTCTTTACGATACTCTACACCAATATGTCTTGATTGTTTGGAAATATAAATTGGTAAAACTATACCCACTAAAACATAGGCTAAAAGCGAATAGATTCCATAGATGCAATCATATTGCATTTGGATAATGATACAAACTAAACTTGTGACAAACGCAATACAAATAGGAGAAATGGTATGTGCATAAAACACTTCCAACAATTCAACTGGAATATTATTCCACACTCATGCCATTCCAGGTTCTGTAATGCCTGTGGTGTTAAATATGCCAAGCAGCTTGCAGTCAAGGCTACCTATCCTCATAGACACATTGTCTTTACTATTCCTGAAGAACTTAGAAACTGGTTCAGACAGGATCGTACTCGACTCAATCTATTGTTTGTTGCTTCAAGAAACACCATTTCCATTCTTACCAATAAATCTCTTGCCGATAAACTCAAAAAGAAAAAGCTGTCTGATACCCACTATATATTCAAAGACATTCCTGTTCGTAATTAATTTGGCATGATTGCCACTATACATACTTTTGGAAGGGACCTTAAATGGAATCCACACATTTATTGTCTTATTCCTGAATTAATCTATTCTTTTAAAAAAGATAAAATCAAAACATTTCATCATTTCAATTTTACTAAGCTTAGAAAAACTTTTCAGTTTGAATTCATTCGACTCATACAGGAAGCTGGTGGATTGAAGAAACCTGAAGAAAAGAACAGACTCTATAAAGACCATCCTAAAGGATTCTATGTCTATGCCAAGTTCAAATCCAATGACAACGATTCTAACGATGCTTCATCTAATAAAAACAGTAAAGATATTCAAGGCTGCGTAAACTATTTTATTCGCTATGCAGGTAGGCCTGCCATGGCTGAAAATAGAATCACAGAATACAATAAAGAATCAAAGACTGTCGGCTGGTTCTACAATGATCATAAGGATGAAAAACGTCATAATGTCACAGATAATGTGATTGATTTTATAAACCGCCTTATTATACATATACCGAACTATCATTTCTTAACAACTCGATATTATGGATTCTATGCCAATGCTTCTAAGAAAACTCTAGATAAAGTACATGCACTTCTTGGAATCAAAAAGAATAAGGATTATTCTCGTGAAAAAAGAACCAAAGCCCTTAAAAACAAACTCAATAAATTGAAGTACCGCACTCATTTGATTGATTCTTTTAACAGAGAACCAATTCAATGCAAATGTAAAGCCACAATGTTCTATACTTATACATATAATCCATTCAAGGACAAGAGAAATGACAGAACATACAGAAAAAGATGTATTGATGAAATGCACAAAATGCGGTTACGAAGAAGAAGTACCTAGATGGTTGATCGATGAATTATTTCCAAATGAACCTGAAGAAAACTATATGATGCACTGCTCTGAATGTAATCATAAGATGATTGTAAAAAAATAATTCAACAACTAAAGACAAATACAAAATGTTGACTATTATGATAGTCCTTTTTGTCGTTCCTGATAACCTACAAATTGTGATAATCCGATATTTTTTCACATATTACATTTCCCTGTTCCGAAACCAAAATCTTAATATATAAAAAACAACTAGATTACTCTAGTCGTTAATTTCTGATACTGTAATTGTTTTGATGACAGGCTGCTTACTTTGTGCAATTGTTCCATTATCATCCATTGGATCTGCATCTTCACAAATCTTGTCCACAACCTTCATTCCCTTTGTGACATGTCCAAAGGCAGCATATTGCCCATCTAATGAATCATTGTCTTCTTGCATAATAAAGAATTGTGAACTGGCTGAATCAAAATCTGAGCTTCTTGCCATAGAAATCACACCACGCTTATGCTTAATATTATTTTTTACACCATTCTCCTTAAATTCACCCTTAATGGTTTTATCTGATCCTCCCGTACCATTTCCGTTAGGATCACCACCCTGAATCATGAATCCTTCAATAATTCGATGGAATGTCAATCCATCATAAAAGCCAGATTTGGCAAGATCTACAAAGTTTTGTACTGTAATTGGAGCTGTTTTCCCATCCAACTTTAATGTAATTGTTCCATAGTCCTTCACTTCAATCTTTGCGATATAATCCTTTGTCCCTTTTTGACACCCAAACAAAGATATACATAGAACAAACGAACATAAAATCGTTATTAACTTTTTCATTGTTCCCACCTCCATCTTATTTTAACAATACACAAGAAAAGGAGCAAGACTGCCCCTTAGCGATTCGATTTTTCAATCCATTCTTTTGTCTTCATTACCTTATCTGGAAATGTCTTAAAATCTTTTAACTTCCAAGTCCAGTTTTTGTCTGATACTGTTCCAGGTGTATTGATTCTAGCCTCTTCTTTATATCCACAAATATCCCAAATAGGAAGAATTACTGTATCTGCATTACTATCTAACGCAAACTGACACAACATTTCATTAAAGGCACGGCTTGAATAGCCTTGGTTTTTAAAGAAACGACGCAAACTAATACGCTTATTTGAATCATACGTATGATAATCTTCATTGCATGTCGCATTATCATGTGTTCCTGTATACAACACAGAGTTTTTCTTTGCCTTTTTCTTTAGTTGTTTGGCTTCCATTCTAAACAATAAAACATCCATTCCTGGAATCCCATAATCTTCCTCAAGTTCAATAACCTCAGGACGAATCAAGCCTAAATCTTCTGCCACTAAGACAATATCTGGGCATGACTTTAAAATCGCATCCATCAATTTATGAGCAGGGCCCAAGATCCATTTTCCCTCAATGGCAGTAGGACAAGATTCTGGAATCTTCCAATATGTATTAAACGCTCTAAAATGATCGATTCTCACCATGTCGTAACAACGATTCATCCAACTCATACGATTGCACCAGAAAAGATATCCATTTTTTTCCTGCGCATCAAAATCATAAATTGGCATTCCCCAACGTTGTCCAGTTTCACTAAAATAATCTGGTGGACAACCCGCAATATATTCTGGTTTTCCTTCTTCATCCAATAAGAAAGCTTTACGGTTGCACCATACATCCGCACTATCTAAATCTACATAGAATGGCATATCTCCCATGATTTTAAGTTTTCTTGCGTGCGCATACATTTGAATTTCATCCAATTGTTTATAAAAAACAAACTGTAAAAATTCAATATAAAAAATCTCATCTTTATAATCATCCAAATCAATATCACGATTTTCTGGCCAGTTCTTATATTCATCTTCCCACTCAAACCATGGAGCCCCATTATAAAAACTCTTAAATAAAGAGTAGGCAGACCAATCCTCTAGCCAAAATGCATCACGCTTAAATGCTTCAAAATCTTCTTTAAATGAATCAAATTCCTTTTTAAAAACTTTAAAGGCCTTTTGAAAATAAGATTCCTTGAATTCACGAATCTTGTCATATTCAACAAAGTCTTTAAACTTATTACAATTCACAATTGAGCTTTGCGTCAACAACCCCATTTCACACAAACGATCCAAGTTAATATAGATAGGATCCCCCGCAAAACTTGAATATGTCTGATATGGAGAATGAGTGGGGCCTGTCATCTGCAAAGGCAAGATTTGCCATATGGCATACCCTGCATCCGCAATAATATCTATCATTCGAATTGTTTTTTGCCCTAAATCACCAATCCCTTGATTTGCAGGGATAGAGAAAACAGGACATAAGATTCCTGCACTTCTATTCATTTTATCACCATTTTGTAATCCCTTCATTACTTCTATTTTAACGCACTTTCATAAAAAAGAACTATATATTTCAAAAAATTATATAGTTCCTATTCCATAGAGAATAAATCCCTCAATTCTTCCTTGGATAAAGTCGAAATGCCACCATTTGAATTTTCGACAAATATATCACTCATCTCTTTTTTGCGCTTCTGCATCTCATAGATTTTCGCTTCTATTGTGTTCTTCATCAACAACTGATACACTAACACATTCTTTGTCTGACCAATACGATACGCACGATCTGTTGCTTGATTTTGCGCACTCACATTCCACCAAGGATCATAATGAATCACAGCTTGTGCCTTAGTCAGATTTAGCCCAGTTCCACCAGCCTTTAATGAAATTAAGAATACGTCCGAATCATCACTCTGAAAAGCATCTACTTCTTCCTTACGCTTCTTTTTATCAACTGCACCCGTAATCATATGGTATTTGATACCTCGCTGATTAAACTCTTCGATAAAGGAATCAAAAATACTTGTGAAACTTGAAAACAACAAGACTTTCTTACCATTCTCTTTTAATGTCTCAATCAATTCAAGACACATTGTAAACTTTGTACTCTCACCCTTATAGTTTTCATATAACATTCTTGGTTCGCAACAAATCTGACGAAGACGCGTCATCATCGCGATGATCAAAATAGAATCCACTTGTTCCAATTCAAATTGTTGCTGAAGCTGCTCATTGACTTGGGCAAGATTTGCAAGATACAACTGTTTTTCCTGTGGACTAAAGTTTAACCATATATCTTTCTCAACCTTATCCGGTAAATCCTTCAACACTTGTTTTTTCGTTCTACGCAAAATAAATGGCGACACCAACTTTTGAAGTTTGGACTGTCTGTCATCATCCCCCATCTGAATGGGTTTCTCAAAATTCTTTGTGAAATAATTCAAACTATATAGATAGCCTGGCAACAAGAAATCAAAGATACTCCACAATTCACTTAAACTATTCTCAATTGGCGTTCCTGTTAATGCCAAACGATGTTTACTTTTTAAAGCCTTTACACTTTGCGCATTCTTTGTCTTAGGATTCTTAATAAACTGTGCCTCATCTAGAACAATATATTCAAATTCCATAGGCATATACAATTCAACGTCCCTACGCAAATAATCATATGTCGTAATATAGAGTTCGTGATTTTCCTGAATAATCTCTTTACGAACTTCTTGCGTTCCCGTAACACAAACAGCGTCCACACCAATCTTAAACTTTTCAATTTCTGACATCCAGTTATACATAAGACTACTTGGACATACAATCAAACTCGGTTTATCCTTTGAAACAAACTGTTCATAAAACACCAATACCTGAATAGTTTTTCCAAGCCCCATATCATCGGCAAGAATTCCATTTAAATTCATGTTTTTCAAATCATACAACCATTGAATGCCCTGCTGCTGATACGTGCGCAATAAAGATTTATACTCATCCTTCAATTGAATCGTTTGTTCTTTCACTTTCATTAATCGATCTGTATATTCTGTAACCGAATCATCATTACGAACATCCAATTCTGAATCCACATCCATTAAATGGAAAGCCTGATATGCTGGTTTTTCAATTGTTCCCTTCTTGAAATCCTTAGTCGTTAAATTCATTGTAGAAGCCAATTCATTCAACTGTTCTAAACCTGTATCTTCCAAATCAATCATTTCACCATTCTTTAACTGATAAAACTTTTTCTTCCTTCGATACGCATTTAAAATATGCGATAATTCATCTGCGTTCACATCACTATCTAGTTCCATCTTCAATAAATCATTTTGAACATAGGCCTTTACACTTAAATTCATACTGCGACGATTCTTTAAACGTTTCAATTCCTCAGACACATACACATCCGCTTGTTTTTGAATCAAAGGAATTCCATAATCCAAAAAATTATATAACGCATCACTTCGACCTTTAAATACAGCCTTATTATCTTCAATCTTGATCGCATAATGCGAAATAATTGCTTCTATACTAGCGATTTGGTTGGAATCTGTATTTGTGAAGAAACTTTTTTTTTGATTATTTTCTAGATAGTTTCCCCATACAATCATATTCGCATTTTCAAGATCTGAATACACACGAATATTCTCAATTACAGTCGCATATTTTTCTACATCTACATTCGTTTCTAATTGAATATAATCCATATATGGCTGCAAGCATTGTAAGTAAAAAGCTCTAAATTCACTTTTTTTAATCAACCAACCATCTTCTTGCGAAACATTATATGCAAGTGAAGCTAAAAAGCCATCCGCATCCAATGTATATCGCGTAATATTTTTATAATCCACTACATAGAAATGTTTATTACCAATTGTAAAATTATCATCCAAATCCACATTGAGTTCGAAACAATCATCATATTCAACCAATTTTATAACTAATTTTATATCTTTTTCATCCGTTTTAAATTCGGTATAGTCACTAGGCAAAGATACATTTAAATCAAAGAAATCATCCAGACATTCCGAATAGATTTCCCCGTCTTTTTGCCAATCTTTTGAAAAAGTATATTTCATCAAAAATGAATAAATCATTTGACTTGGCTCATCCAAATCTTCTGGATTTAAATAAATCTGTGTGTTTTTCCCAAAAGATTCCAATTTCTTTTCAAAAAAGCCTCGCATTAAAGCTTGAATATTCTTTACTGTATATGCACGATTCACTTGAATCTTTAATTTAAATGCCGTCTGATCATAATAATACGAATTTGAAGAATGCAACGTCAAACGAATTCGATTCTCATTTTCCTTAAAGAAATTGTTAACTTTATCTTCTTGTTTTTCTTTTAGGAAATCAAATGCCGCCTGATTCAAACTATGAATTCTACGACGCTTTCTTTCCAATTCTTCCTGACGTTTTTTTTCTTCAATATATTGTTGATACTCCACGCAAAACGGAAAAGTCTGGGGATTGATCGCATTAATGGCACGCACTACACTTACTAAATGCACACACCCTTTATGTGTCTCTTGTGAGCAAGTACAATTTGTAGTTAATATCGTACCATATTCATTCACTCTAAAGTTAATAATTTCCTCATTCCAACGCGTTTGAATAATAGCCTTTACTTCATAATATAAAATCCGATCATGCACTTTTTCAATTGAAATACGCTCAATCTTACCTGCATAATAAGGATCATTTGCCTCATAATATATCCATGAATTTTTAATAAAACGATTTAGAGACTCTTCAAAAATATGCATACGCAGACCACCTAACTTTCTTTTTATTATATCACAAATTTGACTTTCTATTTTTGAGTTGTTAATGTATCAGAAAGAAAGAGGAATAATATGAACACAAAAATTTTTACAACCTTACCACAAGATGCCAAAGACATACGTATTGAAGTATTCATGAAAGAACAAGGCTTTAAAAACGAATTTGATGAAATCGACACTATTAGTCATCATATCGTTGTCTTTGACGAAGGAAAGCCAATCGGAACATGCCGATTCTTCAAAGAAAACAATCATTACACTATTGGAAGGGTAGCCGTATTAAAGAAATATCGAAACCTGCATATTGGTAATTCACTACTTGAAAGTGCCGAAAATGAAATCAAAAAATTAAATGGAGACTTAATCGTAGTACACGCACAAGTTCGTATCTGCCCATTCTATGAAAAACAAGGCTATATTCAGTTTGGTCAAATTGATGATGATGAAGGAGTACCACATGTGTGGATGAAAAAAAAGATACAGTATTAAGCTACTGTATCCAAAATATCCTTCATCTTTTTTGCGAGTCCCTTTGTCTTTTCAACCGATAAAGAACAAATCGCAACACGAATACCCAAATTTACTTTGACGGTAAAAATGTTGTTTTCCATTAATGCCTCATGGAATTTGTCACGTGTTTCATTATCCATAGATAAAGTTACGAAGAATCCTTCTTTGTAAGGATAATGTTTTAATCCCACTTCATTCGCTTCTTTGACAAATATATCTCCACGTTCTTTTAATAAATTTACATAGTGCAATCTTTCTTGATCATACGCATCTTTATGATTGTCTAATACATCTACAAATGTAGCCATAGCTCCATTGTTGATATTTGACCAAGTCGCACGCGCATCCTTTTCAAACACAATCTTTACTTGTCGAACTGCTTCTTTTTCTTGTCCTAACACAATGGCAGCTCCACAACGAAGACCATAACTTGTCATTGATTTTGATAAACTAAATGCGACGATTACGACAAAATTTTTCTCAATTTGATCAAACTGCGCAAAGTATTCTTTCGCCTTTTCTTGTCTAGAAGAAAAATCAATGTACGCAATATCATTCAACAATACTACGGCATGTGTTTTTGAACATTCATTCAAGAAAGAGATTACTTCTTTCCATTCGTCTTCACTCAAAGAATAACCAGTTGGATTGTGACAAGGATCATTGATCACAATGACTAAACGATTTTGTTTTTCCATCACATTTTTACATGCTGATTTAAAGGAGTTTAAATTAAAGTGATCTTCTTCAAATAAACTATATTTTTCCACATTCAGATTGTGCATCTGCGCCATTAGTGCATAAGAACCCCATGCGATTTCTGGCAAGACAACTGTTTGTCCCTCATCTAGACACTCTTGTAAAGTCATACCAACGGCACCGGTTCCTCCAGGTGTTGCGATAACTTCATGTTCTAAGTGTGAATTTCCATTCAATACCCAGTCATATACTTTTTGTCTAAAGTCTGGATTTCCTGTAAAACTAGCTGCATAGGCTGCCAATACTTTATTATCCAAGTTTTTTAATGAACTAAATACACTGTCTAAGGCAACCAAAGTTCCCTCTTCATCATATAAAGAACCAATTGTCGCATCTACAACATTTTCACTTCCCACCTTAGCCTTAGCCTCTTTTGCCTTGGCAACAATTGAGAATACAGTATCTACAATTGGTGTTTGATTGACACTTTCCTTCACAAAATTCATACTTATTTTTCCTCCTTTAAAGTATATGCTCCCAATACTTTTACACTTTCACACACAGACTGTACCTCTCGAATACAATCATTTGCCTTTGACATATCCCCTTCAATTTCGACAAAGAAGAAATACTCAAAAGGTTTATTTTTCATCGGTCTAGACTGAATACTTTCCATATTCAATCCATTCTCGGCAATACAATCAATGATCTTTGCCAAAGCGCCACTCTCATGTTTAACCGATAGAACCATACTAAAGCGATTGCCCTGCATTTGTGGCTTTAATCCAATTACTAAAAATCGCGTTGTGTTAGTCGCATTTTCTTGAATGTTTGTAGCCAACACCTTTAAGCCATACAACTCTGCATTTTCCTTAGCACCAATAGCTGCTTTATGCACATCCTGTTGTGCTGAAATATATTGAGCTGCCATCGCCGTATTTGGATAGGCCACCGTTTGTACATTTAATTCCTTTAAAAATTCTTTAGACTGTGAAAGTGCTTGATCCTTTGAATAGACCCACTCCACATCTTTTAATGTACTGCCCGGAATTCCAAGTAAACATTGTTCAATCTTTTGATCATAAATTGACTGAATATACACTGGATATTCCATTAATAAATCTAAGACTTCTCCAACCAATCCAGAATTCGTATTTTCAAAAGGAATCACACCATATTGTACGTCTGAATGGACAACCATTTGAAAGACTTCCTCAAAACTAGAAACGCCCACTTTTGGATTGGAAGGAAACAACTTCTCGCTCACCATATGCCCAAAGGCACCTTCAACTCCACAATATCCAACTTTATCATGCGACTGCAACGTTCTTTGATAGACCTTCGATTCTTTCATAATGAACTTTATAAAAGACTCATAATATTCTTTATAATCTGGATTCTGAATAAACTGCAGATTCTTTTCAATTACAACCTGCTCTCTACCTGAATCTAGAATTGGTAAATCATTTTCTATTTTATACGCAATCACATCCTTAACTGCATCCAATCGTGCTTCATACAGCTTAGCCATTTCACGATCGATCGCATCTATTTGTGTACGTGCTTGTTCCAACTTATTCATTAGTTCACCTCGTGAATATCATACCATAGTTTTCAGATATTTTCTGAAAATGAATGATATAAATCATCCAACGTATAAAGAATAATAGTTGAATCATCCGTTAAATCAAAACCAGATTTCGAAAAAAAGCTGAAAACCAGTTACATACGTCATTCATCTCATGACTAAAGTCACGAGCGTTCTGACTTTAACAGTAAATATATTCTCCATCAAAATCTTCGATGGCCTTTTTGATCAATTCTGTTTTTCCGATTCTTCTTCGTCCATATATCAATACAGATTCTTGTCGTTTCGATAAAAATACGCGATTTAAAATCTTAAGCTCATTTTCTCTACCTACAAACATAAGTCCTCCATTTTTTGTCATTTATTTTTTACTAATCTTTATCTGACTAAAAATAGCACTAAAAAAAATAGAAAGCCAAATTACTTTCTACTTCATAATACTCTCAAATTCATCAATTAAAGAATCAAACAATTCAATCGCATCTTCAATTGGTTTTGGACTTGCCATATCAACTCCAGCCATACGCAATAATTCGACTGGAGACTTTGTACATCCTCCCTTTAAGAAAGATAAGTATGCTTCAATATCAGCTTGTGTTCCATGGAGCAATTTTTGTGATAGAGCCATAGCTGCACTAAATCCTGTCGCATATTGGTATACGTAGAAATTCATATAGAAATGTGGAATACGAGCCCATTCCATACTAATTTCATCATCCACAATCACATCTTCTCCATAATAGAATTTGTTTAAATCCGCATAGATTTGATTCAATGTATCACTTGTCAAAACTTCGTTGTTCGCTGTCTTTTCATTGATAATCTTCTCAAATTCTGCAAACATACACTGTCTAAATAATGTAGTTCTAAATTGTTCCATAAAGTGATTAATCAAATAAGCCTGGAATTTAGGATCTGAATTTTGTTTGCGCAAATAATCCATCAATAAAGCTTCATTACAAGTACTGGCAACTTCAGCCACAAATATTTTATAATGACGATCTAATGGAGCCTGATATTTTGTAGACATATAGGAATGCATCGCATGCCCCATTTCATGAGCTAAAGTAAATTCTGTATCTAAAGAATCCGCAAAGTTCATCAACACAAAAGGATGTACTCTTTGTCCACTAGAATATGCGCCTGAACGCTTTCCTTCATTTTCATATACATCGATCCAACGCGAATTCAATCCTCTTTCATACACCTTGGCATATTCAGTTCCATACAATTGAATGGAGTGTAAGACATCTTCTTTAGCCTGCTCAAAAGATACAGGAACATTACATTCATTGACCATAGGCACATATAGATCATACATATGAAGTTTCTCTTTCTTCATAACTTCTTTACGTACTCGCATATATTTATGTAAAACATGGATGTTTTTATGTACCGTTTCAATCAATTGTTCATATACTCTTGGTGAAACATTATTCGCATCGACTGCACATTCTAAACTCGATGCATATTTACGTGCTGTACTATTAAATTTCAACTGATTTGTCTGTCCATTTAAACAAGCAGCTAAAGTATGAATCATAGAACCATAGCCTGCATAAAAATTACGATATGCACTCTCTCTTAGCACTTCATCTTCCTGCTCTAACATATGGATAAATGTACCTGTAGTTAAAGCGTGCTTATTTCCTTTTGAATCAATAGCATCTTCAAATTTTAAATCCGCATTGTTCAACATTCCAAAAATCGAATAAGGCGTGTCTTGCATCAATGAACTGGATGCCATTAATTTTTCTTCTGCTTGAGATAATACGTGTTCTTTTAAACGACATACTTCTTCTAGATATACACGATATCTTTCTAAGATGGGTTCAGATGCATAAAAGGACTCTAAATTTTCAATCTGCATGATTTGCACGTCACTAAAAGATAGCTTAGTAAAAACTTCAACCGCTAATGCATTGGCTTTTCCTTTTAATTCTTGATGATGGGCATCTGCCGTATCTTGATCTGACAACAAAGAAGAATATCCTAAACAATCATCTAATAGACATGTTAATTTTTCATATCCCTTTAAAAATGATAATAAGTTGGATGCATCATCCAATTTTCCATCGTATGCACAAAGCTCATTTCCTAATTCTTTACAAGTATCTAAGCAAGCTAGAAATGCTGCTTCATCTTTAAATATATCTTCTGTTTTCCAAGTGTTTTCTATTTTTTGTTCATTACGCTTCATGAGTAAACAACCTCCATTAATACGTCTATTGTAGCACATCTACATCATTTCAAGCGAAACTAACCGAATATCATTATTTTTGCGTATTCTATCGCATCTTCTGTAAAGCCAGATTTATAAAATGCCAATAAACTTTATTTTTATATTCAAGAAAAGACTTTTTCAGTCGTCCGATAACATTTCAATAACCACTCCATCTTTCTGAATCATTCGGTATCCCGATCCATTCAGTCTTTATCGATGGATTTTTTATTGTATACTTTTTTTCATCCATGATCTATGTGTCTATTATCCAGTAGCTTTCAAATGAATCATGTACGATTGAATCATTCTTAGAAACCACTCGCGACAAACCAATTAAATTTGCTTTTTGAGTCCCTTCCAACTCTTCGACGCCCATAGATTACCGCATACTGAAATTCATTCGTTGAATACATTTTTTCTAATTTTGTTAATTCGTTTTCTCTACCAACAAACATACAAGATTTCCATTTACTAAGTTATGACTTACTTAGTTATAACTTAGTACAAGAAAAGACGGGAACCCGCCTTACTTGATACTATTTACTAATTTTGTAACCAACTCTACGTCCACTACATCATAGTCATTTTCATGTGGACTTTCTAAGTAACTATATGAAACACCATTTTTTGTTGTGGTTGTATCTGCTTTATAATTCTTACAAGATGAATGCACCTGATATACGCCTGTATAATTCATCATCATTTTTGCGTTTTCTGCATTCATTCCACTGCCAGGAAGAATCTGAATCTTATCACCATATTGATTATTCAATACTTTAATTAAATCAATACCTTCCATAGCTTTTGATTTTTGTCCACTTGTAAGTACGCGATCCGCCCCTAAATCAATCAATGTTTCAATGGCTTCAAATGCATCTGGCGTAACATCAAAAGCTCTGTGGAATACAGCTTCCTTATTGTATGAATGAATCAAGTCGATCATTCTTTTTGTGTCCTCTTCACAAATTGTGCCATCCTCATTTAAAAAACCAAACGCAATTCCATCAGCACCATGATCCAAAAGAATCTTGGCATCTTCAAACATAATTTCTACATCTTCTTTTTCATAACAGAAACCAGCAGCACGCACACGTACCATGCAAATAACTGTTAAGTCTGTTTCTTTTTTTACACGAACTAGACTTGCGACACTTGGTGTTAAGCCACCAACACTTAACGCACTATTTAATTCAACCCTTTTTGCTTTACCCTGATATGCAGCTATACAATCTTGATAACTACCTGCACATACTTCAATCATTCTCTGCATTAGCCAACCTCACTATACTTAATGCGTATATTTTCGCATTCAAAATCAAATCACTACGATCCATCCATTCATTCGGATTGTGCCCAATGCCCTTTTGTCCAGGAAAACTAGGTCCAAAAGGAACTATATTTGGCATGATCTTCGCATAAGTTCCACCCGTAGTTGTAACTGGCGTACCATCCATGCCTGTTACCTTTTCATAAGTCGCCTTTAATGTTTGACATAAGAATCCATTTTTATCAAAATAAACAGGATCATAATTATGTATACATTCTACTTGTAGTCCTTTGCTTAATTTAGATTTGATTGTCACCTCTATTGTATCATTACTAATACTTGCAGGATAGCTAAAAGAGAAGTCAAAGCTAAGTTTTCCTTCTAAATCCACCAGCTTTTTATTGCTCATCTGTATTTTACCAAATTCAGGATCTTCAATATTTAGTCCCAATTTATTTCCAAATCCATTATCCGATAAAATATATTCATTAATAAATTGATTAAATACAGTTTTATTTTCAATAGCCGCACTCACACGGTAGGTACTTCTTCCTCTTTCCGCATATACAACCGGATATTTACAATCGGGTGTCCAACCCATAATAGGTGGTTTTCTGACTTTAAGAAAATGTGTTAAATCTTCAAATCCCGTTTCTTCATTCGTTCCAAACAAAATATAAACAGGACGCTTTAACTGAATTTTCAATTCCTTTATGGCATATAATGCGTATAAACAAGACAAAGTCGGTCCTTTATTATCTAAAATACCGCGGGCAAAGATTCTACCATTTTCATCTTCATAAGCTGAGAACGGAGGATGATTCCATCCTTCTCCTACAGGTACAACATCTAAATGTCCCATAATGCCAATATAGTCTTCTCCTTGACCATATTTGGCAATACCCACCATATGATCGACGTTTTCTGTATCAAAACCTAATTCACAAGCTAATTTCAATGCTTCTTCTAATGCTTTATTTACGCCTTCTCCAAAAGGCATACCTGGCTTAGCTTCACTTTGTACACTATCGATTTGAACAACTCTTTTGATTCCTGAAATCATCTCTTCGCTGATTTCATCGATTTTCTTTAATAATGCCTCTTCCATTTTATTTCCTTATTAATGGAGCTGTGCGCGTAGCCATATAGTTGTCCATCCATTCTTTACTTGCGACTTCAAATGTGCATTTTCCATCCTCATCATGATTTACTAAATATACTGTTGGGGCTTGTTTTTCAGTTGCCACTACAAAACTAAAACCTTCAATATTTGTAGCGCAACCCCATTCACCCTTATTATTCATCGCAATCAAAGACATGTCTCCAGCTTTCCCTCTTCTTCGTTTTAATTCTAAATCAAAATCGTGTACAGCCTTTTCACACGCTTGTTGAGGATGCATGCCTTCTTTCATTAGGCGAACGATTTCATAAGAAACACAGCCCTTCATAACATCTTCCCCTAAACCTGTAGCACTCGCTCCTCCGACAAAAGAATCTACATAGAATCCAGAACCACATACAGGCGAATCGCCTAGACGTCCTGGATGTTTCATGAACAATCCAGAAGTACTTGTAGCACTTGTCATATGTCCTGCAGTATCTAGACAAACCATACCTACTGTGTCATGTCCTGAATATGGTTTTAATTCCGTATTTGTGATTTCTTTTGTACGATTGTGATAATGAATCTTGGCACGATCTGTAAGCATTATTTTTCTTTCAAAGCCATGTCTTGAAGCATATTTTTCAGCGCCTTGACCAATTAGGAAGTTATTGGCATCATAGTGCATTAGACTACGTGCAATACTAACAGGGTTGGCAAAATCTTTAATGCCTCCAACACATCCAAATTCTAGTGTATCCCCATCCATAAAAGCAGCATCTAATTCCACTTCCATTTCTTCATTTGGAAGTCCTCCATATCCTACACTTTTATAGTATTCAAAATCCTCTACAGCTTTGATTGCTTCTTCAATCGAATCCGCTGCACTTTTGTTATTTTTTAACATAGAATCTGCTTTTGAAATTCCTTCTAAAGCCATTCTCCATGTTGCGATAATTCCGTACATATCATTCTCTCCTTATTTTGTTAAATCAAAACTACACGTTACAAGTTCCATTACTTTTTCATCCCTTATTGTATCGTCTAGTACAACTGAAATCCATGTTTTATGATTCATATGAAAGGCCGGATAAATACCGTCTATTTCATAAAGTTCATCTCTTTTAGAAGTATCTATCTTTAAATTGATAATATTCAACTTTCTATTATCTCCATTTTTTAATAGAGCATCCCACGTCACATACATAATAAGGGAAAACCACTTATTATTGTCTAAATGACGAAAAACACCATTGTCATCCTTCCATGGAAAATCTGGTTTTACTCCAAAAGTTTGAAAAATCCGATTCGCTAAGCGATTCGCTTGATCATCCGCAAAGAATACGTCTGTACAACATATATCCGCAATTCTTTTTAATATGGCTTTATAAGCATCACGAACTCTACAAACAAAATCCCCATCAAAGGATTCTATGCGTAGTGGCATATATTCTTCATTACTGAAATTATCAATGACTTTACCTTTTAAAACATCCGATATTTCAATGACAGCTTTAAAATCTCCATCCATAAAATCTTCTGAATAAATATATGTGTTATTCTCAAAACAAAACCCAAATTCTTTCAATTTTTCAAAATCAAATTTCTTTTTTAAAAAGATTTCATCTTCAATTCGTATCATATGAACTCCATTCAAAATTTTCTTTTCCTGCACCAAGCTCAAAGAAATATTTTCCTATCCCCAAATCGACTTGTGACAAAGTTCCACTTTTTACTTTAAAGCTCACTTTATTACCCACACCACTCACTATATATGGTTGTCTATTTAAAGCACTTGGTGCTAATAATAAAGCTTTGATACCCGCGTTAAACCAATCTGGAACCACTCCTTGGTAATGGCTAATTTGATCAGCTGTCTTTGATTTGTGCGGTACACCCTGTGTTTTTCCATATCCAATCGCAATGACACCATTGACTCTAACATCTTTATCATCTAAATGTTTAAGAGCATTCTTACCATTAAACATGCCTCCACACCACCATGTATTTAGCCCAAGGCTTTGGGCATACAAAATTAAGTCAGCACCACAATAGCCTATCTTTTCATCTAAACTTGAACATTCTTTGCCTGCAAGAATGATATAGTTTTGTACTGTATTATTCGACATAATTTTAGCCAAACTAGAAATACCATCTGAGTTGTTTATCACGAGTTTCAATGTCAAATCATACAATTCATTGTTTTGTTCAATACGTGCATTTAATAAGCTTATTAAATCAACATCTAATGGTTTATCTAAATATTTCCGTACTGTGTGTCTTTTTTCAATCATCATTTTCTCCTAAAATAAGTCTAGCATTGCATCTAAATACATTGCTTCACGAACATGAATTTGGTATTGTGGTTTTACCATATAGTAAAGAATAAATTCTAATAATAGGGCACTTCCTAAATCTCTTCCTTCGATTTTAAAATTTGAATAGCCCATAGGGACATAGATATTTAAAATATCCTCTAAACTAATAAATGCAGGATTTTCCATCACTCTAGAAAAACAATACCCTTCCTTAGAAAAAGGGGCCTTACATACATGATCCATACAATCAATGCCTAGATTTTGTCTAGAAACCGATTTATAACATTCCTTACGATCTTTACATCCATACCAGCAACATTCGTTACACAGAAATTCTACCTTTGGCTTATATGATTCAGATAGCGAATTCAACTTTTCTAATTGTTTATTCAATCGAAAATCAGGGACTACATATGCAAAGTCTGGATTTTCTACTTCCTGCTTAAAATCATTAAAATCCGTTAATACTTTTGTGGTTGAAGATACAAAATATAGATTTGGATATTTAGATTTCAAATATTTCATCAATACATCTGAATGAATAATAATCCCATTGTTTAAATCTAAATTCAACAATCGACACAATTCATTGCATTTTATATCGGACAAATGTTTTTCTTCAATCAAAGAATTACTAAATGTAAGACGTGAAGATATATTATATTCTTTCATCAAAGCGAATACTTTTTTTGGATCACAATCTGCATAACTGATGCGTCCACCAGACCATATACAATCAGATGGCGAACCATAAATAGAGCCAATCTTACACCAGTCATAGAAGTATTCTGTTTTATTTTTAAACAGGGGCAAAAACTTTTTATAGAATTCATAGAATTCAAATAAGCCCGGTAAATGATAATATACATTCATATTCTTAACCTCTTGATAAGAGTATTTTACACTTTTATGAGGGAATAATTTAAAACAATTACACTTTTATGAGGGATATAGAAAAAATCCAACCTTTCGATTGGATTTTATTGAATTTGTGATTTTAAATACGCAAAGATGAATTCATCAAGATCTCCGTCTAATACAGATTGAACTTGACTTGTTTCATATCCTGTACGAACATCTTTGACTAAGCTATATGGATGCATGACATAGCTTCGAATTTGGCTGCCCCATTCATTAGCGGACTGTACACCTTTAATTTGAGCAATCTTCTTTTCTTGTTCTTCAATTTCTAATTGATATAAACGAGATTTTAAGACACGCAAACATTCTTCTCTATTTTCATGCTGACTACGTCCATTTTGACATGTAGCCACAATACCTGTTGGCTTATGCACCATACGTACGGCACTATCCGTTTTATTGATATGCTGCCCTCCAGCACCTGAAGCACGTTTTGTTTCTACCAGTAAATCTTCTGGCTTGATGTCAATTTCAATTTCATCATTGAATTGAGGCATAACATCTAAACTCGCAAATGAAGTATGTCTTCTAGCTCCTGAATCAAATGGCGAAATACGAACTAAACGATGTACTCCTTTTTCTGATTTCAGATAGCCATAAGCCTTATCTCCTTCGACAAGGAAAGTTACACTTTTAATACCAGCTTCATCCCCTGGTAAATAATCTAGAACAGTTACTTTAAAGCCATGTTTTTCAGCATATCTTGTATACATACGATACAACATGCTTGCCCAGTCACAAGACTCGGTTCCACCAGCTCCAGGGTGAATTTCTAAAATGGCATTGTTTTGATCATATTCATGACTTAATAAGACTTGGATTTCAAAATTCTCGAATTTCTTATCCATATCCGCATATTCTTCTTCGGCAATCATCATCAGTTCTTCATCAAATTCAGACTTTAATTCATCAGCCGTATCATTTAGTGAAGTCAATTGTAAATCTAATTCTTCATAACAATCCACAATATCTTTTAATGCGTTTTTTGCACGAATCACTTGTTGAGCTTTTTTTTGATCTTGCCAGAAATCTGGTTCTAAAGTTTGTTTATCATATTCTTCAATCTGTTTATTTTTACTAGATAAGTCAAAGTGACTCACCTAAAGAATGTAATTTCTCTAGGTGAGTACTCACTCCTTGTTTCAATTCATATAGTTCCATTAAGCTGCATGCTCCTTACGAATACGAACCTTTAATAAGAAGAATGTGATTTCACGATCAATTCTTTGATTCATTTCTTCAAACATATCGAATCCTTCTTGTACATATTGTTGTAGAGGGTTATTTTGTGCATAAGAACGCAAATAGATTCCACTACGCAATTTATCCATCATATCAATATGGTTAATCCAGTTACGGTCAATATTACGTAACACAACTGTCTTTTCAAAAGGCAAGAATTGACGCTTAACATCTTTGATTTCAGCTTCATATTCATTCCAAATCTTATTTACACAATATTCTTTAACTTCATCATAAGACTTTCCTTCAAGTTCATTTGCACGAATCGCCTTATCTTCAGCCATACCCATCATTTCAATAGATTTAACAACACCAGCAACATCGATTGTTTGTTTCTTTTGATCCGATAAATTAGCTTGTAAAGTTTGTTCAATCGTTTTTTCAAATACAACACGAACCATATCATGCACTTCGTCTGCCTCTAAAATACGATTGCGCTGTGCATAAATAATTTCACGTTGACGACGTAATACATCATCATAATCTAACAATTGTTTACGCATATCGAAGTTATATCCTTCAACACGTTTTTGAGCCATTGTGATTGATTTTGTAACTGCCTTTGATTCAATTTGTTCATCACCCATTTTTTCAAATAGCTTTTGTAGCTTGTCGCCACCAAAACGAACCATCAATGAATCTTCTAAAGATACATAGAAACGTGAGAATCCAGGATCTCCTTGACGACCAGAACGTCCACGTAACTGGTTATCAATACGACGAGATTCATGTCTTTCACTACCCAATACAGCTAAACCACCTAATTTACGTGATTCTTCTGTTAATTTAATGTCGGTACCACGACCAGCCATGTTTGTCGCAATTGTAACTGATTTTGGGCGACCCGCCTTTGCGATGATTTCTGCTTCACGAGCATGGTTTTTCGCATTTAATACTTCATGAGGAATGTGTTCCTTATTTAATAATTGTGAAATAACCTCACTTGTTTCTACCGCAATCGTACCAACTAGAACTGGTTGTCCTGTTTCATACAAACGTTTTACTTCACGTACCAATGCAGCATATTTATCTTTTTTATGTGCATAGATTTCATCAGGAAGATCCTTACGAGCTATTGGACGGTTTGTAGGAATAACAACAACTTTCATATTGTAAGTTGATAAGAATTCTTCTTCTTCAGTTTTTGCGGTACCCGTCATACCAGCCAATTTTTCATATAGACGGAAGAAGTTCTGGTATGTAATTGTCGCCAAAGTCGAAGTTTCTTCTTTGATTGGAACCCCTTCTTTAGCTTCAATAGCTTGGTGTAAACCATCTGAATATGCACGTCCTGGCATCATACGACCTGTAAATTGATCAACGATAACAATTTCTTTTTCATCACTAACTACATATTCAACTTCACGCATCATGATGTAGTTTGCCTTTAAAGCCTGGTTAATGTGGTGAACAAGTTGAGTGTGTTCAATATCGTAAAGGTTTTTGATCTTAAAGAATTTTTCTGCCTTATGAACACCATCTTCACTCAACATGATCTGACGTGTCTTTTCATCAATATCATAATCTCCAGAAATCAAAGTTTTTTCATGAGTAAACTTATCTGTTTCATATTCTGGAGCTATTAAAGTCTTCACAAAACGATCCGACTGAATGTATAAATTTGCGGTTTGTTTTTTACCACCTGAAATAATCAATGGTGTACGACTCTCATCAATTAATACAGAGTCAACTTCATCGATTACAGCCATGTGAAGTCCACGCATTACACGGTCTTCAACTTCTGTGACCATGTTGTCACGCAAATAATCAAATCCAAGTTCTGAGTTTGTTGTATATGTAATATCACATGCATACGCATCACGTTTTTCTCTTGGTTTTAAATCACGTGTATTTACACCAACAGTTAAACCTAAGAAACGATAAATTTCACCCATCCAGGCAGCATCACGACCAGCCAAATATTCATTGACTGTGATTACATGAACACCTTGACCTGCAAGTGCATTCAAATATACACACATTGTAGCTGTTAAAGTTTTACCTTCACCAGTCTTCATTTCTGAGATATCACCTTTGTGCATCGCAATCGAACCCATAATCTGAACTTTATAAGGTTTTTCGTTGATTACACGATAAGCAGCTTCTCTAGCTGTTGCGAACGCTTCAGGAAGAAGATCATCTACCGTTTCTCCATCCGCAATTCTTTTTCTATATTCATCCGTTTTTGCACGCAACTCATCATCCGATAATGCCTGCATTTCTGGTTCATATTTCAATACTTGATCTGCAATCTTTTCTAATGCAGATAATTCACGTTGTTCTTCTGAAAATAATTTTCCAAAAATTCCTGCCATAATATAAGTTCTCCTTTTAAAGACTATACTATATTTTAACATAGAAACGACACGATAAATAGGGCAACTCAAATAAAAAAAGAGAATTTTACATTCTCTTACACATTTTTTCTTTCGAATGGGTCGCAACTCATTCCCTTCTCTAAAATTTCTTTTGCCCATTCCTTAGCACCAAATAAAGAATGATCTTTGTAGTTACCACACTCTTTTTCTTCTGTACCCGGAACATCTTCCCATTCTGTAGTTGTGATTAGCTCTAAAGCTTCTTTTACGGCAATCGCAACATCTTTGCTTGAATGTTTTCCCCATGCTAAAAGGTGAAATCCTGTACGACATCCAAATGGTGAACAATCTAAATACCCAGTAATTCTAGGACGAAGATATAATGCGAACAAATGTTCCAAAGTATGCATAACCCCGGTTGGTATCTCTTGTCGATTCGGTTGACATAAGCGAACATCAAAATTTGATACAATATCTCCGTTGGGTCCTTTTTCTTCACTTATCAAACGCACATAAGGCGCTTTTACTTTAGTATGATCTAAAGTAAAACTTTCAATTTCTACTTTTTCCATAAATACTCCTTTACTTGTTTCATAAACGGCATAAACGCACTTGGTAACGCGATATGCTCTTCTATTTCTTCAATTGTTTTATAATTTGAATCTTCCCTATCTACTATACACAACGTCGCATCCATATGCCACTCTACATGTGAAAAAATATGTATATAAGGTTTTAATTCAATACTTTCTATAATATGTTCTGGTTTCGTTTCATCAAAGCCATAGAGTCCTGCCAACAAACCGGTATCCGCTCTTTTTACAACATGAACCTTATTTTGATGTATCCAAACATACAAATGTTTATACTCGATTTTACGTGCCCTTTTCTTTGGCTTGTAAGGCAAAGAAGCAGGATCTGAAGCTTCGCAATATTTTTTGATTGGACAAATATCACACCTTGGACTTTTTGGAATACAAATAAGTGCTCCAAGTTCCATCAACGCTTGATTATAGTAAGAAATCTCTTCTTTTGAAGGAAGGCTTTCATCGACTAACATTTCAATCTGCTTCTTCACACTTGTCTTGGTAACATCCTCACAAATATCATACAACCTAGAAAATACACGAATCACATTCCCATCGACTGCACTTACTCTTTGTCCATACGCAATGGAAGCTATGGCACCTGCCGTGTATGGGCCAATTCCTGGTAATTTTAATAATTCTTCTTTTGTGAAAGGCAATTTCCCATTGTGTTTTTCAACACATTCTATGGCACATTTCTTTATATTTTTACACCGCGAATAATAACCTAATCCTTGCCATAACTTATTTAGCTTTTCATCATCACACTTTGCGACACTCTCAATATCCGGTAACATCTGTATCCACCTTTTAAAATATGGAAGCATAGCCTCAATACGAGTTTGTTGGGCCATGATTTCACTGATCCATATTTCATAAGGATCTTTCTTTAAACGAAATTCTAAAGGACGATGATTTTTAATATACCAGTCTATTAAATCTTTTTGAAATTCTTTCATAACTAAAAAGAAGCAGGGGATTAAACCCTGCTATATATCCATTGGCAGTTCCCTGTGATTTTTACATCACCACTATTCGCATCAATAAATACAGAATCTCCTTTATTTACTTCTAAAGTTGTACCATCATTTTCAATCGTCGCATTACCCTCAATCAACAAGATAGAACCAAAACTTTCATCATCAACATGAAGCGTTGTTGTACCGTTCAATGTAGACTCATATGTAGTAAAGTATTCGCAAGTTGCTAAAGGTACAGTATCACAATCCCCATTCTTTTCTTCAGGACCACATGGTTTAAAATCAGATTCAATCGGACTTAGATTTGAAACATCAATCGCCTTTTGAATATGTAATTCACGAGGTTTACCATCTTTTCCAACACGACCAAAATCATAAACACGATATGTTGTATTTGAATTTTGTTGGATCTCACAAATCTGAATTCCTGCACCAATCGCATGAATTGTACCAGATTTTATAAAGAAAACATCTCCCTTATGTACTGGAACCGCTTTTAACACGTCTAATAAAGTATTATCATGAATTCGACGTTCAAATTCTTCTTTAGTAATTTCTTGGCTTACCCCAAAGTATAAAAATGAATCTGGTTCACAATCTAAGATGTACCACATTTCTGTTTTTCCATATTCATGCTCAACACGAAGCGCATATTCATTATCAGGATGAACCTGAATTGATAATGGTTGCTTAGCATCAATAAATTTAATTAAGATTGGAAAAAACTCAAATGTGTTTCCCTTCGTTCCTAAAACGCCTTTTCCTTTTTTCTCTAAATATTCAGGAAAAGACAAACCTTCATATTCCCCACTAGCTACAATACTTGGACCATCTGGATGCACAGACAATTCCCAGCTCTCCGCAACTGGATCCATATCTGTTTTTTTACCATAGTTTTCTTTTAGTTTAGTACCACCCCACAGGTAGTCTTTAAATGCAGGAGTTAGTTTAACAATTGACATTTTATGTACCTCACTTCTAGTTCTATTATAGTTAGTTATTCATATAATGTCTACTTCTTCACACTTCTTTAAACAACGTCTACATCAAGACTAAATATCATTATCTAAATGATATCAATCCTGCATATATCTATATTTTTTTAAATTATCTAGAAGATGGATGCGAAATCCACATCCATCTATTAAACTCTATGGTACTACGTCAAGAAAAAGGACTCATAAAATAGATAAATTTTAAATTCTAATGTTTTGAATAATAATTATTCTCATATTGATTTGGTGATTCATAACCGCAATGGCTATGGATTCGTATCGTGTT
>NZ_VUMR01000014.1 GCF_009696075.1 Holdemanella porci | reverse complement strand
GTACTACTTAGATTGAAAAATATCTATAAGATCACTCGTTTAAAGGATTTGAAGAACGAATGGTTATTCGCATAAGTGATAAAACGCAAAATTATAGCAAAGTCACCAAATTGCTAGTTAAGCCTTTCATTATTTTTTCCTCCGCGTTTCTTATACTCACATTTTATAATAAACATGTTAGTGTTTTCAAGTGTTATTACACATAATTTCACATATTTATGCGACTATTGAACATGAGCATCACATAGAATACACATTCATTATAACCCGTATGAAAACCTTTTCAATTTCCATATGTCACCACTTTTAGATGACAAATGTCATTTTTTTGAGAATCAAACAAAAAAAACAGCAGAAATTTAACTTCCTACTGTTTCTCCAATAATATATTCAATTCATCATTCAAATTTTCCATCGCACTTTCAATATCCTCATTTGTACCAATGACTCTTCGAATTTCACTATCTGCCATCGAATACAATTGATCATAGCCATCCAGTTTTTTTATCGTAATTGCTTATTCCATCATATCATCAAAAAATTCCAAATTATAACTTGAATCCAATGGCGCATCCTCTTGAATATACTTAGTCACATTTTTGGATGTCGACACGTTTTTTAAAACCGATACACCCTGCGAATATTTAAACAAACTTTCCTGCGTTGTTTCGTCGTAACAAAGCAACTTTAAAAATTCCCAAGCCATCTTTTTCTTAGAAGACATCTTACTAATACCACATAACAAGCTATCCATTTGTGAAGCATTATAGCCACTAGGACCTGCCGGCATCGGAAGACATTCCCATTCAAAATTTGAATATTTCTTAACACTCCAAGGATATGGCTTATACGTTCTATACTCACTAAACATCATTGGACAAAAGGCAACCTTGCCCTTGTCAAACATTTCACTCGTAACATTCTGACCTCGATTTAAAAGATTTAACTTTCGCACAAATTCAATAGCCGAATACACATCCTCATTCTGCAAAGTACTCTTCATGCTTTTCTCATCAAACAACGCCTGTCCATTCGAACTTAGAGCATTCTCCCAAGTGTATCCATATTCCCCAAACTGATCGATTTCTCCATTGTCATCCGTATCCACAGTCAACTTTTCACAAATCGCATAGAAATCATCCCACGTCCAATTGACATTGGGTATTTCAATTCCATTCTCTTCTAATAATGTTTTATTCACAAACATCAATGTGGGTGAACTCTCATAAGGGAGTGCATACTGCTGATCATAAATATTACCTGCATTGAGTGTCGTTGAAAAATATCGCGATTGATTAAAATCAGGATCCGTCTGCATGTATGTATCTAGTGATTCTAACATGCCTACTTTGGCATACGTCGAAAGATCATCACTCAACACCATGAAAACATCGGGAAGCTTTCCATCCAGAGCCTCCTTTGAAAGCCAAGCCGAATAGTCATCTTTCAAGATACCACTGACATAATTTACTTGAACATTCGGATGTGTTTTTTCAAACCGTTTGATTGCATTATCAATGATCTTACCACTATCTGGACTTGGCACATTCCAGTTACTACCCGCAAATACGCCAATCGTTAAAACAACGGGTTTTTGCGTATAATAAAATGTCCCTAACAAACAACACACCAATATGGCTATCAAAAAAGTTCTTAATCTTTTTTTCACCATTATTTATTTCCCCTAGATAAATACCAAATAGCCAATTGTGTACGATCTCTTAAATCTAGTTTATCCAGAATCACACTTAAATAGTTACGAATCGTTCCTTCACTAAACCCTAATTTTTGTGCAATTTCCTTATTTGAATAACCATGACCAATTTGGGCAATGATCTTACATTCTGTATCACTCAAATCGATATGTTCATCTTCTCCATGTCCAAAATTAAATTCCCCATTCGAATTTGCCATCTGAGAAAAGAACTGTGTCACTTTACCCGCCACATTTGGGTTGAAACAGGCTCCTCCCGCTAGAACATTATGAATAGCCGAACTCAACTCTTCTAAGGAACATCCCTTCAAAAGATATCCACTTGCTCCATATTTTAATGCATCATAAATATACTCATCATCATCAAAAGTCGTTAATATTATGACCTTTATATTTGGATACTTCTTTTTTACCAAACGAGTACACTCTACGCCACTCATACTTGGCATACGCACATCCATCAAGATAATATCTATACTTTCTGTTTCCACTGTATCCAATACTTCTTGTCCACTGCCAACTACTTTTACTACTTCAAAATTCGGATCTGAATCTAAGATGATCTTTAAGCTTTCTCGAATGAGCTGCTGATCATCCGCAATCATGATTTTAACCATTGTTTTCTCCTCTTCTCATTGGTATTTCTACAATCAATTCAAAGCCTTTATCCCCATAATAACGTATTCTTCCCTGAAGTAAGTCAATACGTTCTGTCAAATGATGAATGCCAAATCCTGGTTTGATATTCTTACAACCCTGACCATTATCTTCTATAATTATAATCAAATTATTATCGGCCTGCGCAATCGAAACATAAATTTTTGTCGCATGCCCATGTCTGACTGAATTGGTCATTCCTTCTTGAACAACACGATACACAATTTCTTCTTCGTCCGCATTCAAATTCACCAAAGGCAAATGACACAAATAAAGAATGGTCACATCGGTCAATCTCTGATAATCCATGATCATCATATCCAATGCTTCTTTTAAAGAATACCGCTCTAATGCATCTGGCTTCAACTTATCCACCGAACGTCTGACATCGGTTAAACCGCGTTTTGCACTCTCTTCTAAAATACCCAATTGTGCTTTTGTAACATTGACATCCTTATCAATCATCACTCGACACGCTTCAAGACCAACACTTAATCCCGTTAAAGTATGCCCTAATGTATCATGAATCTCACGGGCAAGACGGTTTCTTTCTTTGGTTTCACCCATTTTTTCTCGCAAATTCGCATAACCTTTTAATTGATTATTTAAACGTTTTAATTCGGCATTCAAAGCCGCAAATTTCTGCGTTTCATCCATTTGTTTCTGTAAATATAAGAATATATAAGCTATAAACAACACAATATTTAAATTGCTTAAAGTCACTTCAATTCCCAGCAAAAAGCCATGTGTCTTTGAATTATACACCGACAAATATTCCTGGAATGAAATCATAGGAATATAGTTGGACAAATATCCATAGTTGGATAGCATGTAAGCTAAAAAGACGAGTATGATGCAAATTGAACGATCAACTGGTTTATCCACATAGAGTAAGCTATCCGCAATAATCAAAAATAAAATACACGTTGCACTAAACGATATATTCTTCATGATCAATAGGCTCAATCCAAGTTCAATTAAAATTGGAATGATTTGATGACGACTAAAGAATCGAATTTTTTTACGTATGCTCACGAAACAAAACAATCCAATAAAGCCAAATACCGCTATATAGAAGGATCGAATGGGAACATTAGAAAGTGTGGAAATATTCTTAATAAAATCTGAGGCATAGCCGCTTTGTGTCACATGCACCAACGTATAATACATCACAATAGCAATGTACCAAACGGTAAAAAAACTAAAAAGCCACATACAGACGTAGACAATCCATACATTGTATTTTTTTATATCTTGTATCATTGCCAGCCCTCCGTAGAATAATCATGAACATTGTCTTTTGTGATGATTTGCACAGGACTCACTACATTTTTATTCTTGATTTTTTCTTGCGAAAACATCTTATAAATAGCTTCGCCCGCCTTCTTTCCAAACGTCTTTGGCGATTGTGCCACAGTAGCAGCCATTTTACCTTCTGACACCATTTCTTTTGCCTCAGGCGTTCCATCTATGCCATACACATACTTGCCTTCCAACATATTGTTCGATGAAAGTGCGGCCATAGCGCCCATAGCGCTTGGATCATTTAAACACATCACTACATCAAATTCGATTCCTTCCTCAATAAAAGACTCCATTTTTGGCATGGCCTTCTCTAATTGTCCTTTACATTCCATTCTCTGAACCACTTTATAATTTGAGTTGGACTGAATCGTATCCTCAAATCCCTTAATTCGTAAATAACCAGAACGAGTTGTCGAATGTTGAAGCAAGACAATATTGGCATGATCCAACTTACTCATCATATCTTTAGCGCATTGTACGCCCGCATCATAATTATCACTGACAATACTATAGGTCACATATTTATTATGTTTAACTTCCGTATCCACAACAATCACAGGAATACGTTTCTTATAGGCTAGCTTTAAAGAATCTTTTAATCCATCATAATCCACTGGCGTAATCACTAAGGCATCCACTTGTTGATCTATTAAGTATTGGATTTGTTCCTTCTGCTTCTTTAAACTCATAGCTGGATCTAAAGTAATCAGCTGATCTCCGTGTTTTTTAACTACTTTTGAAATTTCCTCATTGACCACCGAATAGAACGTATTGTTGTAGGTCATATATGTTGCGCCAATCTTACGTGGCTCATTCGAATTGTATATCATATTCGCTTGTGTAATCATATTGATTAAGTAGTTACTTCCTACCGCAAAAGCTAGACAAATCGTTAAACAGAAAATGATATACACAAACGATTTTGGCTTCTCCATTCAAATCTCCTTCCTTACAGAAAATGTCGCATTACTGCGACACTCTTTTATAATACTTTTTGTAGAACATAAACAAGGATCGCAATGATAATTGGCACAATAAAAATCATTGAGTATCCACGTACAAACTTTGTTTCTAAAGCTTTAAATCCTAAATCATCATAATAGAATCTTTCATCATTGGTTTTACCAACAACACCCTCTTCTATTAGATTCGAAATTGTATAACTAATTGTTGAAGTGGCATAAGGCAAATTTTTAAATACACTTACATCTACTGCACTCTTTTCATCCACTGCCCCTCTTTTTTTCAATGTATCCATTACCATTGAGGCAGCCGTTGCCTTTGCCCCTCTTTTTCTT
Source organism: Holdemanella porci (assembly GCF_009696075.1). Taxonomy (GTDB): domain Bacteria; phylum Bacillota_I; class Bacilli_A; order Erysipelotrichales; family Erysipelotrichaceae; genus Holdemanella; species Holdemanella porci. Next base: position 27,925 of record NZ_VUMR01000014.1, on the reverse strand, counting down.
TTTCTAGACATTTTCTTTCCTGCTTTCTATATTCATGGCTTCTGCCACACTCTTTACACACACACCATATGCCTTCAAACTCTCAGGTGCATGTTCCATAACATATGTGTCATTTAGCTTTTCCAATATACACAAATCATTTTCTCCATCTCCAATAAAAATCGCATCTTCGACAGGTAAATGACAAAAGGCTTCCCATTTATTTGTGTCTTTTTTGGTGATTTCAATATAATCCTTTGAAGTAGCCATCACTTCATAATTTTTAAATAATCCTCTAAATTGATTTAATATTAAATCCAAATCTTTTTCAACATACACACTCAATTTGGCTAAGCCAAAATGTCGTGTATTTAAATATTCCATTAAATCCACATCTGAAAACAAGCCTAAACTCGGTTGTTTCTTTTTAAAAACATGAAGTCTTTCTTTTCCATAACATGAAATTGGATAATAGCGATTGCCTACTTCGTCTGTATAAAACAAATCTAAATTATATGCCAAAATCGCTTTACACATTTGTATACCTTCACTTAAATCAATCAAAGAAGAATATACATTCTTATCTTTATAATAGGCATTAGCTCCATTATCTGTGATCATATATTCACAGGACAATTGATACTTCGAAGCTAGTGCCAAACAAAAGGCACGATCTCTTCCTGTCACAAATCCAAACGCATGTTTTTGTGTCCATTGATGAATGCATTCCACATCTTCATCTGCGACATTTCCGCTTGAATCCATTAAAGTTCCATCTAAATCCGAAAGAAACAACATTATTTTCGACGTTCTTTCTTAGCTTTTTTAAATGCTTTTTGTCTTTCCTGTAAGGCTTCGCCAATCTTTTTTGTGACTACGATCTTATCGCGGTTGCTCATTAACACATTGCAGTTGCGTGCCACAATACCATTTTTAAATTCAAAATTTGCAAGCATACGATAACGATAATATGTATCTTCAAAGAAAAACCCTTCTTCTGTGAAATAAATACGACGGTGTGTATATGAATCAATGGCTAGTCCTAAAAATACAAGTCCAATACACCCATATGCTAAATAGTAATAATACGTTTGTCCATTGGAAGCTAATTTTGGTGCCATAAACATCAAAACAAATGCCAAAACAGCCATTGCAACCATGACCCATACCCAATAGCCACCATCGACCATTGTTTCGTAGTGTTTATGTGAGTTTTTAAAGTTTTCAAATTCCTTTTTGTAGGCAAGTCCACCTTTTAAACTTTGATAAAATATGAATGCCATGTATCCAACTAATACAACACCCACAACGATTTTAAAAAATATATTATTTGAATCCATAATCCATCTCCTTTTTAAGTACACTAAGCATTATAGCATCATTTCATGCTATAATGAAAGCATTGTTGGAGGTTGTTTATGGAAGAAAATATGCAGGCTTTAATGGATCGTCTAAATAGTTCGAGTCAATTTCTGCAAAGCAATGACATGCGTGTAACAGAAGTTCGCCATGGTTTTGCGAAGGTAGAAATGGTTATTGATGAACAAATTTTAAATATACATGGCTTTGTCCATGGTGGAGCCCTTTTCTCTTTGGCTGACACAGTCGCTGGAGCAGCAAGCTTTGCGACAGGAAGAGATAGTGTTACACTTACGGGTACAATTAATTATATTAAGCCTGGTCGTGGTGGCAAATTGATTGGGATTGCCCAAGAAATCTCAAGCGGAAGAACAACTGGAGTATATGAGGTATTTATCTTCAATGATGAAAACGTACTTCTTTCTCGTGCCACATTCACAATGTTCTTCTTAGATTCTGACAAGATGAAAAAAAAGAAAGAGCAATAAATTGCTCTTTTCGTTTACTTAAATGCTCTTTTAAATCTTTCAAAAGGAGATTCAGATTGTCCTGATTTTAATTCTTCATATAGCTCTCTTTCTCTGCGAGATACTTTACGTGGAATTTCAACCTGTACTTCTACAAATTCATCCCCTTGTCCTGAACGAGATTTTACACCTTTTCCTTTTAGACGGAACTTAGTGTTTGGCTGTGTTCCTTCAGGAATTTTCAATTCTACATCGCCATATACTGTTGGTACTTGAATCGTACATCCAATTGTCGCATCAATTGAACTGATTGGAACTTTAATGAAGATATTGTTGTCTTCGCGTTTGAAAGTTGGATGTGGCGTAACCATAATTTCGATGTATAAATCGCCATTAGGCCCTCCATTTGTTCCTCTTTCACCTTTTCCAGGAATACGAATCTGTTGACCTGATTGAATGCCTGCTGGAATCTTAATATCTAGTTTTACACGACGGTGCTCATAGCCTTTACCATGACAATGTGAGCATGAACGTGTAACTTTCTTACCTGTACCATGACAATCTGGACATACGCTTTGTTGCTGAATCACACCAAATGGTGTTCTTTGTTGAGACATAACATATCCAGAACCATGGCATGTAGGACATGTCTGCACATCACTTGGGTTTTCAGCTCCAGATCCGTTACAGTGTTTACATGTTTCATCCACATCCAATGAAATCGTTTCTGTTTTACCAAAAATTGAATCCATGAAATCAATGCGCATCTGCATGTAACGGTCTTGTCCTTGTCGAGGCTGGTTACTTGAACGGCGAGATCCTCCACCGCCAAATCCTCCACCAAAGAACGAACCGAAGATGTCTCCTAAATCGCCAAAATCTGTGAATCCTCCAGAGAATCCACCACCTTGTCCAAAGGCTCCATCCATACCTGCATGACCAAATTGATCATATGTTGCACGTTTTTTCTCATCGCTTAATACTTCATAAGCTTCATTGATTTCCTTGAACTTATCTTCAGCTCCAGGTTCATGATTTCGATCGGGGTGATATTTCATGGCCAATTTTCGATAGGCCTTTTTAATTTCATCTGGTGTAGCACTTTTGCTGACGCCAAGCACTTCATAATAGTCACGTTTTTCTGCCATGTGAATCCCTCCATACGATACGAAGAAGTTCTAGCGGGGCTAGAACTTCAAATGTTGCTTATTTATTTTACTTCTCAGTGAATTCACCGTCAACTACATCATCACCTGAGTGAGTTTGTGTTGATTGTGAAGCTGCATCACCATTTGGCTGGTTATACATTGCTTGTCCTGCCTGCATTGCTGCTTTTTCAAGCATGTCTAATTTAGCCTTAACTTCTTCCATGTTATTTTCATCTAAAGATTTTTGTAGATCATCACGCAATTTCTTAGTTTCTTCAGCTTGTTTTGGATCAATCTTATCTTTATTGTCTTCTAACATTCCATCGATTTGTGCAATAAAGCCTTCAGCTTTGTTACGTAAATCAATTTCTTCCTTACGTTTTTCATCTTCAGCCTTGTTATCTTCAGCTTCACGAACCATACGATCGATTTCTTCATCACTCAATCCACTAGAGTTTTGAATTGTGATGTGTTGTTCTTTACCAGTACCCTTATCTGTAGCACTTACGTGTACGATACCGTTGGCATCAATATCAAATTTAACTTCAATTTGAGGAACTCCACGACGAGCTGGTGCAATTCCGTTTAATTGGAAGTTACCTAATTCTTTGTTGTCGTTAGCCATTGGACGTTCACCTTGTAATACACGGATATCTACAGCAGGTTGGTTATCAGCAGCTGTTGAGAAAATCTGTGATTTACTTGTTGGAATTGTAGTGTTACGAGGAATTAATACTGTCATAACTCCACCCATAGTTTCGATACCTAATGATAATGGTGTAACATCTAGTAATAATACATCATTTACATCACCTGAGATAACTCCACCTTGGATTGCAGCACCCATAGCTACAGCTTCATCTGGGTTAACAGAGTGGTTAGGATCTTTTCCTAATGCTTTACGTACAGCTTCTTGAACAGCTGGAATACGAGTAGATCCACCAACTAATAATACTTCGTCGATATCAGATTTAGACAATTTCGCGTCTCTTAATGCATTTTCAATTGGAATCAATGTACGTTCTACTAAATGTTTAGTCATATCATCAAATTTAGCACGAGTTAATGTTGTATCAAAGTGCAATGGACCCGCAGGACCTGCTGAGATAAATGGTAAGCTGATTTGCGTCTGCATTACACCACTTAAATCTTTTTTCGCTTTTTCAGCAGCTTCTTTTAAACGTTGCATAGCCATTGGATCTTGTGACAAGTCAATTGCGTTATCTTTCTTGAATGTATCAACCATCCAGTTTACTAATACGTTATCGAAGTCATCTCCACCTAAGTGAGTATCTCCGTTTGTTGATAATACTTCAAATGTTCCATCAGCTAAATCAAGGATACTAACATCGAAAGTACCTCCACCTAAGTCATAGATCAATACTTTTTCTTCTTTATCTGTTTTATCAATACCATAAGCCAATGCTGCAGCTGTTGGTTCGTTGATAATACGTTCTACTTCTAATCCGGCAATTTTACCAGCATCTTTAGTTGCTTGACGCTGAGCATCGTTGAAGTATGCAGGAACTGTGATAACAGCCTTTGTTACTTTTTCTCCTAAGTAATCTTCTGCATATGATTTCAAGTATTGAAGGATCATTGCACTAATTTCTTGTGGTGTATATGATTTTCCTTCAGCCTCTACTTTTTCATTTGTTCCCATCAAACGCTTAATTGAACTAATTGTGTTTTTATTTGTGACTGCCTGACGTTTTGCAGCATCACCAATAATACGTTCTCCATCTTTAAACGCAACAACACTTGGTGTTGTACGATTTCCTTCTGGGTTAGGAATTACTTTACAATCTTTACCTTCCATAACCGCAACACAGCTATTTGTTGTACCTAAGTCAATACCAATAATTTTACTCATGATAATTACCTCCCTATTCGCTTACCTTTACTAATGCTGGTCGTAAAATACGATCCTTCAACATATATCCTTTTTGTAATACTTCAATAACCATTCCACTTTCAACGCCTTCTTTTTTCTCTTGCATTAAAGCCTGCATTGTATTGTGGTCGAATGGTTTATCGGCTACATCTATTTCCTGTACGCCTTCTTTTTCCAGCACACCTTTCAATTGTTTATGAATCATCTCAAAACCTTTGACATAATTCTTAATTGTTTCATCCTCGGTTTGTACTTTCAAAGCCATTTCCATTGAATCAAGAATTGGCAAGATTTCCGTTGCTGGCTGTTGGAAGCGATATTTTCGAGTTGCATCTGCATCTTTCTGTAGACGTTTCTTCATGTTTTCTGTATCTGCATAAGCACGTGCTACATCATTTTTTGCCTTGTCCAGTTCCGCCTTCAAGCCTTCAATAATTTCGTCTGAACTAGGTTCTTTCTTTTCTTCAGTTGCCTCTTCAACAATTTCTTCTTTTTCTTCTTCTTTTACTTCTTCTTTTACTTCTTCTTTAGTTTCTTCTTTGCTCATCGTTGGCACCTCCCTTATCTTTGTCTGTCCCAAAGACGTCTTCGATGACATTTGACATATAATCCATCAAGGCTACGACCTTGGAATATTGCATTCGATTTGGACCAACAACCATTAATTGTCCTTCCTCATCGCTGTTATAATGGAATTTTGTCGTTAATACTGAACAATCTCCGATTTGTAACAACTCGTTTCTTTCACTAATCTGGATTGCTACATTTCCCTCTTGATCCGTCCATTGATGGAATAAGTTTCCATTTTCCAATATACGCATCATTTGTTTCAACTTGTTGATGTCACTGAACTCTGGCTGATACAACATATTGCTTCGTCCAGAAACCGCAACTTTCTCTGTCGCAAATCGCATAAAGGCTGAAACGAACGCTTCAAACAAAACTTCATGTCGAACAAGTTTTGCTGCCATCATTGGTTCAATTTCTTTCATTTTGTCAACAACATCTTCAATTGGCGTTCCCACTAGCTGGTCATTTAATAAATCTGTGCAATTTTGAATATCCTGCATGGACACATCTGTACCAAATTGGAACACTTTATTTTCTGTATGTCCTTGATCTGTGACAATAATCGCAACAGCACTTTGATTGTTGATCGGAATCAACTGTACATGCTGTAAAGTCTGATGCCTGCTATCAGGTCCTAGAACAACACTGGTCAAATTTGTCATGTGCGACAAAATATCACAGCTCTTTTGAACAACTTCTTCTAACGAATAATGCCTTTCACTAAAGACTTGCTGTAAAGCATTCTTTGTAGAAGCATCCAAATCCGTTTCCATAAGATGTTCAACATAGTACCTGTAGCCTTTTTGACTCGGAATTCGACCACTCGAAGTATGTGTCTTCTCTAACAGCCCTAACTTCTCAAGTGTCGCCATCTCATTACGGATGGTTGCAGATGAAACCGGGAAATCTAGAAGTTCCATCAAAGTCTTCGAACCAACTGGTTCTGCACAACGAGTAAACTCTTCAACTATTGTTTTAAAGATTATCTTTTGACGTTGTGTGATTTCCATTGTGAAGACCTCCTTCTAGCACTCATTTTCCTTGTCTGGTATTAGTATATCACAATTTTTAGCACCGTCAACAATTGAGTGCTAAATTTCAACCAAAAAAATAAGGATACAAATATTCGTACCCTTAACTAAACATAAATCAAAAATTCTTTAATCGATTCTTCACTCACTGAGAAAATGGATGCGATAGCTTTAACAGTGAAGCCTTTGTCCAGTATAGCTTGATACACTTCAAATTGATTTAGTGCAATGCCTTTGTTCATTCTTCAAACATTTCATCTAATGCTCTACACACTTTTACATCTCTCTTCTCGCTTTTCTGGTAGATATTCAATAACTCTTTGTTCTTTGTTACTACATACGCAAAATACAATGCATCACGATTAAGCTCTCGATCTAGATCTTCTTTTAAAATCTGCTTTCTATAGATTATACGCAATAGATCAAAAAAGTCCTGTGTTGCCTTTTCACCTGTATTATACTTGTGATTTGTGTTTAGCTCAATCTTTTAGCAGCATTCCACTTGGATTCACCCACATATAAGGCGACTGTTAAAATCATAGGTACATGCTTCTTAAGGTTTTGACAAATATAACGCATACGAGCAACACTTTCATATTCCATGACTCTTGCGACCATAGACGGATCGACATAGCTTTGACTTTCAATCACGAACAAATCTAAATAAGTACCATCCTCATACCGCTTGATGATATCCACATGCTTACTCGAAACATTCATGACAAGTTCACTGTTTTCATCCTTAAGATATTCAGGCTTTAACACTGGATGTCCATCAAATAAAAGTGCATTGAAGATTGAGACAAAGCTTTTGGGTTGCCCTAAAAACTTCTTAGACTCAATATCCATCGAATTCAAGATGATTCCTCTTTTCTTCTCTTTCTAATACGAAAAACAAGGGAATTTTAGAAAAGATGCATATTTTGATAATTTCACATAATTCATTTTGATTTCACAAGATTTACCAAAGTTATACTAAAATTATGACAACATGGGATGTTATTCTATAAGTGCCTTAAAGATAAGGCAATGAATATAAAAATAAACCAATATTCATATCTCTCTCCTAAAAAAATTAAAATAAACAAAAGAAACCATTCTAGACGCCAACACTAGAATGGTTTTCTTATTTTAGACATACGCATTACAAAAATACATCAACCATACAATCATCTATCTTTTCCACATCATTCATTTCCTTATGTGATAAAATTAAAACATAAGGAAGAAGGTGCTTCTATGTGGAATCGACAACAAGTTAAAGAACAAGCTAAACTCATAATGAAACGAAACTATTGGAAAATGTTTGTGGTAACACTGCTTACAGGAATATTAACTGGTGAAAAAACAACGATTATTGAAAGAGTACAAGACTTTGCATCAAACAACATATCTTACGATACTTCACCCATATTTTATTCCTCTAATTTCCAATATATATTTTATTCCTTTATTTCTGTCGCCAGTATCCTTGGAATCTTCTATACAATCTTTATTGGTAATGTTATTGTAGTTGGAAAAAATAGATATTTTATTAAGAACCATGTCGAAAATCCTGAACTTGGTGAAATCTTTAGTGGTTTTAAAGGTAACTATTTAAATGTGGTAAAAATTATGTTTTTGATGGATTTAAAAACCCTACTATGGCTATTCTTATTTATAGTACCTGGAGTTATTAAAGCTTACGAATATTCTATGATTCCATATCTATTGGCAGAAAATCCAAATCTTTCGGCGGATGAAGCCTTCTCTTTGTCCAAACAAATGACAACAGGACAAAAGGTAAACCTCTTCGTTCTAGATTTATCTTTTTTAGGGTGGACCATTTTAGGTGCACTTTGTTGCGGAATTGGACTTCTATTTGTACAACCATATCCAGAAGCAACAAAAGCTGAAGTTTATTTGATTTTAAAACAGAAAATATAGGAGGGATTATATATGTTTGAAAAAGTTGATATTCATAGTCTAAACTTCAATCCTTTTGATAAGGTTGGAAAAGACTGGCTACTTATCAGTGCTGCAAAAAACGGTAAAACCAACACTATGACAGCATCATGGGGGACACTTGGTCACTTATGGAATAAGGATGTTGCGATTATCTTTATTCGTCCACAAAGATACACAAAAGAATTCGTCGATGAAAGTGAGACGTTCACCCTATCCTTCTTTGATGATAAGCATAAAGAACTATCTTACTTAGGTACTAAATCAGGTAAGGATGAAGATAAAATTTCAAATGTGAACTTCCACATTGAAATGGTTGATGGAAATCCTACATTTAAAGAAGCTAAAGAAGTCTTTATTTGTAAGAAGCTCTATGTTGGAAAACTCGAAAAAGAACATTTCTTATTGCCTGAAATTTACGAAAAAAATTATCCACTTGATGATTTGCACTATGTATATATTGGAGAAATTACAAATGTCTATTCAAACAAATAAAATTATTCATATCAATAACGAACACATATTTGGTGCTACTACACTAAAAGATATAACACTTCCTGAAAAGAACAATACCGCACTCCATGTGTGTATCGATCCAGAAGCTGTTATGATCAACCGCAAAAGATTAGCTGAAGAATTAAATATGCCTCTAGATCATTGGGCACTTCCTTGGCAAAAGCACACAAACAACATGGCCCACGTTACTTCTAGTGATAAAGGTAAGGGTGCCTATGACAAATATACAAGCATTATGAATGTAGATGCCGTATATACGACAGAGCCAAACATTCTAATTGGCGTATTTACCGCGGATTGTTTAGGTATTCTCGTGGTTGATGAAACAACACCATGCATATGCGCCATTCATTCCGGATGGAAAGGAACCACTTTAGAAATCACTAAAAAATGCTTGAGCGAATTAATCGAAAAAGATTTGATTCACCCTGAATCCTGTCACATATATTTTTCTCCAAGCATTCAATTTGATTCTTTAGAAGTAGGTATGGAAGTTGTTGAACAAATGAAACAAATCAGCATTGATACGACACCATTCATTCGCTATATGCCAAATGAAAAAGCCTATATTGATAATCAAGGTATTAACATTGAAATGTGTAAAGAATTAGGTATTCCAGAGAAAAACATTCATTCAAGCAAATATGATACAAAAAAAGAGTTCGATACATGTTTTAGCTATCGTAACGATAAACAAACAGGCGAACACTTTACCTTCGGATACATTAAATAAACCCAAGTCAGCAGCTTGGGTCTTTTTGTCTTTCACGAAGACGATTATCTAAATTGACCTTACGATAGATTTCGGCATGCAGTTCATAAAAATTCATTGATTTCAGAATGTCCTTTTTTTCCTTCGAACAATCCGGTCTGTCTAAGTAGTATAGGAAATGCGAATCTTGACACATATAAATGACTACGGCAAGCCCACAATCGAGGACATACGTTCTGGCATAAACATTTTTTGGATTATGAACTAATTCTCTTGCGAAATCTTCTGGTTCAAGATGGACGACAGTACGCATTTCTTATACCCCCTTTGACACTTGCATTATGTATAAATTATAGATTCTCCTCAATAGTCTAGTTTATATTTTTGGTTTTCCAAGTTTTTATTTACGATTCAAAATATTTTATTTCAATTTGAGTTGGCTACAAAAATTTTAATCTTTAACGCTATTTCTTGTCTCAATTCCATTACATTCATTTTTCTTAATTCTTCTTTTTTTAGAAACATCACCATCAAGTCGATCCAAATAATAAAAATCCTCACCTTCATAATATCCATACACAATACCGGCAATTCCATTATCTAAAACAATCGGTATGGGAATCAATTGTTTCTTCTTTTTCATCATTGACTTCGCAAATTCAACCGGATTTAATCGAACTTCCATATCTATCACATACTTTCTTTAGACAATCTCATTATGCACAGAAACAATATTGAATTCATTACCCACTTTCAAATTATTTGTATTCCCACTTTTTATTCTATTTTCAAAACATTTCGTTTATAATTTAATTGGATTCAAAAAGAAAAAGGTGAAAACATGTCAAAGAAAAAAGAAGAAAGACAACTTCAAATTCGTCAAATTCTTGAAGAAAAAGAAAAAATAAAAGTCGCAGAACTCGCTAAATTACTTTCTGTCACCCCAGAAACACTACGTAAGGATTTAGATGAACTACAAGAAAGAAAAATATTAGTTCGAGAACATGGCTACGCCAAAATTCAAAGTTCTTCTGTCGAAACATTTGTCGAGTTAAAAGCACAAAAAAATAAGGAAATGAAAAAAATTGTAGCCCTAGAAGCATTTAGCCGAATCGAAAATGGCATGACCGTATATTTGGATTCTGGAAGCACGATTTTAACGGCCATAAGCGCCTTACAAAACAAAAGCGACATCACCATTGTCACCAATTCTATTCTTGTAGCTTATGAATGTGCCAACATGAATTTAAATATCATAATGGCTGGTGGTTTATTATTCAATATAGGAAAAAGAACCTATGGGCATTTTGCGACCGAAATCATCGACCATTTAAACATTGATTTAGCCATCATGGGAACAGATGCTTTCACTGAAAAGAGTCATGGATTTACCACCATTTCTGCCGATGAACTTGGTTTTAAACGCCACGTTATGAATCAATCCGCAAAAAAAATCATGATCAGTGATGCAAGTAAAGTCAATAATAAGGCAGACATTGCGCCTTATGCCTTTTGTAAATTTAATGAGTTCGATGAATTTATCACAAACCATTTGACACCAGAACAATATGATGTTGTAAAAACAGTCAAGAAAGTCACACAGGTGTAGCTTATGTCAAAAAGGAAAGATGAAAGACAATTCAAGGTTCGCCAACTTCTACAGGAACATCCAAAAATCAAGATATCCGATTTATCAGATTACTTTCAAATTTCAAGTGAAACCATTCGTAAAGATATTATTGAACTCGAAAATTCTAAAATCATTAAAAAAGAGCATGGCTATGCGCTGCTTTTAGAAGAACCTGATGAAATGCCCATTTCATTAAGAAATCAAGAATATATTGAAGAAAAGAAACAAATCATGAAGCAAACTTGCACCTTTATCAAAGAAGGAATGGTTGTCTATTTAGATGCCGGTAGTACATGTCAAGCAGGTATTCCCTTTCTTCAATCCTTTCATAATATTACGATTGTGACAAACTCCATTTTTGTAGCCTATAAATGCGCTAAACTAAATATGCACGTTATTTTGATTGGTGGAAACATTTCCAACAATGCCTATCGCTCTTATGGAAACTTCGCCAGTGAAACTATCGATTATATTCATATTGATGTTGCGATTTTAGGAACTAAAGGATTTAAAGACAACAATGGATTTACTACTTATGAAAATGAATATGAACTAAAGCGACACATTCTTCAACAAAGTGAAAAAATCATTGTGGTAACTGACAAAAATAAATTTAATGCACAACCTGAATACACGTACTGTAAATTCAAAGAAGTAGATGTATTTATTTCAAACCCATTAACCAAAGAAGAAAAACATCAAATCCAAGTAATCCCAGAAATAATAGAGGCAGAAGTTTAAAAACTTCTGCCTTATGCGTATGGATGATCAATTGTGAGTACTAAATAAATCTTTTTATCCGATTCAATATGTTTTAAAAGCATTTCTTCTATTTCTTCTTGCGTATACTTTTCTTCAAACGGAATCATCAAATCAAACACCAAATTCGCATGTGTTGGTCCTGACACAATTCTAAAATCATGAAATCTCCATTTCGGATCAATTTGATGAATAGCTTCTACCACTTTTGCACGATACAATTCGGTTTCTGGATCATTTACCTTTACTGGATCCATATGCAGAACCAAATCAATATTCATATTCTCTTTAACTTCACGCTCAATATTATCAATCTGATCATGTGTTTCAAAGATATCTTTAGACGAATCCACTTCTACGTGAGCACTCGCAAAAATCTTATTTGGACCATAATTATGCAGCATCATATCATGCACACCTAAAATTACAGGATGTGCCATGATCATATCTACAATATTGTGTACAAGTTCAGGATCCGGTGCTTCTCCAATTAAAGAATTAATCATATCTCTTAATAAGCCATAAGCTCCATAAAGGATAATTCCTGAAACTACAATACCCATATATCCATCTAGATTGAAGTGAAGAACTGGAGATAACAATGTCGATACAAGAACGGCTGTTGTTCCACATACATCACTAATTGAGTCCAATGCCGTTGCTTCTAATAGACTTGAATCATATGCTTTAGAAAGCTTCTTATTGTATGCATACATCCAAAATTTAACCATGATAGAAATTAAAAGAATGATGACGGATGCAATTCTAAAATCAATACTTCCCGGATGAATCACTTTAGAAATACTTTCTTTTGCGGTTTCAAAGCCTAAAACCAAAATCAATATTCCTACAAATAAAGATGCGATTGTTTCCGTTCTTTCATGTCCGAAAGGATGATCTTTATCTGCTGGTTTATTTGAGAGATGGAACGATAAGATTGAAATAATATTTGAGCCAGCATCTGTCAAGTTATTTACGCCATCCGCTTGAATAGATACTGAGTGAACAATTGTACCAATCAAAAATTTAATTACAAACAAAAACAAGTTATTCAATATACCAACAATTCCAGATAGTTTCCCAACGCTCGTTCTGACATTTACATTCTTTGTATCTTGATAATTTTTTATAAATCTACGTACTAAAAAATCCATTATAAATCACCTTCATATTTTTAAAGTATATCTCACACAAAGATAAAATACAAAGCGTAATAGGTAGTATTATATAACTTTTAATTGCAAGTTTTTATGAAATCGTATACATTTTATGTATTTGAGGTGTATTTATATGATCAATAAAATTAAGGTTTTGGCTGCCGATGTAGATATGACCCTAAGTTCTAAGGGCAGTCCCTTACCTGAAATCACAATACAAGCTTTAAAAGAACTACATAAAAGAAACGTAAAAATAGGTCTTGCGACAGGACGTGAAATCACTGAAGCAGAAAAAACAAAAGGTATGTTCTGGACATTAGGTTTCGAATTTGATTTCATCATTGGGATGAATGGCGGTATGATCTATGATCGTAACCTGAATAAATCATTTACGATGGACATGTTAAGCGTTAAAGAAATGAAAGAAATTCTAACTTTCTTAATGCCAATCATTGAAGAAAACAAAGTATCTGTAAATGTTGAAGGAAATCAATTACATAATGTCATGAACATTAATAACCATCTGCTTGATATGTCAAAGCGAAGAAATATTCCATTAATTGACAAGACAGGAGATATTGATGGTTTTTGTGAAAAACCTGTTTATAAGTTCTTATTTAGGACAGACCCAGAAACAACGCAGCTTATCCGTGATCAAGTCAAAGAACAATATAAAGGGAAATACCAAACTATTGAAACATTCCCAGGTACTATCGAATTAATGTATAGTGGTTTCTCTAAAGGTAGAGGTTTAGAAATGTATTGCGAATGGAATCAGATTCACTTAGAAAATACAATTGCGTTTGGTGATAATGAAAACGATAGTTCTTTACTACTCACAAGTGGATGGGGAGTCTGTTTAAAAGACGGCAATCCAAACACAAAGGCATTGGCCGACGATATTACTGACTACGATTGTCTTGATGGTGGTGTAGGACACTACATATTTGATCATATATTAAACAACAAGGATGTGGAATTCTAGAAATCCACACCCTTTTCATTAAAATAACTCGTTTTTTTTATTCTCCATATATTATCTTTTCTCCTGTATTTTTACTATTCGTGTACACCAATTTAAAAGAAAGAAAACCCAATCAACATAATGTGGATTGGGTTAACAATACTTAGTGATTAGAATGTAGTAATTTATTTGGAATATACATTAAACCTCGTTTAAACACATCCCAAAAACTTAATGATCGAAGCATTCGATCTGCAGGTACATATTCTCTTATAGCACGCAGTGTTTTTTTGTTGTCTTTTGTAGAGAAAGTAAAGTATGTTTTCTCATTTATAAAAATCACAAATCGAGAAATGCTTTTATTAAATAAAACACTCGCTTCTACTCGATCAATTGTATCCCATGGAATTTGAATACAATCTTCAACATTTCGTTCATTATAGAATTCAAACGCTTTATTTCCAACCATGACATTTCCATTTGTACTTAAACCTGCAAAAGATGTTGCCTTAATTGTTAAATCTACTTTTGAATTTAATGATTGTGCCATATGTACCTCCTTAAGTGATTACATAATTCCGATTACACGACCAATAATACCAACTACGAATAATGCGATGATAATTGTGATTGGAGAAACTTTCTTCTTCAATAATTTACAGCATAATAAAGTTAATAATAAAGCTGCAAGACCAGGAATCAATGAATCTAAGTTTTGTTGTAAAGTTGTAACTTTGATTTGATTTAAACCAGTAGCTCCTAATGAAGAATATTGTTCTAATGCACTCTTAATTCCGTCAGCATTTCCTTTAATTTGTGACCAATCAATGTATGCACCTTCAGATTGAGCAACACTTGATACAACTGGAGTAAATGAAATACTTACCCAACGTTGAACCAAGGAACCGATGATAAACATACCTAAAATACTTGCACCTTGAGTAATTTTTCCAAGAAGTCCACCAGACATATCTTCAGCAATTTTAGTTCCTACATTGTAACCAAATTCTTGTGTATACCACATAAATGCTAAACGAATTACGTTCCATAATACGAAGAATAAGATAGGTCCTAAAAGGTTTCCACTTAATGCTAAAGAAGCTCCTAAAGCACCTAAGATTGGACGCATTGTAAACCAGAATACTGGATCACCAACACCAGCTAAAGGACCCATCATACCAACTTTAACACCTTGGATTGCAGTATCATCTACATTTTCACCATTTGCTTTTTCTTCTTCCAAAGCAAGTGTAACACCCATTACTGGACTTGATACATAAGGGTGAGTGTTATAGAACTCCATGTGACGTTTTAAAGCCGCAATTTGATCTTCCTTGTTAGAATATAATTTCTTGATTGCAGGAATGATTGAATAGCACCATCCACCATTTTGCATACGTTCATAGTTCCAAGAACCTTGAAGGAATTGATGACGCCACCAAACTTTTTTACGATCTTGTTTAGTTAATGTAATTTTTTCAGCCATTTTCATTTACCTCCTTCAAAATCCTAGTAATCATTCAAGATGTCGCCTAATGGATCACCAGAACCAGTATTTGATCCTCCACCACTATTTTTTGCTGCATCTTTCAAACCTAAATAAACGATTGCGATAACAACACCAATTACACCTAAAGCAATTAGTGTAAATTCACTTACACAAGCAAATACGAAACCTAAAGCGAAGAATGGCCAAGTTTCTTTTGTAGCCATCATATTGATAACCATTGCATAACCAACAGCAGCAACCATTCCTCCACCAACTGTCATACCACCAGATAACCAAGCTGGCATTGCATTTAATACACCAGTTACAACTGTACTAGGTACGAAGCATAATGCAGCAGCAGGAATCGCAATACGAATACCTTGTAAACAAATACCTACGATTTGCCAACGTTCAATTGCTCCAAAATCACCTTTTTCAGCAGCAGTATCCATGAAGTGAACAACTGGAATTGCAAGTGTACGGCAAATCATAGTTAAGAATAAACCAGCTACTGATAATGGAATAGCTACAGCAATTGCTGTAGAAATAGCCGTTGTAGTATCTGTTGTTCCACCATTTAAACCTAAAACCATGATAATTGCAGAAGCAACTGAAGCTAGTGCAGCATCTGGTGCAACCGCTGCACCAATGTTTGCCCAACCTAAAGCCATCAACTGCAAAGAGCCACCTAACATAACGCCTTCTTTTAAGTGACCAGTAGCCAAGCCAATTAATGTACAAGCTACTAATGGTTAGTGGAATTGAAATTGGTCAAGAACTCCTTCCATACCGGCTAAGAAGGCAACAATTATAACTAAAATAATGCTAATCGCTGACATAATAATCTCCCTCTAAATTTGCTTTAATTCTGATTTCGCTTTTTTAAGAATTTCATCGAAGTTTTCAGGTGAATCTGTTGGAACCTTACGAACATCAATCTTAATTCCCATTGCCAATAATTCATCAAATGTTTTTACATCATCACTACCCATGGAAACGGCCTTTGTACATACAACCTTTCCTTGAGAGTGTGCCATTGAACCTAAGTTCAATTCTTTAATATCCACTCCACCTTTGATAGCTCTTAATGCATCTTGTGGTGTTTCAAACAACAACAACGCTTTTGTGGCTCCAAAACGAGGATCTTTCGCAACTTGGATCATTTTGTCAACCGGAACGACATTCGCTTTTACTCCTGGAGGAGCTGCTTGTTCGATCATGCTCTTTCTTAAATTGTCATGAGCTACATTATCACTAACAACAATGATACGGTTTGGCCCAACTGTCTTTGTCCAAGCTGTGGCTACCTGACCATGAAGCAAACGTGTATCAATACGTGCTAAGCCATATTTAATATGTCCATCTCCAAGGACTGTTCCTTCTGGAATAGCTCCTTGAGGCGCCGCACTTACTTCTTCTTTCTTTTCTTCCTTTGGTTCTAATTCTTTTGGATTGATCTGTACACCTTCTTGTGCAGTCTGCATTACGTGTGCTGCAATTTCGTGTGCTTTCTCCATTGAGAATCTAGAAGCATACGTTTCAATCAACATAGGCAAGTTCAAACCTGTGACAATTGCCCATTTGTCTTCGTGACCATCTAACAAGGCACTTGCCTGATTGAATGGAGTTCCTCCCCATAGGTCAACTAAGAACAATACTTCTTCTTGATTTTCAAAAGAAGCGATCGCATCTTCCATCTTCTTTCGAATGTCTTCAGGTCCTTCACTAGGCATCAAAGTACAAGGCTTTACATTGGCTTGTTCACCAAAAATCATAGCTCCTGACTGGAAGATACCATTCGCAAATTCACCATGACTTGCAAGAATAATTCCTACCATATATTTTCATCCTTTCTTAGAAATTCAATACGCAAAAAAAAGACAGACATATACATTTAAACTGAAGATATACAATAAACCAATAAAGATTATATCTTCAATCAAAATAGTAAATGCCTGCCTAACCAGTTACACGCTATTGAATATTCACTTTTTACGTAAGTGAAAAATACCACTATCTGAAATCGTTGTCAACATTTTTTTATGAAATACTCGTATTCGATAAAATTCTTTCCAAGTGTAAAGTCAAATACCCCAACTCCGAATCTGGCAATTCTTTATGCAAAACATGACTCAATTGTTCACATAAAACACGAGCCTGTTCATAAGCGAATGGAAACTTTTCTTTTGTGAATTCCGTAATATCCATTTGTAATTTCTCATTATTATTTAGTCTCAACAACAAAAATTTAATATGATTCATTAAACGAATATATGACAATGAATTCGCATCAATACGAATATGTAAATCGGCCTGTAATTTCTTGAAGAATTCACGAATCACACGCATAACTTCCATAGACTGCCCTACTTTATTTACCGATATAGCCGAGTGAATATGTAAGGTGATAAACGCAATTTCATCTGCATTTATTTTCTCATGCGTATATTTTTCAATAATATCCTTTGCCTTTAATGCTACTGAATACTCATCCGGAAACATAAGTTGAATATCCATATTAAATGGATTTGATGGAAAATCCTTCTCTTTAATTCTTTTTACCGCAAAATAAATATGATCCGCTAAAGATAATAAAATATCGTGTTCTACTTTACCAAATCTTTCTTTTGTTAAAGTAATAATTTCAGATGAAATTTCAATATACATTGGATCAATGTAATCAAAAATATTATTCGACTTCTGTTTCGCCTGATATGACTTTTGCATCTTATACCGCTTTGCATTATGAGGAACATCCACTTGTTCCCCTTGCTTTTTACCAAATCCAATTCCTTTAGACATCACAATTATTTCTTCATTTTCTTTTAAAACCAAGATTGTATTATGATTCAGAACGTTTAAAATTTCATACATATCCATTATCCATTTACCCTTAACATCATATCATGACATTGCATTTTTCCATATTTTTTTTCTATTTCTGCACCATCTTTTATTTTCGTAAATACAATTATAATATTTTCATCTAACGCATTGTCTTTGATATACTTTAAATCTGCATTCCACAAAACATCTCCAGCATTAACTTTCTGGTTTGGTTTTACCAACAATTCAAAACCCTTGCCATTTAATCTCGCCGAATCCGTGCCAAAATGAATTAAGATCTGTGTATTATCATCAATTGTAATACCTATCGCATGCTTTGTTGGATAAAGCATTGAAATAACTCCATCACACGGCGCCACAACAACACCATCACACGGACGAATCACAATACCATCGCCCATTAATTTATGCGCAAACATAGAATCCGATGCATCCTCTATCGGCATTACTTCCCCATTTACTAAACATTCTAGTTCCAACTGTGTTTTTGTTTCTAAAACAACTTCTTTATCCTCAAAATCATAACTTTCCGGCACATTCAACATATACTCATCCAGTTTTGTCTTTATATTCGAAGCCTGAGGACCATAAATAATTTGAATTGCATTTGGCTGACACATAATAGCTGCAGCACCCGATTTTTTTAACAACCCTTCATTTATTAAAGTATCATCTTTGATTGTCGCTCTTAATCTTGTGACGCAACAATCCAAATCCGTAAAGTTACTTCGCCCACCTAAGCCTTGAACAATCATCTGACTTCTAGGATCAATCAACGATTTATCAAAACTAAAATCATACTTTTTCTTATCAAACACCTTAATGCTTTCGTCTCTTCCAGGCGTTTTTAAATCGTACTTTACAATCAAAAACTTAAATACCCTATAATACACAAAGAAATATACTAAGCCAAGCAAAACCACAGTTATCCAATTTGTCTTCGCATTTCCCTGCAAAATTCCAAACAATGTAAAATCAAGCAAACCAGCTGAAAAAGTAAATCCAATCGCAACCTGTAAAGCTTGTGGAACGACAAAACATGTGGCAGCTAATAACACATGAGCAACATATAATAATGGCGCCACAAACAAGAAAGAGAATTCAATCGGCTCTGTAATTCCTGTTAATGCACTTGTTAAAGCGGCCGATAGCAATAAACTTGCCGTCTTTTTTTAACTTTTGGATTTGCGCACTGACACATGGCTAAGGCTGCTCCTGGCAAGCCAAAAATCATAAATATAAATTCTCCCGAGAAAAATTTAGTTGCGTTCACACTAAAATGAGTCACACTTGGATCGGATAATTGCGCAAAGAAAATATTCTGCGCTCCAGATACCATTGAACCATTCACCATTTGTACACCACCTAAAGCACTCTGATAGAATGGCATGTACCAAACGTCATGCAAGCCAATAGGAACTAAACTACGCTTAATAATTCCATAAATAAAAGTACCAAAATAGCCAGAATCCGATATCAATCGGCCTAAATTATAAACGCCATGTTGTAATGGTGGCCAAACAAAATACATAATTACACCAACAAATACATATGTAACAGCACAAACAATCGGAACAAAGCGTTCTCCTTCATAAAAAGAAATCACATTTGGCAATTGGATTTGATAAAACCGATTATGCAAATAACTAACACCAAGTCCAACGACAATTCCTCCAAACACACCCATTTCAAGCGATAACATTCCACATACCGAAGTAATAGATCTATCTAGAATATAATTTGAAACTACACCATTGACAATACTACCATCCAAGCAGAGTAACGTATTGATTGTGGCATGCATTACAAAAAAGGCAATAATAGCTGCAAGAGCAGCGACTTCTTTTCTTTGCTTAGACATTCCTAAAGCTATAGAAACCGCAAAAATCAAGGGTAGATTATCAAATAAAACTTTGCCTACTTGTTTCAATAAAATTAAAACACTATATAAAAAGGTTCCTTGCCCTAATACCGATTCTAAATGGAATGCAGCTATCGTTGTTTCATTGGTTAAAGAAGTTCCTACACCCAAAAAAAGACCTGCTACAGGAAGCACTGCAATAGGTAACATAAAGGATTTGCCCATCCTTTGTAAAAAGCTAAACACATGATGTTGTTTCATTTATTAACACCTCTACTGTATTTATGATGATAAATGACATTTGTCAAAAAGTCCATAAGAAAAGGATATGAAGCAAATGTTGTTCAAAAACAAAATCTTTTATTCTCATGAACCTAAAACTAAAGTCCTTAAAAACAAACACAATAAATTCAAATACGCACTCATTTAATAGATTCTTTTAACCTAAGATCCAATTCAATGCAAATGTAAAGCCACAATACAGTATACTTATACATATAATTCATTCAAGGACAAAAGAAATGACAGAGCATACTGAAAAAGATGTATTGATGAAATGATGCGAATGTATAAAAGAAGGATATAACCAATAAGAATTCCATACTAAACAAGGCTATTACCAATAGTCTGTTTTGTCACGCCAATAAAGTTCTAAACCCAGATAATTCGGTCATTTTTAAATTTTCAAATTCATCTTCTCTGAAATCAATTTCTTAATATATATAAAAACACAAGAAAAGCAGGGTTAACCTGCTTTTGATATTTTCATGACCCAATAACCTTTATCACGAGCCATTTTTTCTACTTCATAGCCTTTTTCTTGTAAATAATGAATCGCACTTTGTGCACCATGCTGCTTGCGCATTACAATCCAGAAATGACCATCTTCCTTTAAATGTTCTAAACACTGATCAAACAACGAATAAATCATTGCCTTTCCCGTACGAATCGGTGGGTTCAAAAGAATACAGGCATACTGGCCTTCATTCACACCTGACTGACATAATATTTTTGCCTTACGACGATATTTTTTCATATTTGAATCTGCCAGCTGACAAGCTCTTTGATTTACATCAATCATTGTCATTTCGGTATGCTTCCAATACTCCATTAAAATCAAGGCAATCGGTCCAATTCCACAACCTAGATCTAATGTGTTTTTTGGTTCAGTTTCATTGTCGAGTACCGTTTCTAAAAGAATACGCGTACCTTCATCCAATTTATCTTTACTGAAAACTCCAGCATTCGAATTTAACTTATATGTAAAATCACGGAAATGTATCGTAATCTCTTCTGGTGCATCTTTTACAATATCATTTGTGAAATAGTGTGCCATACTACTTTGTAGCAGCTTCTACAATCGCATCTGCATCAATTTTGTATTTTGCGAATAATTCAGCTGGTTTTCCACTTTCACCAAATACATCCTGAACACCGACACGAACAAGTTTACATGCTGTTCCTGCTTCAGCTAAAACTTCTGCCACAGCACTTCCTAAACCACCAATAATAGAGTGTTCTTCACAAGTCACGATTGTATCGTGAGTTTTTGCTAGTTCAATAATCAATTCTTTATCAATTGGTTTAATTGTATGGATATTTACTACAGTTGGAGCTGTTTCCATTTTCTTAGCAGCCTCTAATGCTTCTTGAACCATCAATCCAGTCGCAACTAAAGCTACTTTTTCACCTTTTTGAAGGACAACACCTTTTCCTAGTTCAAATTTATAGTCATCGCCATTTACGCTTTCAACACCACTATGACCTAAACGAACGTAGCAAGGCCCGTCAATTTCAGCTACAGCTTTACATGCTTGTTTGGCTTCATTATAGTCACATGGAACGATAACTTTCATACCTGGAATACCACGCATTAAACTAACATCTTCAATACATTGGTGGCTTGCACCATCTTCTCCAACACTAATTCCTGCATGAGACGCACAGATTTTAACGTTTAATTGTGGATATCCGATACTGTTACGAATTTGTTCGAATCCACGTCCAGTCGCAAACATTGCGAAAGTAGATGCATACGCAATCTTTCCGCTAGCCGCAAGACCTGCCGCAACACTCAGCATATTTCCTTCGGCAATTCCCATATCAAAGTGACGAGAAGGGTCTACTTTTTTAGCTTCTCCACTCTTTGTACTACCCGCTAAGTCAGCATCTAATACAACGACATTTTTATTTTCAACCATTAATTCTTTTAAAGCATCACCATAAGCGACACGTGTAGCTACTTTTGCCATTATTCTGCCTCCAATTCTTTCATTGCAGCATGGTATTGTTCTTCATTTGGTGCTACTCCATGCCATCCTTGTTGATCTTCCATAAATGAAACACCTTTTCCTTTAATTGTCTTCGCAACAATTACAGTTGGCATTCCTTTTGTTTCACGAGCTTCTTTTAATGCAGCACGCAATTGATCATAATCATGACCATCTACATTAATTACGTGGCAATTGAAAGCTTCGAATTTTTTATCCAAAGGATACACACTCATAACTTCATCTACGTGACCATCAATTTGAAGGTTATTGTTGTCAACAATAATACATAAATTATCTAATTTATAGTGAGCCGCTGACATTGTAGCTTCCCATACTTGTCCTTCTTGGCATTCACCATCTCCAAGTACAGTATAGATACGATGATCATTTTTATCTAATTTATTGGCTAATGCCATACCTACAGCACAAGAAATACCTTGACCTAAAGATCCTGTAGACATATCTACCCCTTCTACATAATTCATGTTAGGGTGTCCTTGTAAACGTGAATTAATAGTTCTGAAAGTTGTCAATTCTTCTTCAGGAAGGAATCCCTTTTCAGCAAGTACTGCATATAAAGCTGGACTTGCATGTCCCTTACTTAATACAAAACGATCACGATCCAATGTATTTAAGTTCTCCTCATTAATATCCATTTCTTCAAAGTATAACTCTGTTAAAATGTCAGTTGCACCTAAACTTCCACCCGGGTGTCCACTTTGGGCACTATACACTTCTTTCACTATATTTCTACGAATATTTTTTGCGTGCAATGCAAGTTCCTTGTTTTCCATAATATTTACGCTATCTCCTTTTTGCGCATACATTATAACAAACTTTTTGCCACAATACACCCCCTACAAAAAGTCAATTATTTCACAAACGCTTATATTGCCACACATAAGCTGCATCATTGATCAATTCTATGTCATTTTGACTAATCCCAATCAATTCCAACGCTTCAAACATGTCTATCCCTTTTTCAAATAGTTTCTCAAAACAATCCATCCTCGCATTTGTCTTTTCTTGTTTGATTACTTTCTCTAACACTTCTTGAACTCGATCCGATTGAGCATGATAAAACATACCACTCATCTTTAAGGCGAGTTTTTCATCCACATCCGAAAATAAAGCTCTTAAAGTTTTAATGTCACAACCCCGATTCAATAAAAGTAAATAAAAGCTACGAATCTCCAAGTTGTACACTCGCTTACGAAACAGTTCAAATTCTACATCTAATTTTTTCATTTTTTGTTCTCCTTTTTCTACACTCTCTTATACGTAAAAAAAAGAAGTTTCACCAAAAAAAGTGAGAAATCAATCTCACTTTTCAACTTCATAAATCATAGCACCAAAACTAGGAACATTTACTTCGATCATATATGGCTGATTATGTCTTGTAAGACGCATTGCCTGCACCTCTTGAGGTGTATGACCTTTTAAGTTTCCGTTGTATTTATCCCACTCTGTATTCAAAATTTCTTTATATTTACCTTTGCAAGGAACACCAAACTGTTGGTGATCATATGGATTTGTTGAGAAATTCATAATAATAACGAAATCTTTCTTTGAACCTCTACGAATAAATGAGAACGTATTTTGTCCTACATTATCTGCATCAATCCAACAGAAACGACTTGGATCATAATCTTGATCAAAGAATGCATCATTTTCTATGTAAATATTGCCTAAATCTTCGCAAAAATGTTCAAATGCATCGTGCATTGGATAATCCAACAAGAACCAGTCACAGCTCTTTTGTTCATCCCATTCACGCAATTGACCAATTTCATTACCCATGAAATTCAATTTCTTGCCAGGATGCGTAAACATATATACATATAATGCTCTTGCCTGGGCAAACTTATCTTCATAGCTTCCCCACATCTTATCTACAATGGTTGCCTTACCATGCACAACTTCATCATGACTAAATGGTAAGATAAATCTTTCGGAATAGAAATAAGCCATTGAAAAAGTAACGTCATGGTGATGCCACTTACGATAGATTGGATCTCTTTTTAAATAGGATAATGTATCATTCATCCAACCTAGATCCCACTTATAGTCAAATCCTAAGCCACCCGCATAACTTGGCTTTGTGACATTAGGAAAATCACTTGAATCTTCCGCAATCAACATGATTTTTCCTTGATGTGCCTCATTCAACAAGTAATTCATACGTTTCATGAAATCACATGCACCTTCATTCACACCATTATTCTTGTTTCCATGCCAGAAAATCGCATTACTGATCGCATCCATTCTTAAGCCATCCACATGATAAACATCTATCCAGAAATTGGCTGCAGACATCAAGAATGAGCGAACTTCTTCTTTCCATAAATTAAAGTTAGCCGTTCCCCATTCACTATTCGCATCTTCCGGTTTTGAATATTCATATAAAGGCGTACCATCAAACATTCCCAATGCGTAATTATCCTTCACAAAGTGTACAGGCACAAAATCCATGATGACACCAATTCCAGCTTCGTGAAGTGCATTCACAAAGTGCATTAATTCATGATTTGTTCCATAACGAGAAGTACTTGAAAAATAACCCGTACATTGATAACCCCAAGAACCATCAAACGGATATTCACATAGCGGCATGACTTCAACATGTGTAAAGTGATGTTTCTTACAGTGTTCAATCAATTCCTTTTCTATTTCATGATACTGTACAAACTCTTCGTTTTCATCATCTTTTCTCCATGAACCAACATGCATTTCATAAATATTCACAGGAGAATCAAAGCCCTTATTTCTTTGATTCAGCCATTCTTTGTCAGTCCAGCCATCATAACTTAAATCTGATACAATACTTGCCGTGTTTGGTCTTAATTCACTATAAAAAGCATATGGATCCATTTTGTCTACCAATTCACCATTTGCCTGCCACACACGATATTTATACGAATCCTTATCCTTTGCACCTTCTACAAAACATTCCCAAATCCCACGTTTATCTTTTTTCATTTTACTCGCTTGATCATCCCAATTATTAAATGAGCCAATAACTGAAATATTCTTTGCGTTTGGAGCATACACTCTAAAGCGAACCCCATTAGCTTCTAGGTGTGCACCAAAAATATTATAAGCATATATGTCACGCCCTTCAAAAAAGGCTTTTGTCTTTCTTTGATTCATAACGATATAACCTCCGTATATATATTTTATACCGGAACGCAAGAAACTTAAAGTGTATTTTTCAGATTTTGAAAACGCTTACCAATTATCAAAAAAGATGCAACTAACGCTGCACCTCCATGAATTGACGTAATATATTTTCTAAATCTTCTAATGTATTCATTTGTGACATCTCATTTTTAAAGATCCTTGAACTAGGAAGTCCCTTTAAATACCAGCTAGCCAAACCTCGCATTTCACGAATAGCTACTTTTTCACCTTTTGTATTCGCTAATCCTTTGGCATGATCCATACATATTTCAATACGATCTTCCATTGAAAATTCATGTTTCTGTCCCGTAATTGAATCCACACATTCTTGAATCAAGAATGGATTACCTACAATTCCACGACCTAGCATAACCGCATCACAACCTGTTTCATTCATCATACGGTGAAAATCTTCTACACTGCGGACATCCCCATTCCCGATAACAGGAATAGATACCGATTCTTTTACTTGCCTAATATAAGACCAGTCTGCTTTTCCTTCATACATCTGATTACGCGTACGACCATGCACCGCAACAGCACTAACGCCCACACTTTCCATAGCCTTCGCCATTTCAACGCAATTAATATGATACGTATCAAAGCCTAAACGCATTTTTACAGTCACTGGCTTATTTACATTTTGTACAATATTCAATACAAGTTCTTTGGCATAATCAATATCCTTCATTAAAAAGCTTCCTGCCTGTGCTTTGATAACCTTGTTTACGGGACACCCCATATTAAAGTCAATAATGTCACAATCTGTTTGCGTATCCAAATATTTAGCTGCATACACAACCGTATCAATATCATGGCCAAACAATTGAAAAGATACTGGATGTTCATTTTCATCGATGACACACATTTGTTTCGTCTTCAATGAATCATAGTATAAAGCTTTATCACTTACCATTTCATTACAAACTAAACCAGCTCCAAAGCGTTTCGCAATTCTACGAAATGCGATATTACTAATACCTGCCATTGGTGCAATCACAACCGGATTTTCGATTTCTACATTTCCAATCTTAATCATGCATCTTACTCGCAATCGCTCTTAATTCTTCTTCAGTGAAATGATATGTTTCATTACAGAAATTACATGTGATTTCACAACCATGCTCTTTATCAGCCATCTCTAAAACATCTGATTTTTTTATAGTTCCCAAAGCTCTAGCCATACGTACCTTTGAACAAGGACAATCATAAGCTACTGGTTGTGTCGTTAAAATCTTCGCATCTTCAAACATGTCATTTGCCAAATCTTCTAAACTTGAATCATCATATTCTTGAATTAAAGTACTCATTGGTTTCAATCCTTCAAGTACGTGTTCACAAATAGAAATGTCTGTTTCTGTCGCATCTGGAAGCATTTGTAGAATCATAGCACCTGCACTGGCAACACGGCCATCTGTTCCTATTAAAACTCCACATGCTACAGCTGTTGGTGTTTGTTCAGACAAAGTGAAGTAATAGGCAAAATCATCCCCAATTTCACCACTCTGCAACTCAACCGAACCAGAAAAGTTTTCTTCCATACTTAAATCTTTAGTAACTGTTAAAGTTCCATCTGTACCGACAACAGCTCCTACATTCAATTTTCCTGGGCGAATCAAAACATCCTCTACATGGGGATTTGAAACAAACCCACGAACATTTCCATTCGCATATGCATCTACCACAATAGAACCAATTGGACCATGTCCATTGATTGTGATTGACAACATTTCTTCTTCTGATTTCAACATAGCACCCATCATACTTGCCACAGATAAAGTTCTTCCTAAAGCTGCACAAGCACATGGATGTAAATCAAAACGATCTTGCGCTTCCTGTACTAAGTCAGTTGTACGCACAATATATAAACGAACATGCTCATTTAAAACAAGAGCTTTTAATAGTTGATCTTTCATAATTATCCTCCACAATAGAATTCACAAGCATCATTCTACTGAATTCTTGTATCCATTTCAAGCCAAACTAAAAGCCATCAATCGATGGCTTAAGTATACAATGACTATATAAAAATAGTTGGGGTCTAGATACGCTATAAGATTACATAGGGTAATGTGCTAGGCAGCTTAAAATTCGCTCCAAAGTATTTTGGGGCGTTTTTTGTTATACTTGAATTGAAAGGATAAT
>NZ_VUMR01000133.1 GCF_009696075.1 Holdemanella porci | reverse complement strand
AGCGGTAATTATGCAAGTGATGAAGCTAAAGAAATCGCCAAATTGAAAAAGGAACTAAAAGACACAAAGGACGCGTTAGAAGTATTAAAAAAAGCTATTGGCATACTGGGCAAGTAAAGCCCCGTGAAATCTACGAAGCGGTTGATCAACAAAAGAAAAAAGATCAAACTATTTCCGTAGCCAGTGTGCTAAAAACAATTGGGGTTAGTCGTTCAGGTTTCTATAGCTATAAAAAGAATGAAAATCTACCTACTCAGACACAAATAAGAAATGAGCATCTTCAAAAAGAAATCAAGAAAATACATGAAGGATCTTATGGTATATACGGATCACCAAAAATAACAGTATTACTAAATAAAAATGGCGAAAACGTCAGTCAGAAACATGTATATAATTTAATGCATGGTATGGGAATAAAAGCCCGTTATGTACGACATTACACAAAAACAACTGTAAGTGAAGATTATTCGTCTAAGATGCAGAACCTATTAAATAGGCATTTTAATCCAACAAAACCAAATACCGTATGGTGTACAGATATAACTTATATATGGACAAGAGAAGATGGATTTGTATATTTAACAAGTGTAATGGATTTATTTTCAAGAAGAATTATAGCATGGGTATTAACGCGAACAATGGATGCGGACAAGGTGTTAGAATGCTTAATAAAAGCTAAAGAAAGACGTGAAACTGATCATCCTATTGTGATCCAAAGTGACCGCGGAGTACAGTATACATCAGAATTATACCAGCGATTAACTAAAGGTATGGTTACTAGCTATTCATGGAAAGGAACTCCATGGGACAATGCGTGCATTGAATCTTTTCATGCCTTGATAAAAAGAGAATGGCTACAATTTTATAAAATTGATAATTATTATGGAGCATATAAAATCGTATTTGAATATATAGAAGGATTTTATAATACAACACGAATTCACTCACATTGTGAATATGAATCTCCACAAAATTTTGAAAAACAATATTTGAAACATAAACATTAAAAAAACAGATATTTAAGTTGTCTTAAATCTTGACATAGTACCA
>NZ_VUMR01000132.1 GCF_009696075.1 Holdemanella porci | reverse complement strand
AAAGAAACGCTAATCTGTCGATGTTTTTAATATTGCCTTCTCAACCCATAAAAAAAATCGGAAATTCTTTAATAGAGTTTCCGATTTTGTTTATTTAAGCCATTTTATTTTTCATGCGTAACTACTATTACATGGCTTTTTCAATTAATTCTACACATTTATCAATGCCCAAAACACCACTATCTAAACACAATTGATAATTTTTGGCATCAGCCCATTTACGATCTGTGTAATATTTATAGTAAGCGATACGACGTTTATCCTTATCTTTGATACGTTTGTCTGGCGCAAATTCATTTTGTCCATAAACCGAAACAACACGATTCTTGCGATATTCAAAGTCTGCATGAATAAATACATTTAATACGTCTTTACGATCACGAAGAATATAGTCTGAACATCTTCCTACAATAACACAGTTGCCTTTATCAGCTAACTCACAAATTACATTTCTTTGCGCAACATAGAGTTCGTCCGATAAGTTATATCCATAATTATTCCAAATAAAGCCAAATGTACTTGTGCTTGATGCATCTTCCCCATTTTCTTCAATATACTCTTTCGCAAAACCACTTTCTTGAGCAATTTGTTGCACAATTTCATAATCATAATAAGCATAGCCTAATTTATCAGCTAATTTTTTGGCAATGGTTCTTCCGCCACTTCCAAATTCACGTGTAATTGTAATTATCATAAGATACCTCCTAATATACAAAAATCGAGCCTTCTACAACTGGAATTATATCCTGTAAGAAGACTCGTTGTTGTAGACATTTTACCAAAATTATAAATTTTTTGTAAGAATTATTATTTGTCTTTTCCTTAAAGTCATGGTACAGCTTATCATATATACCATCACCTCACTTTTATACACTGCACTATCTACTTCTATTTTAATTCAGAATAAGTGAAAAGTAACGTGAAACATGAAAAAAGAAGGCTTAACAGATACATTGGTGATTTGTTAATATAACTGACATTAATGATGTCTATTTAAGATTTATTGTATAGGTGTAAACGAAAGAGAGACTACACTTATGACAAGAACTTCAAAATATTTAAA
>NZ_VUMR01000131.1 GCF_009696075.1 Holdemanella porci | reverse complement strand
TACTACTTAGATTGAAAAACATCTATAAAATCACTCGCTTAAAGGATTTGAAAAACGAGTGGTTATTCGTGTAAGTGATAAAAAGAAGAATTATAGCAAAGTCACCAAATTGCTAGTTAAGCCTTTTTTATTATCATTCTTTTTCTTGAAAAAATTAAACATTGTTATATCCTCCTTGAAACTTTGTTTTATTCTGTTAACGCTATCATTATAGAAAAAAAATAACAGGAATACAATGGAACTATGGTAACAATAAATGTTTACCTAATAAATGTATAAATTTCAAAAAGTGGAAAAAAATCCATACAAATTAAAGATTGATTGGGTTCCATTCATTTAGAAAGTAAATAATACCATCTTCGTCGTTTGATTTGGTTGTGTATTTTGCCAAGGCTTTTGTTGTAGAGTCTGCATTTTCCATCGCAACACTATTAGGGATAGTTTCTAATAAAGCATGATCATTAGCACTATCGCCAAAGGCAACCGTATTTTCAAGTGGAATATTAAGCATATTTGCCAGATGCTTAGCTGCAACACCTTTACTAACACTAGCATGGTTTACTTCGATACAACCTGTTGTCAGACGAAAACCATTATATGTATGATTATGCGCTAATATGTACTCTTCAAATTTATTCACATTTCTAGTAGCACCGCGAAAACATAGTTTATTAACAGGAGCATTAATTGTAGTAATTACATCGGCCACTCTTGTAGAGTGTGTTGACATATATCTAAATTGCCGCAGGACAGGATTTTTAAAACGTAGCCATTCTGGCCAAAAAAATTTTGTAAGAATTCTTTTAAACTGGACAAATGTACTACATTCCACAACATAAGAATCATTATATTCAACAATCGTATATAAATTATTTTTTTTAGCTAAGTCTGTTAATTCTTGCATTTCATTTAAATGGAGAGGAGAAAAATTTACAGAATCTAAAGTTTTGGTACTATGTCAAGATTTAAGACAACTTAAATATCTGTTTTTTTAATGTTTATGTTTCAAATATTGTTTTTCAAAATTTTGTGGAGATTCATATTCACAATGTGAGTGAATTCGTGTTGT
>NZ_VUMR01000130.1 GCF_009696075.1 Holdemanella porci | reverse complement strand
ATTATAACATATGTATATATTCAAAGCACTATATTTATTATTTATTTTTAAATTATTTATCTAACATCTGCATATCCAATTCATCTCATGACTAAAGTCACGAGTGTTCTTAGATTGCATTATAAAATTGAATTGGATTCATTATTTAGTCTCCCTTCTAGATAATTGTTTATCTTTAAGGTAGTAATACACAATCGCAACTCCAACCGCGATAATAGCGACCGGAATCTGTACTTTCATTAAATCGACTAATTCAACATCATATCCTAAGTCAGCTAATGTAGATTGCACTAAGATCATTCCACTTGTTCCTACAAACAAAACTTGTCCGAAGAACCATGCGATATTTTCCATACCACTTGCCATTCCTTTTAAGTTTTCTTCATACTTTTCAGTGACCTTTTTACCATTTTTCTTAGCTGCAGCAGTCGCCATAGGCAATACAATAGGACAAACAAATCCGGCAACGCCACCAAAACTTACATTAAATACCGCAAAAACCAATCTAAACACCCCATAAATTACAAGAACAACACCAGCAGATAGATTTTTGAATTTCATCATTAAATTGGCAGCTGCCTGTTTTAAACCATTTCTTTCTAATGTCCCCGTAACAACCATGACCATCACAAATACACACATACTGCGGTTAGCGATAAAACTAGATCCAAGTGTTTCCAAGAAAGTAACTGGATCCATACCTGCAACAAGTGCAGTCACAATAGCAGCAAACATAATAATCAAAATCGAGTCCAATTTTAATACAAATCCAATTATGACAATTAGAATGCTTAAAGTTTCAATAATTCCATAATCTTTCATTCTATTTCTTACAGATTTTTTTATATCATATCCCTCAACAAAAATAAAAAACAAGCTTAAAAGGCGTGGTTTTCTCTGCGGCTATAAGCCTTTACTGCCAGCTCGCGTCTCAAGGCGCTGCTTTCACTTCGTTCAAGCTATCGCTTTTGACTCTCGCCAGCCCTCAAAGGGCTTTGTTTTTTACTATTTCTTTCTCTTTGCTTTTTCTTGTTTATATGCCTGTTGCTCTGCTTCTGAGAATGGATTTGCGTACTCTTTTACACTCATTTTATCCATTGCTATATCGTGCATTTCCTGCTCTCGAATATATTTTGCAACTGTCGCATCATTCAATCCTACAGTAC
>NZ_VUMR01000013.1 GCF_009696075.1 Holdemanella porci | reverse complement strand
GAGACTTTTCGCCAAGCAAGCCAAATGAGGCATGGTGTACAGATATAACGTATATATTTACCTTGGAAGGATTTGTATACCTTACAAGTGTAATGGATCTATATTCAAGAAAAATAATTGCATGGACCTTATCAAAAACATTGGAAGTGGAAGAAGTATTGAAATGTATAGAGATGGCTAGAAAGCGGAGAAAAACAGCGAATCCTGTAATTATTCATTCGGATAGAGGAGTACATTATACAAGCAAACTTTATAAAAAATTAACGGCAGGACTGATTCTAAGTTATTCAAAAAAAGGCACACCATGGGATAATGCATGTATAGAATCTTTTCATTCAGTAATTAAAAGAGAATGGTTAAATCGTACTTTGATTTATGATTATGATCATGCATATGATTTGTGTTTCGAATATATTGAAACATTCTACAACACGATACGAATCCATAGCCATTGCGGTTATGAATCACCAAATCAATATGAGAATAATTATTATTCAAAACATTAGAATTTAAAATTTATCTATTTTATGAGTCCTTTTTCTTGACGTAGTACCAGTGTTTTAAGCATTTCCAAATGGTAGAAGTGTGAGATTGAATACCGTCTTGTCCATTGATTAAAAGAATGGCTAAATCTAATACTTGAAGACTTCTTTCCATTTCGCTTGAAAAATCGACATGGCCTGGTGTGTCAATCAAATAGATTTCACTATCTTTCCAATGAAAGTGAGCTTCTTTTGAATAAATGGTAATGCCTCTTTCTCTTTCTTGATTATCATAATCCAAATAGGCATCTTGATGGTCGACACGTCCTAATTTTCGGATTGTTTTTGATGTATAGAGCATACTTTCGATACAAGTAGTTTTTCCTGCATCGACATGTGCTAATATTCCAGTTACTATTCGTTTCATAAATATCATTTTATCATGTTGACGCAAATGATAAAATAGAGATAGGTTTTTTCGGAGGAAAAATATGAAAGTCTTAATGTTGAATGGTAGTCCACATGCGAGTGGAGTGAATAATTTGGCTTTGCGTGAAATGGAAGCTATATTTAAAGAAAGTGGGGTTGAAACCGAAACTGTACAAGTTGGAAACTTAGCTGTTCGTGGTTGTTCAGCTTGTGGTGCTTGTACGAAACTTGGCAAGTGTGTATATGATGATATTGTCAATGAATTGTTACCCAAATTTGAAAAAGCGGATGGATTGGTTGTTTCAAGTCCTGTATATTATGCCAGCGCGAATGCGACATTGATTGCAGTATTGGATCGTTTGTTCTATGCTTCTCGTTTTGATAAGACAATGAAGGTGGGGGCTAGTGTTGTTTCTTGTCGTCGTGGCGGAGCGAGTACTACTTTTGATGAATTAAATAAGTATTTTACAATCAGTGGTATGCCTGTTGTATCGAGTCAATATTGGAATTCAATTCATGGAAATAATGCACAAGAAGCCAATCAGGATGAAGAGGGTAAACAAACAATGCGTGCTTTAGCTCGAAATATGACGTTCTTGATGAAAAGTAT
The DNA here is from genome assembly GCF_009696075.1 of Holdemanella porci. Classification (GTDB taxonomy): domain Bacteria; phylum Bacillota_I; class Bacilli_A; order Erysipelotrichales; family Erysipelotrichaceae; genus Holdemanella; species Holdemanella porci. The sequence continues at coordinate 32,621 of NZ_VUMR01000013.1, read as the reverse complement.
TGCCTTAGGTAAAGAGGCGTATGGCTTGCCTGAAAAAGAAAGTAGAAAGGGTACGAATTTTATTCGTTAAAAGGTGATCACATGGTGAATTTAAGACATCCAGATAATATATTTTATGATCGCGAAGGCGATTTATTCATAATCACAACGGATTTAGAGGGTCGTCAGGAAGTGGTTTGTAAGACCAATCTTGAATGTGTGAGTGATGTTTTGGCAAGATTGCTAGATATCAATTTTAAAAAGGTTTTAGACAGTAATGATCGTTTACGTATGTTAGGTGATTTAGAACAATTTGCGTGTGTATATGCACTGAAACTAATGACATATAAGACGGTAAAGGGACTTTATTTAGAGTTTCCTACTTTAGCTAAATATCAAGGTACAGCTCTAATTAGTCCACACACAGTTATTGACAAACGTAATGATGGCTACAACAATAAGTATCACTTAATGTTGGTGAATGTTATCTATACATCTATGATTCATGCGACTGTTAAGTATGCTGGTTCAAGTCAGGAGGCTGCACACATGAAAGAAGTGTTTGAAACGGTTTTACCAGATGATAAGGGTCTGATTGAAACGTTGAATGATTTCTATGATGGTGCTATCAATGAAGCAGATTTAACGGATATTATTAAGAATATTCAAAACGAAAATACGACAAAAGCTTAAAAAATCGTTTTCATCGACCGATTTTCGATTTTCGGGCGAGTACAAACACATAAAACATCTCTATGTTTAACGTGGAGGTGTTTTTTTATGAAACAAATTGTGCAATTTATTGAAGATAATAATATTTCAGAGGAAGAAGTTGCCAAAGCAGCCCATATGTCTTTGCGTAATTTTAGAAGGCAAATTCATTCCGAGAATCGTACGCAAACGCGTATTGTGCTTATTCTTGCAGATTATAATCATCAGTCCATTGATTCGATTTTCTTTGATCAAATGTATAATCAGCCCGTTAATTTAGAAGGCTTAACATGGACTCAGGTTCAAGATATTATGAAATTGATTCATCCCGAACTGTTTACAGATATTAAAAGAAGTTCGAAATTTAAGGATTTTGAATACAATTTAAAAAATGATATGGGTGATCGTATGCGTTTTGTACGGGAAGTTGTTTTTTCACTTTCACAAACTCAATTTGGCAAATATATGGAAGTAACGAGAAATACTGCTAAGTATTGGGATGAGGGACAGATCAATGTGGATAAGATTTTAAAAATATCGCAAAGAACAAACATCAGTATGGACTTTATGATTCGTGATAATTATCCGTTGACTTTACAGACACAAGGTATGAGTGAGGCTTTACATTTGGCGGTTATGACAAATTGTGTATTGTATCGTTTGAGAAATATGAAACAGTAAAATTAATTTAACTTTAGAGCATGAAAAATGCTCTTTTTTTCTTGCATAATTGGGGGTTTCCTATATAATAAACTTGTTCTTTTAATGAAACAAAAAGTTTAGTATAAAAAACAAATTAGGGGTGATAGAATGAAAATAGGCAAAAAACTAAAAGAGCTTCGAACCCAGAATGGGTTGACTTTGGAAGAACTTGCGAATCGTAGTGAATTAACGAAAGGCTTTTTATCGCAGTTAGAGCGCGACTTAACAAGTCCAAATATTTCTGCATTGGAGAATATATTGGAAGCTTTAGGTACTAATTTGGCGGATTTTTTTCAATCAAGCAAGGAAGAGCAGATTGTTTTCCATACGCAGGATTTTTTTGTGAATGAACAAGATGATTTGGTTACGGAATACATTATTCCTAATGCTCAAAAGAATCAGATGGAACCTCTTTTATTGACTTTAAAACCGGGCGCAAAGTCACAGGATGTCAAGGCTCATGAGGGAGAGGAATTTGGCTATGTTTTGAAGGGCAGTGTTGTTTTGGTTGTTGGTAATAAAAGGTTAAAAGTTAAATCAAAAGAAACCTTCTATATTACAGGTAAGGAAGGGCATTATTTAGAAAACGTATCGAGTGCAGATGCCAAAGTATTATGGGTATCTACACCGCCTGTATTTTAATTGACAAGGAGAGAACATACATGGAACAGGAAAAGAATAAATTAATTCAATTTCGCCACATCGTAAAAGAATTTGATGGTCAAGTTGTGTTAAAGGGTATTGATTTAGATATATATGAAAATGAGTTTGTCACACTATTAGGGCCTAGTGGTTGTGGAAAAACAACTTTATTACGTATTTTAGGTGGTTTTTTAGAACCTAGCGAAGGACAGGTCATCTTAAATGGAGAAGATATTTGTGAAGTGCCAGCCTATAAGCGTGAGTTGAATACGGTTTTCCAAAAATATGCACTATTCCCTCATATGAATGTGTATGACAATATTGCGTTTGGATTGAAAATTAAAAAGATGAGTAAGGACGTTATTGATCAAAAGGTCATGAAAATGTTGAAGTTGATTGGTCTTGAAGGATTTGAAAATAAAGATGTTACTTTACTATCTGGTGGTCAGCAGCAGCGTGTTGCGATTGCGCGTGCCTTAGTTAATGAGCCAAGCGTACTATTGTTGGATGAACCTTTGAGTGCGTTGGATTTAAAGCTTCGTAAAGAAATGCAGTATGAATTAAAGAAGATTCAACAAGAAGTAGGAATCACATTTATCTTCGTTACACATGATCAGGAAGAAGCACTAACAATGTCAGATAAGATTGTTATTATGAAGGATGGCGAGATTCAGCAGGTTGGTAGTCCAGAAGACATTTATAATGAACCAGTCAATCAATATGTTGCAAAGTTTATTGGGGAAAGTAATATTATTCCAGCACGCATGGTTTGCGATAAGAAAGTGCGTTTTGATGATATTACATTTGATTGTGTCGATGTTGGATATAAAGAAAATGAACCAGTGGATGTCGTAATTCGCCCAGAAGATATTGATATTGTGGATGTGAAAGATGGCAAGATGACTGGTGAAGTTGAGAGCGTATTATTTAAGGGTGTTCACTATGAAATCATGGTGGAAACAGTTCCTGGTACGCATGTTACAGTAAATATGCACGTAAACAAGAATTATGCGATCACAAGTGAAGATGGAAAAGAAAAGATTTCTGCCAACGACTTCTATCTAGACTTAGAAGATATGAAGGATATTGATGATAAAGAAATCATTGCGCGTGCCGATGCACAGGCTTGGAATCCTGAAACAGATGAGTTTATTTCAATTCATGATATTGATACAGATTTAAAACAGGAAGTAGGAGAATATACTGTTACTTTCTCAACAAACAATAAAACTTCAATCACGCGTAAGATTTGGGTTGTGGATCAAAGGGTTGTTGAAAACAAGAAGGCCAATGAAGCCGTTTCTGCGTTTAACTTCTTTAAAACAGTGGATGAAATCAAGGAATCCATGGCTATTGATACAGACTTGAAGACTTGGGCAAATGCACAGGGCTGGAAGTTGGATGACGAAAATGAAACAGTAGATCTAGATGTAGATTATGATTTTGATCCGGAAACAATTAAGGAAGGAATCTATAAGGTAACTTTCTGGACGACGGGTCGTGAATTCAAGATTCATACAACGGATTATGTAGAGGAAGGAAAAGAGGTCGGACTTACTTTCTTTGCGGAAGATATCCATGTTATGGAGAAAATGGGATTCTAGAAAATGAAAAAATTTCAACAATTAGCAATCCCTTATATTGTGTGGGCTTGCATCATGTTGTTGCTTCCGATGTTGCTGATTGCGTTTTATTCAATCATTCAGCAAGGCAACAGTATTGTGCACTTTAAGCTTACATTAGATAACTATGTTCGTTTCTTTACAGACAAAGATTTCTTGTTGATTTTATGGCGTTCTTTATGGATTGCCATTAAGACAACCATTATTTGTTTGTTGATTGGGTATCCAATCGCATACTTTATTTCTAAGAATAGTCCTAAAGTTCAACAAATCTTAGTTCTTGCGATTACTCTTCCTACATGGATCAACATGCTTGTAAGAACATATGCATGGATTGGTATTTTATCAAGCGATGGAATTATTAGTAGCTTTTTAGGCTTGTTTGGAATTCATACAGAACTTTTATATACAGAAGCTGCTGTATTGATTGGTATGGTGTATAACTTCTTGCCATTTATGATTCTGCAGATCAACACGGCTTTAACAAAGATGGATAAATCTTTATTAGAGGCGGCTCAGGATTTGGGCGCTAATAAATTCCAGACGTTCTGGAAGGTTATTTTCCCACTTTCATTACCGGGCGTAGTTTCAGGTATCACATTAGTGTTTTTACCTGCCGTAAGTTCATTCTTCATTCCTAAATTATTGGGTGGAGGACAATTCTTCTTGATTGGTAACGTCATTGAAAATCAGTTCATTACGGTAGGAGAATGGAACTTTGGTTCAGCTATCTCAATGATCATGGCTATGATCATGATGCTTCTAATGATGCTTGTAAGGAAATTGGAAGAGCGTAATAAGGAGGAAAAATAGGCATGTCGAAAGATAAGAGAGTATTAGGTAAAGTAGGCATGGCTTTATTATTGGTGTTCTTTTATGCACCAATATTATTCATGATTATTTTTTCCTTTAATAGTTCAAAATCGTTAACACACTTTACAGGGTTCTCGTTACGTTGGTATGAGGCTATGCTTAAAAACCATGGTATGATGGAATCTTTGTATGTCACAATTATTGTTGCCTTATTGGCGACAATTATTTCTACTATCGTTGGTACGATTACGGCGATTGGTTTATCAAAGTCAAAGAAAGTATTGCGTGCTTTTGTCAGTCAGGTCAATGATTTTCCAATCATGAACCCTGAAATTGTTACTGCCATTGGATTGATGCTTCTATTTATTACTTTCCAAATTGAAAAGGGATTTGTGACATTATTATTAGCACATATTGCTTTCTGTATTCCATATGTTATTTTGAGTATTATGCCTAAGATCAAATCATTAGATCCAAACTTGGCCGATGCTGCAATGGATCTAGGGGCTACGCCTTGGCAAGCTTTGGTGAAAGTTATTGTACCACAAATTATGCCGGGTATTGTTTCGGGTGCTTTGATTGCGTTCACAATGTCATTTGATGATTTTGTTATTTCCTATTTCGTAACGGGCCAAGGTGTAAAGAACTTGAGTATTATGGTGTATACAATGTCTAAGCGTATTAATCCAAGTGTAAATGCGATTAGTACAGTGGTTGTATTACTGATTACAATCACACTAATAATCGTGAATGTCTTGCCAATGATTCGAAAAAAGACAAGTCCTTCAAAACAAAATAAACCTTGGAAATGGGTTGTTGCGGGTGTTGTGGTAGTTGGTTTAGTGGCCTCTTTATTTGGCTTGAATAAATCAGCTGGTAGTCAGCCTTATGCAGGACAAACTTTACATGTATATAACTGGGGTGAATATACAGGTGAAAATATCATTTCAGGTTTTGAAGAGTTAACGGGAGCTAAGGTTATCATGGATAACTTTGATTCAAACGAGCAGATGTATATTAAGGTTGCCAATGGCGATGCGTATGATGTATTGGTTCCAAGTGATTATATGATTCAAAGAATGATGCAGGAAAAAATGCTTCAAAAATTAGAGCCAGAAACTCGCAAAGAATGTTTAGGTGAATTGGTGGATGCAATCAAAGGTCTTCCGTATGATCCAAAGAATGAATATTCAATTCCTTATTTCTGGGGTACTGTTGGTATCGTATACGATAAGACAAAAGTATCTGAAGAAGATTTGGAAAAAGATGGATGGGATATTTTCTTAGATCAGAAATTTAAGGGAGATATCTATCTATATGATTCTGAAAGAGATTCATTCATGATGGCATTAAAGGCACTTGGATATTCAATGAATACGACAAGTCAAGATGAATTGAATGATGCATATAACTGGTTGATTCAATGTGTTCAGACAATGGATCCAGAAATTGTAACAGATGAAATTATTGATAATATGGCACAGGCCAGAAAGGCTTTAGGACTTATTTATTCTGGAGATGCGGCATATGTCATGTCAGAAAATGAAAATATTGGATTCTATATGCCAAAGAGTGGAACAAACTTATGGTCAGATGCGATGGTTATTCCTAAGAATGCGAAGAATCCTAAGCTTGCGAACGAGTTTATTCGTTATATTACGAGCTATGATGCAGCTATGGATAATTCGAGTTATGTTGGATATACTTCACCAAATAAAGAAGTTATGGAAGAACTTGGTGGTAAAGGCGGAGATTATGATGGTATCAATGCATATACACCTCGTGCTGGTTACGATAAAGATGAAGTATTCCAATATGATGAAACTACACGTAAGATCATTGCGGATTTGTGGTCTAGAGTAAAAGTTGCGGCAAGTAACGCACATTAGTCGAAGAAAATTTCTTCGACTTTTTTTCATTATTATAATAGAATGAATGCATGAATCCGATTATTTTTATTTTATTATGCTTTGCTGCTTTAGGCTTATTTGACAAGATGTTTAAGAATCGACTTGGATTAGCCACTTCTTTTGATCGAGGCATTATAACGATGGGCGATTTTATGATGAGTGTAGGAGGCTTTTATTGTATTGCGATTGCGTTTTTAAATGGTCATGCCACTTTATTTGAAAATAAAGAAATGATTATTTCAAGTTTGTTGGCGCCAGATCTTGGTGGATATTCCATTATAGAGTCGATGACACATTCTGAAAGTGTGCTTATCTTTTGTGGTGTATTGTTAACATCTACTTTGGGGTGCTTGATTAGTTTTCAATTGCCAATCTTTTTAAATGAACTGGATACAGATGATTTGAATCACTATTTAAAAGGAGTTGTGTATGGTATTTTAGGTTTAATGCCTATTCTTATTGGTTGTGGCTTTTTATTGCATATTGATCATTTTTTGATCGTGTTTTTACCCGTAATTCTTATTTGTGCTATTTTGATTGGTTTATTTTTTATTTCATTTAAAACATTAATTGTCGTATTGACATTATTTTCTAAGCTTGTACAATTCGTAGGATATATCTTCTTTTTTCTAGTTTGTTTGACTTTCTTTTTCAATATGGACTTCACAAATGCGACATTGATCAATGAAGCTTTGCACATTGTATTTCAAATGAGTATAATTGTCTGTGGTTCTTTGGTGTTTTGTGAAATTATATTAAGGAAGTTTTCGAATCAGATTGAAAGAGTAGGTCAAATACTAAATATTGATAAATATTCAGTGATGGGAATTATCTTATCTTTTGGAACAAGTATTGCGATGTTACCATTATTTAGTAAAATGAACAGGAAGGGTAAGATTTTAAATGCTGCCTTTTCATTGAGTGGGGCATTTGTGTTTGGTGGACAACTCGGATTTATTGCCTCAGTCAATCCTGCAAGTGTGACTTGGTTTGTGGTTGTGAAACTGGTAGCTGGAATATTAGGTTTAGTTATAGCGAATGTAATGGAGGAATGATTATGAATTATATGGAATTGATGGAAAAAAGTCGTGGTGTGATGGGAACAAAATTATGTAAGTCTTGTCCTGTATGTGATGGAAGGGCATGTCGAAATACGATTCCGGGGCCTGGTGCTAAAGGAATTGGTGATGTTGCGATGCGTAACTATGATGCTTGGAAAAACATTCGTGTGAATATGGATACAATTACGGATAATGAGCCAGTAAGTACAGAATTAGAACTATTTGGTCATACTTTTAAATATCCGATTTTTGCAGGTCCTGTAGGAGCTGTAGCCATGCACTATTCAGATGCATATGATGATAATGGATACAATGATATTTTAGTCCGAGGTTGTATGGATGCTGGTATTTGTGCGTTTACAGGAGATGGAAAAGATCCTAGTATAATGGAAAATGCGACACGAATTATCAAAGAGAATAATGGGTATGGTATTCCAACCGTTAAACCTTGGAGCTTAGAGACTTATTTGGAAAAGCTAAATTTAGCTTTAAACAGCAATGCCTTTGCGGTAGCTATGGATGTAGATGCTGCTGGACTTCCTTTCTTAAAGGGGTGTCAGCCTCCTGCAGGAAGAATGAATACAGAACAATTAAAGGCAATCATTTCAAATACACCTGTACCATTTATTGTGAAGGGTGTTATGAGTGTGAAGGGGGCTTTAAAGGCAAAAGAAGCGGGAGCTAGTGCAATTGTGGTTTCGAATCATGGTGGTCGAGTTCAAGATCAGACGCCTGCAACGGCTGAAGTACTCGAAGAGATTGTAAAAGCTGTAGATGGCAGTATGAAAATCTTTGTGGATGGTGGACTTCGTAATGGTGTCGATATCTTTAAGGCTTTGGCATTAGGTGCGGATGCTGTCATTGTAGCTCGTCCATTTGTGAATGCGATTTATGGAGCAAAAGAAGAAGGTATTCAAGTCTTAGTGGATAAACTTGGTAGTGAACTTCAAGATACAATGGAGATGTGTGGGGCTAAAAGCTTAAAAGACATTACTCGTGATATGGTAAGATAGGCAGCTTAATTGCTGTCTTTTTTTATGCTTCAGGAAAAATGTGTAAAATAGTTACGAAAAACCTCGGAAAAATGTGCGAAATAGGTGTCTAAAAGTGCGGAAAAATGTGTAAAAATATGAATTTACTTGATAAGTAAAGCGCTTTTAAAAGGTGTCAGATTTTACTGGCACCTTTTCTTAATGAGATGAAGGCAAGTACTACATTGATCAAGCACCATGCTGACCAAAGATATAGGTCTGAATAGTTTCCTGCAAGTATAAAGCCTGTTAATGTAGCTAAACCAAATAGAATTAGAAGTGCAATGTTGGTTCCTTTCGAATTGTTCTTTCTAGATACAATCGATACAATTCCTCCACAAAGCATGCATATACTAACAACAAGTCCTGCACTTCCACTTACTTGTCCACTTTCTTCTAGTGCGTTGGCAAGGCCTGCCATCATACTTTGAAACACGACAAATACACTTAATACAATGGAAATGATTCCACTGACTAGTTTCCATGTTTTCATAATTAAAAATCCCCTTTCTTAAGTATATTTATAACTTAAAAATGGGGATAATTGGTATGCTCGTGGCATACATTATTGGTGAGTGATATCTAAGATGTGATTTAAAAGTCGTGGGACTAAGAAAGAAATGTAGATTACGGATCCTATTGATAAAATTCCTAACATAAATAATCGCCTCTTTCTTACACCTTTATTGTAAAATTTTAAATGTTTAAACGGTGTTAAAGAATGAGGCGTCATGTTGAGATTTCATTAAAAACGAAGGAATTTTTGTACGTCTGAATTTTGCGCAAGAATAAGAATGTTTTCGGATTCCTGGAAAGTATGTTCAGCACTAGGAAGCGGGTCTAGAATTCCATTGATTTTTGTAGCTAGAATGTTGATATGGTATTTTCTACGAATATCGAGTTCTAACATGGTTTTTCCAATCCAAGCGGTTGGTGCGGCAATTTCATAAATGGAATATTCTGGAGTAAGTTGTACGTAGTCAAAGATGTTTTCGCTTGAAAAACGTACGGCGGCCCAGTTACCAATTTGTTTTTCAGGATATACAACTTCATCGGCTCCATTGCGTAATAAGAATTTAGCGTGTACATCGCGCACGGCTCTTGCGACAACAAGTTTTGATCCGTAATCTTTTAATAGGGCTGTTGTTTCGAGTGAACTTTGAAAGTCATCTCCAATGGCTACAACGCAAAGATCAAAGTTCGATACGCCTAGTGAGTCAATAAAGCTTTCGTCGGTAGAATCTCCGATTTGTGCGTTTGTGACATAAGAAAGGACTTTGTTGATTTTTTCTTCATTTTTATCAATGGCCAAAACGTCATGTCCTAAATCATATAGTTTTTGTGCCATGTGACGTCCAAAACGTCCCATACCAATAATTAATACTGATTTCATATGTTCCTCCTATCATCCAATTGTGATATTTTCTTGTGGTAAATTTGCGTTTGCGACAACTTGATGTTTAGAAATAGCTAAAAGTAAAGTTAAGCCTCCAATTCTTCCAAAGAACATCAAGAAAATTAAAATACAATGTGATGCACTTGATAATGTAGGTGTGATTCCTAATGTCAATCCGACTGTACCAATGGCAGAGGCCGCTTCAAATAGGGCGTCAAGAATGGGTAATTGATCGAAGGTTGAAATAAGAAAAGCTCCTGTAAAGAATAATACCATAAACAACATAAATAGGGCGGTCGCATTGTTTAATGTGTCCATGGAAATGCGTCTTCCAAAACATTGAGGGTTTTGTTTATGATTGAATACAGCACGAATACTTAGAATCAATACGGCTAGTGTTGTTGTTTTAAATCCTCCGGCCGTTCCTTGTGGACTTCCTCCTATCAACATTAATAGGGTCATAAAGAAAATGCTGCTTTGATTCATTTTGTTTAAATCAATCGTATTAAATCCGGCTGTTCTTGGGGTTACGGCTTGGAAAATGGAAACGTTGATTTGTTCGGCTAGAGGCATATTCCAATGGCTAAAGTCATTGATAAAGAAATAGAGTGTACTGATGATCAACAATGTTGCAGTAGTAAATAATACAACTTTGGATTGTAGTGAATATTTATGTAAATGATGTTTGTATTCAACAACATCTTTCCAGACAAAGAAGCCTAAACCACCCAGTACGATTAGTGCTGCAATGACGTTGGATACTAAAATATCGCCGGCATATCCTGTTAAAGATGAGTAGGCTTGGTTTGTACCCATTAGATCAAAGCCTGCGTTACAAAAGGCTGAGATGGAATGGAATATGGAATACCATAGGCCTTTGACAAGTCCAAAACGCGGTAAGAAGCGTATGCCTAATAAGATGGCACCTAGTGCTTCGACACATATTGTAGCTCTTAGAATCCATTTTGTGTTTCGGATAATACCCCCTAGTTTTGGGGCAGAAATAGATTGTTGCATAAAATATCTTTGTTTAAAACCAATTTTCTTGCCTCCAAGAACAAAGAGTAGAATGGCCATTGTAATGACGCCCATACCTCCAATTTGAATCAGAATCAAGATAATGAGTTGTCCAAAGGAGGACCAATATTGTGCTGTGTCATGCATAATCAGTCCGGTTACGCAGGAGGCACTGGTTGAAGTGAATAATGCATCTAAAAAGGGCGCGCCCTTACCATCGTTTGTGGAAAATGGAAGCATAAGCAGGCAGGCACCGATAAATATCATAGTCGCAAAACTGAGGATAATCATTTGTCCTGGGGTAATGCGTTTCATACGTTTTTTAAACATAAAACCACCTATTCTAATACCTTAAAACATTCTACACTAGTCTGTATTAAGATTTCATAAAGTATTTTAACACTATGTTAAGACAATGTTAAGATGAATAATTCTTTGTGGGCTTGTGTTATACTAACTTTATGGCGAATGTATTAATATGTTTATCGGCTTCTAAATATAATTCTAGAGTTATTGATAAGGGAGCTCAAATTGCGAAAAGCAATCATGCAGTATTGAGTGCTATTTTTGTGCAAACTCCAAAATATGAGGGGATAAGTGCGGCATCAAAGAGTTGTTTACGTGAAAATATTAAGTATGCGGAGAGTAAAGGGGCAAAAGTAACGATTCTTTATGGACAGAATGTATTGCCTCAGCTTGTGGAATATGTGGGTGTTTCTCAGGTGGATTGTGTTGTTTTAGAAAAGAGTTTGGCGAAACAAGCATTGTTTAAGTTGAAAGATATTGATGTATATTCTGTGGATTATCCGCAGGATTATCGTCGCATGTTTCATTTTAATTTTAATCTTTTGAGTTTTTCATTGAAAGATACATTAAAAATGATGGGGATTCTTTTTCTTTGTACGCTTATTGGCAAGGAATTTATGCACTTTCAATTCTTGATTACTACGCCTATTATGATCTATATCTTGGGCATTGTATTTGTATCCATTTGGACAAGTGGATATATCTATAGTTTATTGGCGTCTTTATTTTCAGCGTTATGCTTTAACTTTTTCTTTACATATCCCTACTTTTCTTTGTTGAGTGATCCAAGCTATATTACGACATATATTGTTATGTTTGTGGTGGCCATGTCATCTAGTTCATTAATGACAAGATTAAAAAAACAGTCTTTCGAAAATGCCAAACAAGTGTATCGTACGCAAGTCTTATTGGAGATGAGCCAGATGCTTCAAAAGGCGAATGATATGAATGCAATCTATGCTTCGATGTTAAAACAGCTGCATAAATTATTGGATACGGATTTAGTGTTGTATCCACATAATGATGAGCCTATTCTATTAGGACAGTGTCCTGTAGAAACGGATATTGTGGCTTGGGTTTATAAAAATAGGCATGAGGCTGGAAAGACAACGAGTTATCATTCGGATTCGATGTGTTTATATTTGCCTATTAATGGAACGCATGAAGTATTAAGTGTGGTTGGAATTGTATTAAAAGATAAGATAGATTCTTTTGAAAAAAATTTGTGGCTTGCAATATTGGACGAGTGTGGTATGGCTTTAGAGAGGGAAATGATTCGCTTAGAAAATCTAAAGATTGAGCAGCAAGCCAAACAAGAGGCGTTGCGAGCCGATTTATTACGTATGATTTCGCATGATTTAAGAACGCCACTGACTAGTATTTCAGGCAATGCCGGTTTATTGTTGGAAAACGAGAATGCGTTCTCACAAGAAAAGAAGAAGGAATTGTATCAAGATATTTATAATGATGCGATGTGGTTGTATGATTTGGTGGAAAACTTATTGTTTATAACGAGAATTGAAAATGGTACGATGCAGTTGAATTTACAACCAGAAATGATTGAGGATATTTTTAGAGAGGCCATTCATCATTTGGGTCGTAATAAACGTAAACATAATATTTCTATGCATTTAGAGGATGATTTATTGATGGCTAATATGGATGCACGCTTGATTATTCAGGTTTTAGTGAATTTAATAAATAATGCGATCAAATATACGCCTGAAAATTCAAATATTTCTTTGAATGCTAGGCGGGTTGAGGATAAAATTTTAATTGAAGTTCAAGATGATGGAAATGGTGTTTTACATCCAGATCAATTGTTTGAGATGTTCTATACGGAAAACAATCGAGGTGGAGATACAAGACGTGGCATGGGTCTAGGTCTATCTTTGTGTAAGTCAATTATTCAATCGCATGGTGGTACGATTTGGGTTGAGAATGTAACGCCTCATGGAGCTTGTTTTAAGTTTGTATTGGATGCAGTGGAGGTAAAGTTGTATGAATAAAGTTCAAATCTTAGTAATTGAAGATGATATAGCGGTTGGGAATTTGATTACGACAACTCTAGAGATGGAAAATTATCAGTTTCGTCTGGCAAAAACAGCGAAGCAAGGAATCATGAATGTGCTTTCTTATAATCCTGACATTATGCTGCTAGACTTAGGTTTACCGGATATGGATGGTTTGGAAGTTATAAAGAAGGTTCGTTCTTGGTCAAATATTCCAATTATTGTAGTTTCGGCAAGAAGTGAAGATCAAGATAAAGTGAAAGCTTTAGATTTAGGGGCCGATGATTATTTGACAAAACCATTTTCAGTGGATGAATTGTTAGCTAGACTTCGTGTAACAATTCGAAGATTAAATAATAGTCAGACCATAAGTGTAAATGAGAGTGTATATGAAAATGGAGATTTGACAATCAATTATGCGCAGGGTTGTGTATATGAGAATGGGCATGAAATCCATTTAACACCAATTGAATATAAATTGTTGTGTGTTTTATCTAAAAATACCGATAAGGTTTTAACACATAATTATATCATGCAAGAAGTGTGGGGAAGTGTTCAAGGTACAGAAACGCCAAGTCTTCGTGTGTTTATGGCTACATTGCGTAAAAAGATTGAGCCAGATACTTCAAATCCTAAATATATTCAGACGCATGTGGGGGTTGGATATCGCATGTTGCGGCAAACAGAAAAAGCAGATCAAACGAGCGAATCACTATCATAATAACGGTAGGGTTCGCTTTTAATGTGTGCCGGGCACGGCATGAGTCCAGTTGGAGATAAACCAAGTAAAATGAGCAATGATATATTTAAAGTAACTTAGAGCAGTATAGATAAAAAATGTTTATAATTATTCAAAAAATAAAAAGGAGAGTAAGACGATAAAATCAGAACTGTCTTACTCTTTAATGACGTTTACTAGTGTCTTCGCATGTTGAAATAGAGTGAAATAATAATTGTGATAACACCAAATGTGATTAGTGCCATAATGGTTTTATTGATGCATAGAAGGATCAATATACTAAATAGGCTGACAATCGCAAATAGGAATAGTTCAATTTTTAATAGAATGGGATACATCAACAATGAATCGCGAAAACTGATTTTTTCGTATTGTGGTTCATTGTTTTTTAATAGTCTTTTTTCATATATAAATAGAATTTGGCTAAAGAGCACGACAAAAACAAGGTATATGATATTAAAAAAGATTTCTTTTGAGAAGAGTGCACTGCACGTTAAAAACATGACAAGAATGGTTCCAATTCTTGGCAGGTACACGTAATAATTATATTTCATATAGTTTTTTCCTTTCTTTTATTATGCCATAAATCATATCACTTGAAATATACCTATAGGGGGTATATCATTATATCGAGGTGAGATTAATGAGTGAGTGCTGTCATAAAAAGCATAAGCCTAGAGATGAGAAAGAAATCAAACAATTGACGAATCGTCTTCATCGTATGGTAGGACAATTGAATGGAATTGAGAATATGTTGAAGGAAAATCGTTATTGTGGCGACATCTTAGTGCAGGTAGCGGCTGTAGAGAGTGCTTTGCAGGCATTTGGATACATTGTTTTGCAGGAGCATTTAAATACGTGTGTTGTTGAGGATGTGCAAAATGGAAATACAGAAATCATGAGTGAGGTTATGGATTTAGTAAAGAAGTTAAAGTAGGTGGTTTTAATGGAAGAAAAATTTGATGTGACAGGCATGACATGTGCGGCTTGTCAGGCTAATGTAACTCGTGTTGTGAGTAAGTTAGATGGTGTGAGTCATTGTGACGTCTCTTTATTATCGAATTCAATGAAGGTTGAATTTGATCAAGATAGGGTGAATGAACAAACGATTTGTGAAGCTGTAAAACAGATTGGCTATGGAGCTAGTGTGCATGGTCAAAAGACAGCGGTTCGTAAAGAATGGCAGGATCGGCAAAATCGAGTGGAATCGGATCAAAGAAGTGCTAAACAAAGATTGATTTTGAGTTTAGTTTTATTGGTTCCTTTACTTCTAATTGCGATGGGTCCTATGGTGGGCGTTCCTATTTTAGAGGGTATGGAATGGATGATGGTTTCAGCCTTAACACAGCTGATTCTATGTCTATTTATATTGTTTATTCAAAGACATTTCTTTATTACAGGTTTTAAGGCTTTAATTAAAAAGTCGGCCAATATGGATTCTTTAGTTGCGATGGGTTCAGGTGCAAGTTTTGTGTATGGCTTGGTTGGTATTTATCAGATGGCCTATTATTTTGGTGCGCAGAATATAGAAATGGCCCATATGGCTATGCATTCTTTATACTTTGAGTCGGCCGCAACAATTGTGACTTTGGTTAGTGTTGGAAAGTATTTGGAGTCTAGATCCAAGGCGAAAACGAGTGATGCCTTAGATAAGTTGGTGGACTTAGCCCCAAAAAACGCAACAATTTTAAGGGATGGTAAAGAAATTGTTGTATCGAGTGAAAGTATTCGAATTCATGATATAGTTGTGATTCGTCCGGGACAAAGAATTCCAGTAGATGGTAAAGTCATTTCGGGTACAGGCTATGTAGATCAGTCGGCGATTACGGGTGAGAGTCTTCCGGTAGAAAAGAATGTAGGGGATTCAGTCATTTCAGCTACAATGAATGAAAATGGTACTTTTCAGTTTGAGGCTGAAAAAGTAGGTGAAGATACAACTTTGGCTAAGATCATTCGGCTAGTTGATGATGCAGGTAATTCAAAGGCCCCTATTGCTCGTTTGGCAGATAAAGTGAGTGGAGTGTTTGTTCCAGTTGTGATTGTCATCGCATTGATTACTTTAATCGCATGGTTGATCAATGGTCAAACGATTCAATTTGCGTTATCCAATGCGATTAGTGTACTCGTAATTTCTTGTCCTTGTGCCTTAGGTTTAGCTACGCCAGTTGCGATTATGGTAGGTACGGGTAAGGCTGCGGAAAATGGGATTTTAATAAAGTCGGCTGCCACATTAGAACAGCTACATTCGATTGATACGATTGTATTGGATAAGACGGGTACGATTACTTCAGGAAAGCCAAGTGTTCAAGGTATTAAGGTATATACAAATATTAGTATGAATGACTTTATTTCAATGGCGGCAAGCTTAGAGAGTGGTTCTTTACATCCTTTGGGACAGGCCATTGTGGAGTATGCGAAAGATAAAAATATAAATCTTCAACAACCAGAAAATTTCATAAACATTTCGGGTCGTGGTATTCAGGCTAAGCTAAATGGACATGTGTATTTGGCAGGAAATAAAAGGTTATTAGAAGAGAAAAATATTAGAATAAATCAAAATGTTTTATCAGATTTAGATGCTTATGCAAGTTTAGGTCAAACTCCATTGATTTTTGTGGAAGATCAAAATGTGATTGGTTTAATTAGTGTGGCGGATACCATTCGTAGTACGAGTCAGGTTGCATTAGAACAATTTAAAAAGAAGAATATGCATGTGGTTATGTTGACTGGAGACAATCAAAAAACAGCGAATGCGATTGGTAAATCTTTAAGTGTGGATGAAGTGATTAGTGATGTTTTACCACAAGATAAGGAGAGTGTAATTCGTAAGCTTCAAGAACAAGGTAAGAAGGTTATGATGGTGGGTGATGGAATCAATGATGCGCCTGCATTAATGCGAGCAGATATTGGAGTAGCGATTGGTGGTGGAACCGATATTGCCTTGGATAGTGCGGATGTGATTTTGATGAAAAGCTCTTTATTGGATGTAGTAACGGCAATCGATTTATCAAATGATGTCATCAAGAATATCAAGATGAATTTATTCTGGGCTTTCTTCTATAACATTCTAGGAATTCCAGTTGCGGCAGGTCTATTGTATCCGGCATTTGGCCTTCGATTATCACCAATGATTGGTTCTGCATGTATGTCTTTGAGTAGTGTTTGTGTTGTCACAAACGCATTGCGACTTCGTTATTTTAAACCTAAAGTTCAAAGTGAAGAAGTCAAAACGTACACAATGCATATTGATGGTATGTCTTGTGGACATTGTGCATGGTTAGTAGAGGATGCTTTAAAGAAGGTTTTAAATGTAAAAGAAGTTCGTGTGGATTATAATTTAGGTAAGGCCGATATTGACTATGTGCAACAAGTGAATAAGGTGGCTTTAAGACAAGCGGTTGAAGATGCGGGTTATATTCCCGTTGAATATAAGGAGGAAAAGAAAATGAAAAAAGTAGTAACAGTAGATGGTATGATGTGCATGCATTGTGTGGCACATGTGAAGGATGCCTTGAGTAAAGTAGAAGGTGTAAGTGATGTAGTGGTTAGTTTGGATGAAAAAACAGCTACATTAAACTGCACGGAGAATGTCACAGATCAGATGTTGAGTGATGCCGTGACAAATGCAGGATACACAGTTATTTCAGTAAAATAACGAATCATAAAAATTAAAAAAGTCAAGACTTGTAAGCGGATTCAGAATATTCTATGATAGACGTCGAGGGAGACGCAAAATGGAATGTTTTATTGATGGAAAATCCACTTGCGAAAGAACTTTCTGGAATCGCTTGAATGTTTTGGCTAACTTTCAGCAGAAAAAAATGATAATGGATGGTTTGAAGGTTCGTGTCGCAGAAAGTATGTATTGGATTCAACCAAAGAAAGGATAGTTCGTTTGAATTATTCTTTTTTTTGACAGTTGGATGATATGAAAAACTCAATATTCACTTTAAATAAAGTGTAAATAGATGTTTTTAACATAAATAAAATGTTGTATGGGATTTTAATTGATTTGAAATTTATTTGACAGTTGAACCATATGAAAGTACTAATATTATCTTTATATAAAGTAAAAATAGATGATTTTAGCATGAATAAAATGTTGTATGGGATTTCTAGCTTTTGTTGTGAAATACATTTGGTTTATCTGTATAATACATATAGAGAACGACTACTGGAAAAGCAGTGGTTACTCTGAAATAAAATTAATGCTGAAGCACTAATCTATGTCCATTGTCACTGGTGATTAGTGCTTTTTGTATCTCAAAGTTGTAACATTGGTGAAGAAGTTTAAATTGTTGATGTGTATCCATAAAAAGGGTATAATATAGCCACAAGGGGGATGCTTTTATGGAAATTGTACCAATGAGAGATTTAAAAAATACAGTGCATATAGAGAAATTGTGTAAAGATAATGGAAAGGTGTTTGTTACAAAAAATGGATATGGACGTCTTGTGGTAATGGATATTGACTATTATAAAAGCGTTTTTGAGGAGTTAGAAGAAGCAAAAGCAATGTATGAGGGATTACAACAAATGTATTCTGGTAAATTAAAAGATGGTATAAAAGTAATGGAAGAAATGAAAGATAAGTATGGCATATAAGTATCTCTTTACGGATAAAGCGCAAAAAGATTTAGATAATATATTAGATTATTTGACGAACCATATACGCAATGTATATGCTGCAAAAAGTTTTTATGTCTTATTGAATGAGAGACTTGCTTTGGTGTGTGATTTTCCTGAATCAAACCCGATAATAGAAAATAGATTTTTAGGATTTCATGAAGTTCGAAAGATGCTCATCAAAAATTATTTGCTCTACTATTATGTAGACACGGATAAAAAAACTATAAATGTTCTGTCAATTCGCCATTCATTAGAAAATCAAGAGAAAATTATATAAACCAGTGGGTTTAGATTTGAAAATACGTCTGATTTATCTGTACAATGAAAATGGAGGAATGCAGTAGTTACTCTGAAATAAAGTTAACGCTGAAGCACTGATCTTTTTTTCATTGTCATTGATGATTAGTGCTTTTTGCATTTTTCTATAATAGTCAATTTCAATTGAAAGCATTATTAATTCCTGTAAATTTGTTGATTATTTGACAGTTGGGTAAAAGAAAAACGAGCATTTGTTCTTTATATAAAAATGAAATGCTCGTTTTTAGGTATTTTAAAATGTTGTATGGGATTATAATATTTCTTTTAGTTTAGCGATTAATCCTAAATCAGCAGGTAGCCAATCGACTGAGTCTAATGTGTCTTTAGTAAGCCATTTTGCGGATTCGTGTTCTAATAGAGTTAAATTTCCTTCAAGGATCGTACAAATGAAACATTCCATGGATAGGTGGAAGGTTGGGTAGTCGTATTCAACTGTATCAAAGTATTCTTCGACTTGAATGGTTGTATCTAATTCTTCTTTGATTTCACGAACAATGGCTTGTTTGCTAGTTTCATTGGGTTCTACTTTTCCTCCAGGAAATTCCCATCCGTCTTTAAATTCGCCATAACCTCTTTGGGTGGCGAATATTTTATTTTCATCTTTAATAATGGCAGCTACTACGTGTATTGTTTTCAAAAAATCACTCCTCTACAATGTATCGATAAATGTCTTCTCTTACGGGTGTATCCAATTGCCATAAGATTTCGACGGCTGTTTTTTGTGTGTTTGGCATCACAAACTGTTTGGTCTTATCTATCTCTGCTTGCATATGGCCTAGATAATAAAATTCTTTGCTTGTTTTATCATCTTTGTTCTTTCGCACAAACAAATGAACTTCAATGCCTCTTTCTTTGGCGTACAAGAAGTTTTGAACGTCATCACTGCTTGTGGTTCTTCCAGATTTGGATATCGCAATCAATTGACTTTCATTGATAAAATGATCTTCATATTTGATGGTATCTTGAATGTCATTTGCCTTGTCATAATTGATAAAGACAGGGAATGTTTTGGTTGTTTGATCATATTTGTATCCCCCAATATTTAATGGAACTTCATTGTGCTGCCAATTTAATAAGCGACAGGCATCTTCGTATGTATATTTTTGATAAAGAACAAAGTTTGTATCTTTATATGTATTCTTATAATGTTTATGATATTGATCCAATGCGTATTCAATGATTTCTTTTACCATGGATTTAAATTCGTTGTTTTCTAAACATGTTTTAAAGGATTTTGAAATCTTTTTGTCTTCAATAAAAATACAATCTTTAAACGTATTCTTTCCAGAACCAGTAGGAAATTCATTGGTGAAGATGTTTAATACATTTGTTTGGGATAGATCATTTGTATATTCCTGATCGTTGATTAAATCTTTTAGTGTTTCAAGCTCTATCTTTCTTTTTCCATTGGCAAGTTTTGTACAAATAAACTTAATAAAGTTTTCTTCAAGTTCATTTAATCTTACTTTATAATCCTTTTCATATTTCTTTAAAAAGGCATAGTAAGATCCCAGTGATTTGTTGTCGAAAATTCTTTGTACGTCAATTTCTCCATAGGTTTCAAAATCCATAAGAGTAGGGATTCTTCCAAGTTTATTCTTTAGATTTTTATAGCTATCCTTAATGAGCTTGATATCCGCAAAATTGGCGGTGTCAATCGACGCAAAAATTTGTTTCTTACTGATTTCATCAAAGTGAATCGTACTCGATCCTGGAATAATTCTTTCACCCTCAAGAACATATCGTCTTATATTGTCTTTGTTGTAAGAACGATCTCCAGATAGGGCGATTGGAATCATGAAGTTGTTTTTGTAGTTTCCAATGAAGTCTAGAATGACAACATATTCTTTGTCTTTTGATTTTCTTAGGCCTCGACCTAATTGTTGGACAAAGACAATGGGGGATTGTGTGGGTCTTAATAGTACAACTTGATTGATTTCAGGAATGTCGACACCTTCATTAAAAATATCTACAGTTAAAATGTATTGTAGATAGTCACTTCTTGTATCGGATACTAAGCGATCAATCGCATCTTCTCTTTTTTCTTGAGAATCCTCTCCACTTAAAGCGATGGTTCGATATCCTCTTAGATTTAATCTTTCACTAAGGGCAGCCGCTTCTTTCTTGGAACTGCAAAACATGAGTCCTTTGACTCTTTCTCCACTGTATCCATAGTAATTGGTTTGTTCGATAATGTAGTCAACTCTTTGGTTGGATGTTAAATAGTTAAAATCAGTAAAATCCGTTTCGTTTCCGTTTGTTAAAAAGTCAGTAATGCCAAAATAGTGGAATGGACATAATAAGTTTTCTTCTAGAGCTTGTTGAAGACGAATTTCATAGGCAATATTATGGTCGAAGGCTGCATATACATCAAAGTCATCGGTTCTTTCTGGGCTTGCGCTCATTCCTAGCCAAAACTTTGGTTTAAAGTAGTCCATGATTTCTTGATAGCTTTTAGCTCCAATGCGATGTGCCTCATCAATGATGATGGTATCGAATGTATCAGGGGCAAAACTTGAATACACTTCTTTTTTAGACATCGTTTGCATGGTTGCGAACAAGTAGTCTACATCAGTATCTTTACTATTTCCAGATAATAAACCGAATGTTTTGGATTCTCCAAATATATTTTTATAGCTTTGAAGAGCTTGTTTGGCAATCTGCTCTCTATGCACTAAAAATAGGGCTTTTTTTGGATTTTGGTCTTGCATGGCAAAGGCTGAGGCATATGTCTTGCCTGTTCCTGTGGCTGAAATCAACAAACTCTTTGATTCATTTTCATTGCGAAGCTTTCTAAGATTGGAAATAAAGGCTTGCTGCATAGAATTTGGGATCAGTTGTTTAGAAGGTAATTTAATGTCTTCTTTTTGTTTCACCTTTTTGTATTCCTCATAATGCACTCTATATGCACCAATAAAAGCATTGTAGGAATATGTATTTGGATGATTCCATAATTTTTCAAATTCATCTAACATTTCAGAAACGAATTCTCCGGATTTTGTGGACACAATTTTTGTATTCCATTCTCGATTTGTAGTAAGTGCTGTATTTGTCATATTACTAGAACCTATAAGGATCTTATAGATTTCATTTGATTGAAAGATATATCCCTTGGTATGAAAACCATTCTTTGAGTCGGGTACTAGATACATTTTAAGTTCAATATTCGAAAATGTAGCGAGTTTATCTAAGGCTTTAGGATCACTAAATGCCAAATAGTCCGTTGTAAGAATTTTACCTTTGATGCCTTTATCTTCTAAAGTACGAAGCGTTTGAAGTAAGGGGGTGATACCTCCCATCGTAATGAAGGCTACACTGATTAAAAAGGAGTCGCAGTGTAATAATTCATCTTCAATGGTGCTTAGTACTTTTCTTCCATTCTTATAGTCGTTTGAAATAAATTGAGGTCGATATAATACGTTGGAAGATATGTTTTTGTCTAGAAATGCAGTAGATAGGCCGCTCTGTATATTTTGATAGTTCATACCTAACATTATACCAGCATTCAAATGAAATCATAGATCGAAAAGGTTATAATATTTGGTAGAAAGATTTGTATAAAGCAGGGTATAGTGAATGGAAAATATAATAATTTCAAAAGAGTTTCTAGATTGGTATGAGTATTATAATGAGTGTAAAGAAAAGTATTCAAGTTTAGTAAATGATGTAGAGGATAAATTGATTCGTGGTGAATATAATGAGATTCAAATTCCTTTTTCAAATATGAATACGAATAATTTGAATCGTGATATATCGAGCTTAGAAAAGATTCAAGTGCTTATGATGCAGGGGAGTACAAGTCAGATTAATGTAGAAATAGAGCTTGTAAAGGAGAAGATGTTAGAGTCTTGTTTAAATGTAAATTTTGGTATATTGTGCAATCCATTTGCAAGTACGTTATATCGTATGATTTTGGATTCGAGTAGAGTTAAGAAACATATTGAGGATGTTTCTAAACGATGTAAAGAAAATGATTTCTATACTTCTGTGTTTATCCCTGTTTACTTAAGACATTTTTATGCGTCTATTTGCGAAGAGTGTATTAAGGGATATAGTTCATATGAGTTTGTTCAATCTGTTGATTCTTTAATTGAAGAAGATAAGTTTAGTGAAGCTTGTAGTCTTTGTCCAATCTATGAAGAAATTTATATTCATGCTAATGAAAAGGGTTTACTAACTAAAGAGTTAATACAGGTAATGCATCAGTATGGTGTGGATATACCTGTTACTAAAAAAGAAACGAAACTGCCTAATATACCTACAAAAGCAGAGAGAAAGATGTCTAAGAAGTTAGATATTGAAACGCGTAAGAAGATTGTAGGGGATGGTGTTAAGAAAATCTTGGATATGAGTGATGATGAACTGATTCGAAAATATGATGGTAAATCAGAGGATGAGGTTCAAAAAATGCTTTATGAAGAGCCTTGGTGTGAGGATGATTATTTTGATGATGATCTACTTGCGTTTCTTAGCGTATTAACATGTATGAGTTTTGATTTTGAGAATGTCTTTATTAATTGGCTAGCTCATTTTATATTTATAAGATTGCTTGATATACATAAGAAAGTGATGGGTGAACCACCTAAAATGGTGAAGACAACTCCACCTAAAGTACAATCCCCAAAAATTCGAAAGGTAAATCAAGGTGGTGCTCCAAGGACTAAATCACCTAAGATTCGTAGTGAACATGTGAGTCAACCTTCTAGAAAGACAAATCAAAGCAGGGCTTCAGTAGCTATTAAACAGAAAGAAACATCAAATGGCAAGGGTGGAATTATTTTTTTGATTATTCTTGGGATTTTATTTGGATCTGGATATATATCTATGAAAAAGGAAGAGGCAGAATGGGATATGGCACAGAAGCAGTATCGTATTGAGAGTAGACGAAAAGCTGAACAAAATGAATTTAGGGCAAGGGAAGAAAAACGTAAGAAGAAAGAGGGACAAAGTTCAAACTCATCATCTTCTTCGTCTTCATCTTATGATGAAGGAAGTGATGATGCATATTCAGGTGATTATGATGAGGATCGTTATGATAACGATGAAAGTTACCGTGATGGTGTAGATGATATGTTGGATGAACTGGGAGAATAAAAAAGTATACAGTGAAAGAATGATTGAATATGTTTGTATACTTTAAAGTATACTACTCGTAAGTATACAAATACGAAAGATGTGATTTGATGTTAGGAAGAAAAGAAGAATTAAATCATTTGAATGAATTATATAATAGTGATTGTTTTGAATATTTAGTAATGTATGGTCGAAGAAGAGTTGGTAAAACAACGATTCTTCAGGAATTTGCCGAACATTCAAACGCAATCTTTTTTTCTGCTCTTGAAAAAAATGATGCGCTAAACTTAGAGGACTTTTCTAAAGTGATTCAATATCATTTTGATAAGAATGTTATTTGAATTCGGAAGGCTTTTGTCTTGTAGATAAGACAAAAATATATGAATATTGTCTTGTGAACAAGACAAAAAGACACAAATATTGTCTTACAGACAAGACAATATGTTTATATAATGCGGTAAAAGAAAGAGTGCTGCGTATGAATCGAGATATTTTAAAACAGCTAATAATAGATCAAAAGGGATGTATCTATATAATCCTATTATTTCTAGAAATTATGATTTAGAAGATAATGTGAATTATTGTTTTGTGGGGGTTGAAGAACGGGTAAATCGTATATGATGTATCAAAAGATTCATAAATTAATGAATGATGGAATTCCATTGCTGCAAATCATATATGTGAACTTCGAAGATGAGCGTCTATTAGAGATTGGCATTGAATTTTCTGGTTTGAAAGGAAAACCATACTTGTTTTTAGATGAGGTTCAGAATGTTGGTGGTTGTTGCCAAACTAAAAGGAGATTGACTAAATTGTCGATCTCCATTATTTCTTCATAGAAATATATTCATAGCTAGGCGTGAAGTGCTGACTATCCTGAAGCTTGTAGTATTCCATAAAAATGCGTGACATGATGTTTGGAATTTGTGTTTCTGCAGGATGAGATAGAATAATCAAATATTGCATAGCACTATAACGTGTACATACATCCACCTTTCGAATGTTGTCTTGAATAGCTTCACCCATATGGTCAAGGGCTTCTTCGATTTCTTCAATATATGGAAGTGTATCTTGTACAGTTTCCATAGTAACCATGACTAGATAACAGTTCCATTGGTTTCGTGTCATCAATTGGTGTATGTATTCATATTGTCTTGTGAAATCGCGATATTCTAGGTGTAATGCGCCTGAATAGCTTCCACTTTTTTGTAGGGAGTTTGCGATTTGTTTCAAATCTAAGCTTGTGTTGGCTGTGTTTCCATAATGGATTTGGTTGTACCAAGAATAGTTGTTCTTACCATTTTGTTTCACATAATACAAGGCTTTGTCGGCTTTTGCATAGGCATCCGCAAACGTGTCGTTTCGAGTGCACATGAGCATGCCTGCAGAAAGGGCTGCAAAATGGGTCTCACTATCGTCTTGAATGATTTCTTTGAATTGTTCAATCACATTTGAAACTGTATTTTCGGCTTGTTCTGTATTCACTTGTGGTAAGAACAGAAGGAATTCATCCCCTCCCATACGACATGCGATCTTAGGTATTGAAATGTCTAACAATAGTTTTCCCAGGCTTTTTAGGGCTCTATCTCCAGCTTTATGTCCATAGACATCATTGATTTTTTTAAGATTATCCATATCCAAGAAGATCAGACATCCATTTGTCTTTTGCATAGCGCTCACAATGCGTTTTTGTCCTACATTACGAACAGGAAGACCTGTAAGATAATCGATGTTTTTTGTTTCTTCCTGATCTTGCATGGTTGTCACAACATCGGAAATAAACTTATTGATTGTGTCTTCTTGGGATGGAAGTATTTCGTGTTCTAAGTGAAATAAAGATCCGTTGTCCATTAATTTCAAGAAGACTTTAGTGATTTCAGGATCAAATTGCGTACCCGCATTCATTTGGATTTCTTGATAAATTCGTTCATGACTTAATGCGTTACGATAGATTCTTCTTGAATTCATGGCATCGTAACTGTCGGCTAACGCAATTATACGTGCTTGTATTGGAATTTCATTTCCTTTAAGTCCATCTGGATAGCCAGTACCATCATAATTTTCATGGTGACTTCTTGTGACTTCATCGATATGCGGAATGATCGTTATATCTTTTAAGATGTCTTGTCCAATTGTAGTGTGTTGTTTGATTAAATTAAATTCTTCATTTGTTAATTTGCCAGGCTTATTTAAGATTTGGTCTGGAATACCAATCTTTCCAATGTCGTGTAGATAAGCACAGTTTTTAAGGTTTTGAATCTCTTCATTTGTCCAACCCATATTTTTGGCAATCAAGGCTGCATATTGGGCTACACGCCTTGAGTGTCCACGCGTATATTCATCTTTGGCTTCGATGGTAGTAGAAAGGGATTCCATCATTTGAAGTGTTATTTTTTTGTTTTCTTTCTTTTCAATTTCCAACTCCGTTTGATGACGATTTTCTTCTATGATATGAATTTTTTGGATGGTACGAATAATGTTAGTGAAGAGCAATATAATCATGCCTATGCCAATAAAGATACCTGAAATAGTTGCAACAAAATAAACAGATACAGATTCAATGGAAACACAGACTAGGACTAGAAAGAGTCCAATCAATAGAAGGTAGTCGGATTTTATTTGTTTATTTTTGCGTATGTATTGCATCAAATGAATGAATATTAGGGTAAACACAAAGACGAGTAGTAATTGTGCAACGGGCAATGTTTCAATGAAGTCTTTGACTTTTGTAAGATAGAGAAAGGAAGAAACAATAAAGTTTAAAATGACTACATAACCAATATTTTGATAGAGTTTTTGGTGCTTGCCATTTTGCATGTTGTCCGCATAGAACAAGATGGGTAATGGACTCAGCATGATCATCAAAAAACATAAAGTAGCTAAAGCGGATGCGTTAGGAACTAGGAGTTGTCGGATTTTGGATTCTCCAAGCATCCAGACAGAGCCCATGACCATACACCATCCAAAGTATTCCATGTCGAATGTTGTGTGGTAGACATGTTTTAGGGCTATGCCAAACAGGATGGATGTGATGCCGGTAAATAAGATAAAGAAGGCAATAAATGTGGATATTCCATGAGTATTGTATATATTTTGCCAAATTTCGGCTTTATTACCACAATACACCTCATTGACAATGCCAGAATAATTTGAAGTGTAGGTTGTCAGTTCAATGCGTAATGTTTTTCCTGCATCTTTATAGGTTGTAGGACAAAAGATGTAGCGACTCGCTGAATTTTTACCAGCCATTCTTTTATCTTTTGTGGAATATTGTGCGCGTAATGAATCTCCTATGTAGAACTGAATGTCCTGCAAAGAAGATCGAATCGCAAAAGACGTTTCATCATAGTCTTTAGGTAAGGTTGTTGTCAGGACCATGGTATGGCCTGGTTTTACTTCATAGGTTCCGGGAACCTTTATTTTTTGTTTCGTACCATCCTCTTTATTCCAGTAAAAGGAACCGGAATAGATTATGGATTTGGATGAGTTGTTATAGTTTTGTTCGTTAGCACCAAATAATTGCATGAAACAAAACCATCCTAAAATCACAATCATTAAGATGTAAAAGAAATATTTCATTGTTTGAAAGTTAGATTTTTGTGTATGCATATTTGGATCCCTTCCCTTATAGTTAGCATAGTATTTTTACATAAAAAGTGTCAATAAAAAGTTGTTGACAAACCCATAGAGTAGCTATAGAACGAAAACATTCTTAATAAAACGATGAGGAGGGTGCATATGCACTTTTGGGATGAACATAAAACGATAACGAGATATTATGAGATGAAGGTTTCTGGTGTTTGCGAAAAATATCAGTTAAGACAGTTGGAGTATGATATATTAATGTTTATTTACAACAATCCTGCGTATAATACGGCTGCGGACATTGTTCGTATTCGTAAGTCTACAAAGTCTCATGTTTCGACTTCACTTAAAGTATCAGAAGGTCGTGGTTTTATTGAGAAAAGAATCGACAAAGACAATAAAAAGCATGTAACTATTCATTTACTACAATTGACTAATGAAGGAATTGAAGATGGAATATGGGCGCAAAAGGAGTTTACGCAAGATATGTTTGAAGGTCTTAGTGAAGAAGAAATCAAAGTGTTTATGAGTGTATTTCAAAAGGTGTATGACAATGCAGAAAGGATGATTTCAAAAGAAAAAAATGCCTGATTGAATGGAAGCTATTTTTGATGCTTGTTACTTGATTTTTGACTTAATTACTGGAATCTTATTTTTTGTATATGCGAAAGGAAATCCATTGTTCGTATTATATGGTGTATTAACATTAACGTTGTGTGGTGGAGACGCACTCCACTTGGTTCCTCGTATTAAAAGAGCAATATATGGAACAAACGATAAAATTAAAAGGCAACTTGGAATTGGATTGCAGGTATCTTCAATCACAATGACAGTGTTCTATATTATATTATTGTTTATCTGGATATTAGCATTTCCAACATTTCAAGCTCCACTTTGGGTCGAGGCTATGATTTGGATTTCAACAATTATTCGTATCGTTGTTTGTTTCTTGACACAAAATAACTGGACTTCAGAAGAAGGAAACAGGAAGTTGTCTGTGATTCGTAATGCCGTGTTTGCCGTAACTGGAATTGGTGTGATTCTTCTTTATGCCATTTCAGGAAATATGTACGATTTACATATGAACCGTATGGTTGCAGCCATCCTTATTTCTTTTGGCTGCTACATCCTTGTTACATTGTGGTCTAAGCCAAAACCAAAGATTGGTTTATTGATGATTTCTAAGACTTGTGCTTATATGTGGGTCATCGTGATGGGATTGCAATTATTGTTTTAGAATTTCTTCAAGAGAACGCCTGCACGACGTTCTTTTATTTTGTTGAAAATTAGTCGTTTTAGATGAAATAGGAACAATCGCAACAAATTTATTGGAATTAATAATGTTTTCACATTGAAGTTTTATAATAGGAATTGGCTACTGGATGTAGTAACGGTGAACCCTTGGAATTAAAAATGATATCTGCTTGAGTTCTCGACAGATCCTTCTATTTTTTTGCAGGAGGACGTGTTGTATGTATATTTATCTATATATTGATGTTGCCATGTGTTTATTGGCTATAGTAGAAATACTAAAAATCACATTATTGATTATAGAAAAATGTAAAAGACACTAGTTCCCGTCACCACAATGGATTACTAGTGTCTTTTGACATTATTTAATTCAGAGTGACCACTGTATCCAGTAGTCTTTCTGTATGTATATTAAATAATCGATATATTTAAATGTCAAGGTTAACTCTATCTAAATCAATGAAAATAAGTCGTTTTAGATGAAATAGGAACAATCGCAACAAATTTATTGGAATTAATAATGTTTTCACATTGAACCTTTATAATTGGAATTGGCTACTGTGTACAGTAGGGTGGTACCTCTGAAATTAAAAGTAATTTAGCTTGCATTCTCGGCTCGATTCCGATTATTGTAGGAGGTTGTCATATGTACATTTATCTTTATATTGACGTTGCCATGACTTTAATGGCCATAGTTCAAATACTACGACTTACGTTGATGATTATAGAAAAATGAAAAAGACACTAGTCCACCTTTCACGCAAAGAAGTTAAACTAGTGCCTTCGCATTAGAATGATTTCAGAGTGACCACTGTATCCAGTAGTCTTTCTGTATTTGTATTATAGCTATAAATAGGGGATTATGCAAACTGATTGAAAACAAGTCATAAATTCAGTAGAATAACCAAAAGTTAATCATATCTAACAAGAGATGGCTTCTTTTATAAAATATGAGTTATATATAGAGGCATAATGAGAAAGATTCTATATATCATGATTGGATGCATATCATAAGGGTTAGGAATTATTAGTGTCATATTACCGATTCTTCCAACGGTTCCTTTTGTGTTGCTTGCAGCTTTTTGTTTTGCAAAAACAAGTGAAAAATTGGATGGTTGGTTTAAGAATACGAAGTTGTATAAAGATAACAATATGAAGAATGATATGACGAAACAAGCAAAGGTTCGTATTATGTGTTCAGTAACTTTATTGACGAGCATTGGATTTATCATGATGGGATTGAAGGGCATTGTCGTTGGTAATATTGTTTTATTGATTGTTTGGATTTTTCATATGGTTTATTTTACGTTTGGAGTAAAGACAGTATGAGAAGGGTTTTGAATTATTTACTCGCTATTAGCTTTGTTTTGACTATTATGGTTCCAATTACTGGAATCATAGTTCATAAATTGGCTTCTACATTATTCTTAGTATTGGCTTTGATTCATGTGTTCCTGTATAGAAAAAGATTGGATTTGAAGTATATTCTTATTATTGTATTAACTATATTATCCTTTGTTTTAGGAATACTAGGATTGATTATGGTTGAACATCCAATAATATTACTTCTTCATAGAACAGTGTCGATTGTATTGGTTTGTTTATTAGCTATTCATATATATAAGTTTCATAGAAGACTTGCCGTTGCATAATGTGACGGCTTTTATGATGCTTAAGGTAGATGACAGATGAGGATTATGAATTGTTGGAATGTGTATTGAATAAGCTAAAATAGTAGTGATGTAGTACTAGATTGTGAAGAAGTAAGGGTCTTAGTGGATGAATTTGATGTTTTCAATCATGAGTTGGTTGAGATTAAGAAGATTATCGAGGGGTTTTATGGTTATGAAGATTAAAGATGTAATTGAATGTTTAAAAGAAGAGGGTACTTGGGTTCGTTGGAATCGTTGTACAAGGGATCGTGTTTTATTTGGTGATGATGATCAAGAAGTAAAGAAGATTGGTGTTTGTTGGGTGGCTACAAATAGGGTGATTGAACAAGCATTAAAAAAAGGTATTAACTTCATTATTTCTCATGAGAATATTTTCTATACTACGGGTACGCATTTGGAAACTAAATTAGTAGAGTCTATTGAACATAAGAAAGACTTATTAAGTAAGGGACATATTTGTGTGTATCGTTGTCATGATGTTTGGGATTCTATCCCTGAATATGGTGTGAGTGATGTATGGGCTAAAAAGCTTGGTTTTGATTTTAGGGATAGAGTGATTAACTCATATTATCAATCTGCAAATATTCCTAAACAAACCGTTTCAGAATTAGCAGCGCATGTGGCTAATGTATTAAAAGAAGATGGTGAAGAGGGAGTATATGTTTTTGGGGATGTAAATAAAGAAGTATCTCATTTAGCCATTGGTACTGGTGCTGGAACGGATATCTTTGAAATGTTAGAATTCAATCCAGATGTAGTGATTGTTGCGGATGATGGAATCACAAACTACAAAGATGCTCAATATGCGATTGATAATGATTTGCCTATGATTGTAGTAAATCATGCTGGTTGTGAAATTGGTGGTTTAAAAAACATGGTGAATTATTTCAATGATAAGCTTCCTGATCTTGATGTGGAGTATTTGGAAGAAGGCTTTAAAATTTCATATTTTAAATAAAACATAATGAAAATGAGGGTAAAAGAAAGAGGTTGTAGCGATCTACAACCTCTGTTTTTTTTCTCTAGTCTTTAGATAAAGTGTATTCAAATCTAATTTTACTTGTATCCATAAAGCTTTTTGTGTATTCCACAATTTGATTGTCTTGAGTGCGACCAATAAATTCAATGCAATAAATTAAACGATCTGTTTTGATGTAGTAGTTTATTTGGATACTTTTTAGCTATCGCATCCGGATTAACGTATGCTTTTTACTTGGTTAAAATGGATAAGACGGGATTAGTGAAAATGAACGCTTTAAAGCTATCCTTCTATTTAGCACTATTTACAACAATAGAAATTTTTACAATGAATCCGTTTATGCAAGATGTTGTATTTAAAATGGATACGATTGTCTATGGCCTATTATTAGTACTTGCTTTATCCTCATCCTTTTTAGCAACCGTTTTACTACAAAAAAGGCGTACTATTATTTGGAAGTACAAGAGCTAGCTTCACATGTTTATTAGAACCAGTAACCTCCATGATTGTGGGAATCTCATGGTTGAATGAAGCACTCACATTCAATAAAGGTTTAGGAGGATTGACAATCATAATTTCATTGATTATTTTCTTAAGAGAATAAACAAGAAAGAGGCTGTGTTAAAAAACAGTCTCTTTTGATTTAGATAAAAAAATAGAGTTGGCTTAAATAAATGTGAAATGGTGCCAACTCTCGGAGATGTTGATTAGTGAGTTAATCAACATATTAAGTCTAACATGATGTCATCTATTTGTATACATATTTCATTATAAAATTAGTCTGCCTTTTTGTGTGGAAAATTTATTTTTTTAACTTATTTACTTCTTCATAGAATAATGATCCATTTAGTTTGTTTACTTGGATTGTTTTCTCTATCCATAGTCTTAGTACGTCAGATGCGGTTGAGATTTCGTCGAGTCTTGTACTAATTAGTGCAAAGTCTGGAATTTCGTCATCGGATATTTTTCCGTCCATTGTGATTTGAATCAATCGATTAACTAATGGTTGGATTTCATTGAGTGTTGCAACTGTACTTAATACAATGTTTTGGTACTATGTCAAGATTTAAGACAACTTAAATATCTGTTTTTTTAATGTTTATGTTTCAAATATTGTTTTTCAAAATTTTGTGGAGATTCATATTCACAATGTGAGTGAATTCGTGTTGTAT